>NZ_JAYWLX010000003.1:0-347083 GCF_040946345.1 Rothia sp. LK2492 | reverse complement strand
CGGGTATTATTTGCCCGAACCCGCGCCGACAGTTATAAAGATTATTTGCCTAGTGGCGGCCGTGCTTGTTCTTGTAATCAAGCATTGCTGCTTCTTCCTCAGCGGAGAGGTGATCAGCGGCGTGCTCGGGGCGTACTACGCCACGGCCTGAGAAAGAGACGGTGATGAACATAAGGATGCCGAAGAACATGAAACCGAAAATAGCGAACCAGTAGGTGGGAATACCGTACAGTTCAAGCTGGTGCGCGCCGGACTCTTCTGAGGCAATGACGGTGGCGCCTGCGGCAAGGAGGGTATCAAACATGTGTGCACCTTTCAATCGGTGTGCAGTGTGTGGGCACACCGGTGGTGGGCCAGTATGGGTTTTATCTAATGCTACCGGTTGGGCTTGGTTTTTGCGTAGTTGCGCCCCACCGGTAGCGTAATTTTTTAGCTGGTGTGCGCTTTAGGAGCGGGTGTGCCCGTCGCCGCGCACGATCCATTTAGAGGTGGTGAGCTGTTCGAGGCCCATAGGCCCCCGAGCGTGCAACTTCTGGGTGGAGATCCCCACCTCTGCGCCCAAACCGAACTGCCCGCCATCCGTAAAACGGGTAGAGGCATTTACATAGACAGCCGCTGAATCGACATCGCGCACAAAGGTCTCAGCGTTGACAAGGTCATTGGTGATAATGGCTTCTGAGTGACCGGTGGAGTAAGTGCGAATGTGGCGGCGTGCATCTGGAAGGCCAGCTACCGTTTTGACGGCAAGATCGAGTGAGCCGTATTCGGTGCTCCAGTCCTCTTCGGTAGCGTCCACAGCCTCTACACCTTCGGGCAGTATTTCTCGGGTGTCAGCATCAACGTGCAGGGTGACACCGGCACGGAAAAGGGCTGTGAGGACGGCGGGGGCGGCCTTAGCTCCCTTTGCTAGAAGCAGGGTTTCCACCGTATTGCATGTGCCGGGGCGCTGAGTTTTAGCGTTGAGAAGGATCTCAACGGCCATCTTCTCATCTGCGCTCTCGTCAACAAAGATATGGCAATTCCCCTCACCGGTTTCAATCACAGGCACGCGGGAGTTTTGCACCACTGACTGAATCAGACCGCGGCCCCCTCGGGGAATGAGAACGTCAATCTTACCGGCAGCAAGCATGAGAGCGTTGGCGCCTTCCCGCCCAAATTCATCGACCGACTGCACGGAGTCAATGGGCAGACCGGTGGCGTAGAGAGCATCACGAATAATGCGGACAATGACCTGGTTGGTTTTCTCAGCGGCGCTGCCACCGCGCAACAGCACAGCGTTCCCGGATTTAATAGCAAGCCCAGCAATATCGACGGTGACATTGGGGCGCGCCTCATAAATAGCTCCGATGACGCCTAAAGGTACTCGCACCTGTTGCATGCGTAAACCGTTGGGCAAGGTGGAGCCACGCATCACTTCACCCACCGGGTCAGGCAGACCAATCAGGGCACGCAGAGCACCGGCAAGCTCGCCCACCCGGTGCGCGTTCAAAGCCAGGCGGTCCAACATGGCAGGGCTCATGCCCGCCTCATGCTCGCGTTCAAGATCCAGAGCATTCTGCTCGGTAATAATTACTGCGTGCTTCTCCAGCGAGGCGGCCACGGCCTCAAGGGCTCGGTTCTTCCAATTGCTATCTGCACGGGCTAACCTCAAAGAAGCCACGCGGGCGTCCTCTGCCATATGCACCACGCTCTGCATGGTTTTTTCGTTGACCTCAAGTTGTTCTGCCACGCTAACCTTCTTTCCTGGGGACTGTTTCACACCATGTTACCTGCAGCACCCAGCAGCTGGTTAAGGCAACACCACAATGTTGTCGGCGTGAGCCACAGTACCGTCATAGGTCTCCCCCATAGCTAATTGAATTTGGGTGCTGTGGCGGCCAATCATTTGGGCGGTCTCCCCCGCACTATAAGAGCTGAGCGCATGGGCAATAACAGTGCCCTGTTCATCGGTAATCGCGATAGCACCACCGCCCTCGAAGTTGCCCTCAACACCGGTAACACCCGCTGCTAGCAGGGAGCGGCGACGGCGCAGGGCAGCTGCCGCTCCGGCGTCCACCGCGATGGTCCCTTCAATATCCGCCAGGTGCTGTAGCCAGAGACTCTGAACCGTTGAACGGTCGCCGGTCGAATAAAACCAGGTTCCCACGTCCTCACCAGCAAAAGCGGCCCGAGCATTCGGTGCGCTGGTTACCAGCGCCGGGATGCCCGAGGACGCTGCCACCTGGGCAGCTTTCACCTTGGTGACCATACCGCCTGAGCCAACCCCGGCACTACCCACCGAGCCAATAGCCATACCGGCTAAATCCTCTTCCCCTCGTACTGAGCTGACCCGCTCTCCTCCGTCGTTGGGGTGGCGGGTGTAGAGAGCGTCCACATCTGAAAGTAGCACCAGCGCATCTGCTTTGACCGTGTGGGCGACCAGGGCAGCAATTCTATCGTTATCACCAAAGCGAATTTCACGGGTTGCTACCGCATCGTTTTCGTTGATAATCGGCATCACGCCCAAATCGAGAAGGCGCTCTAGCTGTCGGTGGGCGTTCTGGTAGCGGTCGCGGGCCATCAAATCTTCAGCGGTGAGCAGTACCTGGGATACCGTCACCCCGTACCTGCTGAATATATCGGTATAGCGACTCATCAAGAGGGATTGCCCCACCGAGGCAGCAGCCTGCTGCGTTGCTAGATCCTTGGGACGCCGGGAAAGACCCAGCGGCGCCAGGCCGGCAGCAATGGCGCCAGAGGATACAAAAACCAGCTCAATACTGGGGTGCTCGCGCTTCTTCTTGGCCAGCACATCAGAAATTATGGCAATTGCTAGTTCATCGAGTGAATTCTCTATGGAGGTCAGAGAGGAAGAGCCCACCTTAACTACGATACGCCGGGCCTTGGGCATATCAGCACGCTCAAGAATGGGGCTACGGCGGTGCTTGCCCCGCCCTTCAGCGCTGGCCTGGAAAGCGGTCTTAATATCCACTGTTTTCTCTTCCTGTGCTCTTCCGCTACAACCCTTCGAATATACAACATTGCCGCCTACCGGTATCAACCGATAGGCGGCAATGAGACGCTCAAATCTCGGGCTAGATTTTACTCTGTCTCGGTTTCAGCTTTCTTTTCTGCCTTAGCTTTGGGCTGACGGCTAGCTTTCATCTCTTCCACTGATTCGGTCCAGATACCGGCAACGCGCTCAGCTTCAAGCTCGGCGCGAGCTTCAGCCTTAGCGTCCATACGCTCGTGGAACTCCGCCTTACGCTGAGCACGGGTGGGGCGAATCAGCTCTTCCAGGCGCACATCGGTACCGCGGGGGCTTGAGAGCAACTCGGCACCACCCACCATGGTGGGTTCCCAGTCGAAGACCACAGCGTCAGTCTCTTCGCCGATGACGACGGCGTCGCCGGCGATAGCGCCAGCCTTGAAGAGCTGGTCTTCCACGCCCAGGCGGTTAAGGCGGTCAGCCAGGTAGCCCACCGCTTCATCGTTGTTGAAGTCAGTCTGCTTGATCCAGCGTTCGGGCTTTTCACCAATAACGCGGAAGAGCGGCTCAAGATTACGCTCTTCCTTGCGGATGATGAATTCCTGCTTCTTCTTCGAACGGAAGCCCTTGGGCTTAACCACCACAGTGTCCTCAGCAACAACAGTGTTCTTGCGTGCCTTGCGCTGGGCCTTGCGGTCCTCTTCAACAATCTGCGCCATAGCAAAGGTCAGCTGCCTGAGGCCCTCATGGGAAGCCGTTGATACTTCAAAGACCCTGAAGCCGCGTTCTTCAAACATGGGCTTGACGAATTCCGCCAATTCGCGTGCCTCGGGAACGTCAATTTTGTTCAGCACGATTAGCTGCGGACGCTCGTTAAGGGGCACGGTGACACCGGCGGTGGGGTCTACCTCGTAGTTCTCTAGCTCACCGCGAATCACATCAAAATCAGAGATGGGGTCGCGGTTGGGTTCAAGGGTGGCGCAGTCAATGACGTGCACCAGGGCGCTAGAGCGCTCCACATGGCGCAAGAAGCGATGGCCCAGACCCTTACCCTCAGATGCACCCTCAATCAAACCGGGGACATCGGCCACGGTGTAGCGGGTATCGCCTGCCTGAATAACACCCAGGTTAGGGATGAGGGTGGTGAAGGGGTAGTCAGCGATCTTGGGTCGAGCTGCTGAAATAGCCGCAATCAGCGAGGACTTACCGGCGGAAGGGTACCCCACCAGCGCGACGTCCGCGATGGACTTGAGCTCAAGCACAACCTCGTTTTCATCGCCGGGAATGCCTAGCAGAGCGAAGCCGGGAGCCTTGCGTTTGGTGGATGTCAGGGCAGCGTTGCCCTTACCGCCGATACCGCCCTCAGCAGCTACGTATTCATCACCAATACGCACCAGGTCAGCAAGGACGTTGCCCTGCTTATCCTTCACAACGGTGCCCTGCGGCACCGGCAGAATAAGATCGGGGGCATTGAAGCCGTGAGACATATCGCCGCGGCCAACATCGCCATTAGTGGCGTGCTGGTGAGGGCTGTGATGGTATTCCAACAGGGTGGTGGTCTGCCCGTCTACGCGCAAGATGACGTCGCCACCCTTACCGCCGTTGCCCCCATTGGGACCACCTAGGGGTTTGAACTTTTCACGGCGAACCGACACACAGCCGTGCCCACCGTGCCCACCGGTCACATGAAGCACAACCCGGTCAACAAAATCAGCCACAAAAGCTCCTTAGAGAAATAAATAAGATCTGATTCCCCATTCTACAGGCAGACACTCACTACATATCTGTGATGCCTGACCGAGCGGGGAATAAAAGGGAGGGCACCCGCGCCTAAACGCGGGTGCCCTCTCAAATGCGTGAGTTTATAAAAACTTACTCAGCTGCTGCAAGGATGTTAACAACCTTGCGGCCCTTACGGGTACCAAATTCGACCTGACCTGCTGCAAGAGCGAACAGGGTGTCATCCCCACCGCGACCTACGTTGTTGCCGGGGTGGAAGTGGGTGCCACGCTGGCGGACGAGGATTTCGCCTGCGTTGACGGTCTGACCGCCGTAGCGCTTAACACCGAGGTACTGGGGGTTTGAGTCACGGCCGTTGCGGGTGGAGCTTGCGCCCTTCTTATGTGCCATTGATGCCTACCTTATGTAGAAGAAATCGGTTGTGATTTAGAACTAGTCTACGGGAACTTACGCGTTGATCGCAGTGATCTTGACGGTGGTAAGTTCGGCACGGAAGCCCTGACGCTTCTTGTAACCGGTCTTGTTCTTGTACTTCTGAATAACGATCTTGGGGCCACGGAGGTCCTCGATCTTTTCAGCGGTAACCTTGGCCGAAGCCAGGGTCTTTGCATCTACGGTGACCTTGTCCCCGTCTACCAGCATGAGAACGGGAAGCTGAATAGTGCTTCCTGCCTCACCAGCGACGCGGTCAAGGGTAACGAGATCTCCGACGGAGACCTTTTCCTGGCGGCCGCCAGCGCGAACAATTGCGTATGCCACTTGGGAACTCACTTCTCTTGACGTCTTTTTTAACAGTGTGTAAAAACAGGTGCCGGGCTCTACCCGAAGGTGGGCGTGTTTCTGACCCGGCGACTTAACGCGGGAATGGTCCCCCATCGTTTGCCGAATAAGTTTTTGAGGCGAACCTATTTTTACGTCGCGGCTGAATACCTTTTTCAAAATATTCCACTGTTCTCACGCTAACGTTTGCTTGTGAAAACAGCACCGACCATCTACTGTACGGGGTTCTTAGCTCTGGGGGCAAGCAAAGAGCTTAGTTAATTCCCGGTCAAGCGGCGTGTTATCGCTCATACCCTCCCCACCTGTTGGGCACATACTAGAGGGCGGCACCCCGGTTTTCACCGGAGTGCCGCCCAAAAGCTTTAGCCTATCGAAGAGGGCTTATTTGCCATCGCGCTTGATATCAGCCGCCGACACGCCCACACCCAACATGACCGGTGCGTCCTCGGTGGTCGCTGCTTTTTGAGCAACGTCAGTCGCCGAAGCGGTCACCGAGCTACCTGTTGCCGCAGCTACTTCTTCAGTGCGCACCTCAGTAGAACCGGCACCCGAGCTCACCGCTCGGCGTGAACGGCGCTTCTTAGGAGCACTGGTAACAGCGGGAGCCTGTTCCCGGGCTGCCGGAGTTTCAGCAGCTGCAGGAGCCTCAGCCTTCTTGCCCGGGGTCGCTACACCGGTGAGAGCAGGGCTAGTTTCCATTTCAACTGGTGCCACGTACTTAAGGCCTGACCCGGAGGACGCACGGCGGGGGCGACGCTCACCGCGAGAACCGGAAGAACGCTCATTGCGATCCGCACGGGCAGAGCGATCATTGCGGTAAGAATGATCCTCGCGGCCACCGCGGGAATCTTGCTGCTCGCCGTTCTCATCATCACCGCGGTCGTACTCACGCCCAGCTTTCTGCGAAGCGCGCGCACGAGCTTCGCCGGCACGGATTGCTTCCAGACGGTTGGAGTTCTGGGTGAAACGTGAGTCAGCTTCAGGGTCAACATCTACTGACGCATCTGAGTTAGCACCAAAATCATCCGCAGAAATGTCAGCGCGGTTGCGGGTGCGCTCACGGCGCGGCTTCTTAGCACCGCGCTGACCATCGCCCCGGCGATTACCGCGTGACTCACGGGCGGTCTCTTCATCGTCGCCCTGTTCAAAGACGGCAGCTAGAGATTCGAGGGTGAAGGCTCCCTGCTCCCCCGAAGTTCCTTCGGCGGAATCATCGCGGTCGGCAACAGGTAGTTCAATGCCCTCATCACCGATGCTGAGGGTCTGCTCACTGTTCTGAGCCTCAACCTGATTTGAGTCAGCGCGGCGGTTGCGCTTGCGGCGCTTACGCTTGCGGGCTGAGCGGGACTCGGCGTCATCGCCCTCTTCGCTGTGCTGGGTGGCAGCAACGATATTAGCAAGAGCCGCCCGGCGGGCTTCGCTCTTGGGGTCATCATCACCCTCAACCTCATGGACCAAATCATGGTGAGCAACAGCTTTCTGGTGACGGTAACGCTTACGATCATCGCGGTCAGCACGGTGGATGAAGTCAGAGGCACCACCGGTACGGCCCTCAAGAGGCTGATCCTGTACCAAAAGACCTCGGCCAGCACAATGCTCACAGGGTTCAGAGAAGACCTCAAGCAGACCGGTACCCATGCGCTTACGGGTCATCTGAACCAGACCCAAAGAGGTCACTTCAGCAACCTGGTGCTTAGTACGGTCACGGCCCAGGCATTCAACGAGGCGACGCAAAACCAGTTCGCGGTTTGATTCCAAGACCATGTCAATGAAGTCAACCACGATGATGCCACCGATATCGCGCAGGCGCAGCTGGCGCACGATTTCTTCAGCAGCTTCTAGGTTGTTCTTGGTGACAGTTTCTTCAAGGTTGCCGCCGCTACCGGTGAACTTGCCGGTGTTGACGTCCACTACAGTCATCGCTTCGGTACGGTCAATGACCAGTGAGCCACCCGAAGGCAGGTAAACCTTGCGGTCCAGGGCCTTTTGCAGCTGCTCTTCAATGCGGTAGTGCTCAAAGAGGTCATCGTCCTCCTCCCACTGCTTGAGTCGATCTACCAAGTCAGGAGCCACGTAGGTAACGTAAGCTTCAATTGAGTCCCAGGCATCCTGCCCCTGAACGACCATGGAGGTGAAGTCTTCGTTGAAGACATCGCGCACGGTTTTGATGGTCAGGTCGGGTTCCTGGTAGAGCATCTCGGGGGCAAGAACCTTACGGCTCTCGCTCTTTTCCTTGATTTCATCCCACTGAACACGCAGTCGGTTGATATCGTTGGTCAGCTCTTCTTCGCTGGCGCCTTCGGCTGCAGTGCGTACGATAACGCCTGCGTCCTCGGGTAGGCGGTCCTTCAGGATGCGCTTGAGACGGGTACGCTCCACATCGGGCAGCTTGCGGGAGATACCGGTCATGGAACCACCGGGTACGTACACCAGGTAGCGCCCAGGCAGGGAGACCTGGCTGGTCAGTCTGGCACCCTTATGTCCGATGGGGTCTTTAGTGACCTGAACCAGCACAGAATCTCCGGCCTTCAGTGCATTTTCAATCTTGCGGGGTGCACCGTCCAGGCCGGTGGCATCCCAATTAACCTCACCCGCGTAGAGCACAGCATTGCGGCCACGGCCAATATCAATAAAGGCAGCCTCCATGGAGGGCAGAACGTTCTGAACCTTACCCAGGTAAACGTTACCAATGAGCGAATCTTGCTGAGTCTTAGAAACAAAGTGCTCAGCCAGAACACCGTCTTCAAGCACACCAATCTGGATGCGGTCATCCTTTTGGCGCACCAGCATCTGGCGGTCAACGGATTCACGGCGCGCCAAAAACTCTGCTTCGGTAATGACCTGGCGGCGGCGGCCGGTAGCGCGGGTTTCGCGGCGGCGCAGGCGCTTGGCCTCCAAGCGGGTTGAGCCGCGCACGCCAGTCACGCGGTTAGAGCTGTGAGAATCAGACAGGCGTGGGGCGCGCACCTTAACGACGGTATCTTCAGGGTCATCTTCAGTGCCTCCCTCAAACTCTAGGTCAGCATCGCCGCGGCGGCGACGGCGGCGGCGGTGGGAGGTGATTTCGGGGTCAAGATCCGCCAGACGGCGCTCACGTCGTGCAGCTTCTTCTGCTGCGCGGCGAGCTTCACGCTCAGCACGCGCCTTTTCAAGAATCTCATCAATGTCAGGAGCATGAAAAAGTAGGGACGAGGTGCTCGCAGCTTTGGTCAGCTGAGCGAGTTCTTCTTCAAGTAGCTCACGCTGGCTCTTCTCAGCTGCGGTCTCCCCGGTGGTGGCCTCAAGTGAGCCCTCCTCAGCTAAAGCCTCTTCGGTGTTCTTCTCATCCGCCTGGCTACCAGCTACTTCGGTCTCTGACTGAGTTTGGTCCTGCTGAGCCTCGTGTGGCTGAGCAGCCTGTGCGGGCTGGTTATGGTCGTTTTCAGGGGTCAAAGCACCCTCTTTATTTTCTCTCGTCATGTGCTGCAGTTTCTCCTTTAAATTCGGTGTGCCGCTAGCCGCACCGCGGGCTGGTTCTTCTCGTCGGTAATCCCCCCTAACAGTGCAGGAGGTTCACCGAAAACCTTGCTACCCGGTGTTCTCGAGCTTCTGTGCGAGTATTCAATAGGGGTGTAGGCTTCTGCTCCCTACCGAAAATACCGGGCCAGCGCATCTCTCCCGAGCCAACACGTCGCGTGCCAGTCTTGTGCGGGAATCCATCTTCGCCACAGGTCTCTGTGGCGGTACATGAAATCGTTCGGGGAATACGCTGGGCAGCCCTTCCGCGTGCGGGCGGATAGCTACCGCTTACCATTCTCTCACAGCAAGGGCCTTTTCACACCAGCACCCTCATCAGGGCGCACGCAAAGAAACTATTTCAGCATGAAAGTTCTCTGACCTAATGCCAAGGGAGCGCACCTGCCTGATTCTGTGAACTTGGTGAAGAAAACACAATTTTTGGCGCAGCAGGGCCCCTCGCCAGCTGCTTGCCCGTACTATGGGGTACAAACATTTTCGCAATCCTAAGGACTTTTTGTGTCTTCACTAGAGGCTAATGCAACACTCGAGACAGGCTACACCAACCCTGCAGCTGACCGAAGGCTGGGCTGGTTTACACTGATCAGCGGGATTATTGCCTTCGGCGCAGCCTCCATGCTGGTCTATGAGCGTCTGCAAATTTTTATGGACGCCGGCCATAAGTCCATTTGCGATGTCAACGCCCTGCTCAACTGCGGCACCGTCATGCGCACCGAGCAAGCGGAGCTCTTTGGCTTCCCTAATCCCTTCATCGGTATTGCCGGCTACGCCATCACCATGACTATCGCCACGGCACTGATTTCCGGCGCCCGCTTTAGCCGATGGTACTGGATTGCCATGAACATTGGCCATGGCCTCGCCCTAGCCTTTGTATTCTGGCTCTGGTACCAAACGACCTTCCAAATCAATGCTCTTTGCCTTTTCTGCATGATTGTCTGGATGATGCAGATTCCCATCTTCGTGAAGGTAACCGCCCGCAATATCAGCGCCGGTGTCTTCAACCTTCCCCAGTCAGTGCGCGAAGCTGCCCCCAACTGGTCTTGGTTCACCATCGTTCTGCTCTACATCCTGATCTATGGCATCATTGTCATTCGATTCTTCGACGTCATCGTCAACATGTTCTAAGAAGAAAAAGGGGGCCCTCACCGATCGGTGAGGGCCCCATTTTTATGTCTGATTTTAGGCGAACCAGATAGCAATCTCGCGCTCTGCTGATTCAACTGAGTCAGAACCGTGCACCAGGTTCTTCTGCACCTTCTCGCCCCAGTCACGGCCGAAGTCACCGCGAATGGTGCCTGCCGGAGCCACGGTGGGGTCTGAGGGGCCCATGATAGTGCGGGCACCCTCGATGACGCGCTCGCCTTCGAAGACCGCGGCTACGATAGGACCGGAGGACATAAATTCAAGCAACGGCTCGTAGAAGGCCTTACCCTCGTGTTCAGCATAGTGAGCTGCCAGGGTTTCACGGGAGGGCTCCACGAAGGAAAGGGCTGAGAGCTTGTACCCCTTGGTTTCAAAGCGAGCCAGGATGGCGCCGGTTAGGTTGCGCTCCACCGCATCGGGCTTCACAAGGATGAGGGTGCGTTCGGTCATTAATGTCCCCGTTCTAAGGTTTGGTTGTCTTACCTCACTTTACCGGGCGGTTTGCCTCGTGAGAAGCATTGCTTTCTTAGAGGGGATTAGCCTTGTCCCACTCGGCTTGCTCTTTGGCACGTACGGCGTTTTCGGCGTCCAGGCGGGCCCCGCGGGTTACCGCGAACCAGTAGGCGATTGCGAAGGCTGCACCGACGAAGAACATGGAGGGCAGGGCGAAACCCACCAGGAGCAGCAACACCTGAAGCACGTAGCCAAATGTGTAGCCCCTACTCTTCTTCAAGAAGGCAGGGGTGACGATAAAGGCTACTACGAGCAAGAGCCCCAGCACCCAAATCAAGATTCTGGTGCTGGTAGGTTCGTTGAAGTTGTGCCCGAAGATAGCAAGAGTAGCGAAGAAAGCTACCAGGGCTTCAAGGGAGAGCACCATGGAGGTGAACATGACCCTGATGGAGCGTGCCGGTTTCTTTTGCCCGGGGCGCCATTCGCGCTGGGATCGCGTCATTTTAGCCATGGTTCTCCTAGAGCCCCAGCAGGGTGCGGGCTTCGCCGACGACCGTGATGGAGCCGGTGATGAGCACTGCTGAATTGAGGTTGGGGACGTCCGCCGCGGCCGTTAGAGCGGCAGAAACAGCGTCGGGAATGTTCTCGTAAGTCTCAAGGTCATCTTCGTCAAAGCCTGCATCAAGTGCCAGCCCCTGCAGGGTTGCCGGTGCAATGGCCCGCGGTGAATCCGAGGCAGTGAGGTGCAGTTTGACCCTGTATTCGGTGGTATCAATATAGTCCTGGCGCAGGACGCTAAAGATTTCGGCGGCGTCCTTTTCACCCAGAATGCCGACCACCAGGTGCAGCTCTTCGAGGGCAAAGGATTCCTTGAAGGCAGCGGCGCTGGCTCGCACCCCGTGCGGGTTATGAGCGGCGTCCACCACCACAACCGGTTCAGTGGCAACTACTTCAAGACGCCCCGGTGAGGTGACACTTCCGAAGGCCTGCTTGACCAAATCTTCTGAAAGTTCCTTCTCACCGCCTCCCAAAAAAGCTTCTACGGCAGCGAGCGCAACAGCGGCGTTCTGCCCCTGGTGTTCTCCGAAGAGGGGTAAAGCGACGCTTTCATAGCGCTGTGCTAAGCCCTGGATAGTCAGCAGCTGCCCACCAACGCCGGCGGTGCGTTCGACGGTGCCGAATTCTACGCCTTCGAAGCGGTAGTCAGCGTTGTTGGCTCGGGCTGCTTCGAGCAGAACTTGGGCGGCTTCTGGCTCCTGAACTGCGGAGACCAAGAAGCTACCGGGCTTAATAATGCCAGACTTTTCCCCGGCAATTTCTGCCAGGGTCTCCCCCAGCATATCGGTGTGATCCAGCCCGATGGGGGTGATGACCGAGACGGTGGCATCGGCGACGTTGGTGGCGTCCCAGCTGCCGCCGATACCGACCTCTAGGACGATGACGTCTACCGGCTCATCAGCGAAGATAGCGAAAGCCAGGATGGTTACAGCTTCGAAGTAGGTGATGCGGGGCTGCCCATCTGCCTCTAGTTCAGTGTCCACGATGGTCAGGTAGGGGGCGATTTCGTCCCAAACCCGAACAAAGGTGGTATCAGCAACCGGTTCACCGTTGATGCTGATGCGTTCGGTGACCTTGGAGAGGTGAGGGCTGGTGTACCGGCCGGTGCGGATGTCGTGCGCCATGAGCAGGCGCTCGATCATACGAGCGGTGGAGGTTTTTCCGTTGGTGCCGGTGATATGAATAACCGGGGCTGCCTTTTCAGGTGAACCCAGGATTTCAACGGCACGGCGCATGGCATCTAAGCGGGGTGCCATCTTGTTTTCGGGTGCGCGGGCCAGCAGATCTGCGTAGACCCTTGCCACACCGAGGGCGTCCGTCTGGTAAGGGAGAGCCTCGGCGGGGGTTTGGCCAAGCACAGCATCAAAATCTAAGTTGCCGTTGGGCATTAGGCCTTCTTTACGGTGATGGTCAGTTGGTCTGCTTCGGTGTAGGTCACGCTCCGTGCCAGCGTTTCACCGGTCACCAAAGCCTCATGAGCCTTAACGGCTGCCAGAGTCTCTGCCGGAGCGGCAAGGGTCAGATCGATACGGTCTGAGACGTTCAGCCCGCTGTCCTTACGTTCCTGCTGGATAGCGCGGATAGCATCGCGAGCGGTGCCCTCAGCAATCAGCTCATTGGTTAGAGCGGTGTTCAGCACCAGGAAGCCACCACCGGGTAGAACGGAAACAGCACGGTCTGCTGATTCTTCGGTCTCAGCGACGACAGTCTCGAGCTCGTATTCGCCAGGTTCCAGTGCCATCTTGTCGGCACCAACTACTACGGTGCCGTCCTCCAGAACCTGCCAGTCCCCGTTCTTGGAGGCCTTGATGGCGACCTGAACCTGCTTGCCCAGGCGCGGGCCAGCTGCACGAGCGTTGACCTTGAGCTGCTGGGAGATGCCGAAGTCAGCGGGGCTGACCTCAGCGGCGTCTAGCAGTTCAACAGCCTTGATGTTCAGTTCGTCTGCGATGATGCTCTCGAAAGTTCCAGCCAGCTCCTTGCCGCCTGCAGCAGCAACGGTCAGGGAGGCTAGGGGCTGACGCACGCGCAGCTTGTTAGCCTTACGCAGCGCTGAGCCGGCGGAGGCCACACCGCGAGTAGTCTCCATCAGGGCAATGAGCTCTGATTCATCCTTGAAGTCATCAACGCTGGGCAGGTCAGTCAGGTGCACCGAACGCTCACCGGTTAGACCGCGGTAGATTTCCTCAGCAGTTAGGGGCAACAGGGGTGCAGCCAGACGCACGAAGGTTTCAAGAGCGGTGTACAGCACGTCAAAAGCCGCGGTGTCTTCATCGAAGAAGCGCTCGCGGGAGCGGCGCACGTACCAGTTGGTTAGCGCATCGGTGTACTGACGGAGCAGGTCGCAGGCAGCTGAGACGTCGTAGGCGTCCATGGCCTCGGTGATATCTGCAACCAGCTGGCGGGTCTTGCCCAGAATAAAGCGGTCCATCACGTGCTCAGCATCAGAAACAAGCTGTGCCTCGTAGCCGGATCCGCCGTGAGCAGCGTTGGTGTAGAGGGCAAAGAAGTGGTAGACGTTCCACAGGGGTAGCATGACCTGGCGGACGCCCTCACGGATACCCTGTTCGGTGACAATCAGGTTACCACCGCGCAGGATAGGTGAGGACATGAGGAACCAGC
Organism: Rothia sp. LK2492; assembly: GCF_040946345.1. Taxonomy (NCBI): domain Bacteria; kingdom Bacillati; phylum Actinomycetota; class Actinomycetes; order Micrococcales; family Micrococcaceae; genus Rothia; species Rothia sp. LK2492. Next base: position 333,303 of record NZ_JAYWLX010000003.1, on the reverse strand, counting down.
GCATGGCATCTGAACCATCGCGATCTAGCACCTCGGACACATCTGGGTAGTTGCGCAGGGACTTGGACATTTTCTGTCCGTCCGAGCCCAGCACGATGCCGTGGGCAATCACGTTTTCAAAGGCGGTGCGGTCAAAGAGGGCGGTGGCCAGGATGTGCATGGTGTAGAACCAGCCGCGGGTCTGGCCGATGTACTCCACGATGAAATCCGCCGGGTAGTGCGCCTCGAACCATTCTTTGTTTTCAAAGGGGTAGTGGAACTGAGCAAAGGGCATGGAACCTGAGTCAAACCAGACATCCAGGACGTCCTCAACGCGGCGCATGGTTGATTTGCCGGTGGGGTCGGACGGGTTGGGGCGGGTCAGCTCGTCGATGTAGGGGCGGTGCAGGTCCACCTCGCCGTCCTTGTTCAGGGGCAGGCGGCCGAAGTCAGCTTCTAGCTCGGCCAGGGAGCCGTAGACGTCGGTACGGGGGTAGTTGGGGTCATCTGAAACCCAGACGGGGATAGGTGAGCCCCAGAAGCGGTTGCGAGAGATTGACCAGTCGCGGGCGTTATCTACCCACTTACCGAACTGGCCGTGCTTCACGTTCTCAGGGATCCAGTTAATGTCTTCGTTGAGCTCGCTCATGCGGCCCTTGAAGTCGGTGACGCGCACGTACCAGGAGGTGATAGCGCGATAGACCAGCGGGGTGCGGCAGCGCCAGCAGTGGGGGTAGCTGTGCACGTAGGACTTTTCACGGATCAAGGTGCCGTCTGCCTGGAGGGCCTTGATGATGGTTCGGTTAGCGTCGAAAATCTGCACACCGGCGATGTCACGCAGAGGTGCGCCCTCAGCCAGGGAATCATCGGCGAAGTAGTCCAGGAACTTAGCACCCTCGTCGATAGAAAGAATGACGGGAATGTCATAGCCTTCGCAGACCTTCTGGTCATCTTCACCGTAGGCAGGTGCCTGGTGGACGAGACCGGTACCGTCGGTGGTGGTGACATAGTCAGCGACCACAATCTGCCAGGCTGAACCGGTGCCAAACTTCTCAGCGTCAGTGATGTAGTCCCACAGGGGGGCATAGCGGACGCCCTCCAGCTGGGAGCCAGTAAAGGTGGCGGTAACAGCATCGGCTGCTTCTTCAGCGCTTTCGAAGCCCAAGTCCTTGGCGTAGGAGCCCAGAAGGTCGGTGGCAATCAGGAACTTTCGGCCAGCAAAATCACCGGCGGCCGCTACCAGGGAGTACTCAACATCGGGGCCGACAGCCAGAGCCTCATTGGTGGGCAGAGTCCAGGGAGTGGTGGTCCAGGCGAGCGCTTCAGCACCGACCAGCTGGGCTGCGATGTCCTTGTGCTGTGCCAAAGAATCATCAGCGGTGATGGTAAAGGCTACGGTGACGGAGGGGTCCTGACGGTCCTTATAAACATCATCGTCCATGCGCAGCTCGTGGTTTGAAAGCGGAGTTTCGTCTTTCCAGCAGTAAGGCAGCACGCGGAAACCCTCATAGGTTAGACCCTTATCGTGCAGCTGCTTGAAGGCCCAGATAACCGACTCCATGTACTCTACGTTCAGAGTCTTGTAGTCGTTCTCGAAGTCTACCCAGCGAGCCTGGCGGGTAACGTACTCTTCCCATTCCTTGGTGTACTTGAGCACGGATTCGCGGGCAGCGGCGTTGAAATTGTCGATGCCCATCTCGATGATTTGCTGCTTATCAGTCATGCCCAGCTGCTTCATGGCTTCTAGCTCAGCGGGCAGGCCGTGGGTATCCCATCCGAAGCGGCGCTCTACCTTATGTCCGCGCTGGGTCTGGTAACGGGCGACCAGGTCTTTGACGTAGCCGGTGAGCAGGTGACCGTAGTGGGGCAGGCCATTAGCGAAGGGAGGGCCGTCGTTGAAAACGAATTCGTTGGCACCGTTCTCACCGGCGTTGCGGTTGTCAATGGAGGCTTGAAAGGTGCCGTCCTTCTTCCAGTAGTCCAGCACAGCTTCTTCGAGGTGCGGGAAGTTGGGTGAAGAAGCAACGCCGAAAGCGTTGGTGGCACTTGCCTTGGGGTAGACAGGCTGGTTAGTCATGGTGCGCCCTGTTCGTTGGATGATTAACAAATCTTCTCGGGTGCAAGGACGCTGCATCAACCTTTACTGCCGAGGCAGTGGGTTGTGTGGCGCGGTACCACCTTGCTTACTGAAGTAACCGTTTCGATACGCCCTCACCACCAGCGCAGAAGCCAGCAGGTGTAGGGCTGCGCCGGTCATCACCCTAGGGTGGTGACCGGCGCAGTACCGAAACGGTTATCAGTCGCTTCATGACAGCTATTTCGGGCCTACCCGTCTGGTTCTACTGGGGTTACATCTATTCCGCGCACTCCCCTCGTCGCAACGAATACGGGGGTATGCAGGTATAACCTGTTCTTCCAGATTGCTCGCCGGTGATAGCCGGGTCTTTGCAACTGTTCCTAGTTTATGACGGTTGAGCGCTAGTGTCTAACGGTCTTTGGTCAAGGCTCCGGGCGTCAGCGAGCAGTGAGGGTAAGTTACACCGGTGTGAGACAAGATATTGTGTAAGTCAGCGTTATGTACCCCTATATAGGGGTCTTTTGCAAGCGAAGAGTGTGACGGAGTGGGCTCAAATTACAATTTTTAGGGTGAGCTTAGAATGTTTCAGAAACCCCACTCGCCTACTGTGAAAACAGTATGATGGGTTACATGCCCGAAATCACTGAACTTACTGTTGTTCCACCCTGGCCTTTCTTCGTTCGCCCTGTACTGGAGGCGCTGGAAAATAATGAACCCAAAGCTCGTCAGGAAATTTTCCAATTCGTTATAAACGCTAGCCCATTTTCACAAGAGGTGCTGGATGCTACTATTTCTTCAGGTCAAACCGTCATAGCTCACCGTCTTGGTTGGACTTTATCTCACCTGGTTAAATCCAGCTGGATTATCAGGTTATCCAAAGGCATCTACCAAATTACCGACGAAGGTAAGATCTGGCTCGCAGCAAACCGAACCACAGACCTAACGTATTCCGATGCCAACAAAATTTTTAAAAGATATTGGCAGCAAAAATCCAACAAGAACATAACCGACACTCCACAGCAGCCCCTATCATCTCATGGTGATCAGACGCCCATAGAGAGCATCGAAAACAGTATCAGTGTGTTGGTCGAGGCCACAAAAGGTGAGCTGCTTTCTCGACTGAGAGCTTCAGACCCAACCTTTTTCGAAAAAGCAGTCATTAAACTGCTTCTTGCCATGGGCTACGGTGGGGCAGAACAACGTGGTAGACAAATTGGCGGTACCGGTGACGGCGGCGTTGATGGCGTTATCGACCAGGACGCCCTAGGCCTTGAAAAAATCTATGTTCAGGCTAAGCGCTACGCAGAGACAGCAAGTGTCGGGAGCGCTACTATCCGCGAGTTTATCGGTGCGCTCGCTATCAAAGGCGTTTCCTCCGGCGTCTTCATCACCACCAGCTCTTTCACTCAGTCAGCCAAAGATACGGCAGCTTCCCCCTCCCACAGCATCGCGCTAATTGATGGGGCTAAGCTCGCGAGCCTGATGATTAAGTACCGGGTTGGGGTTCAAATTAAGCAGATCTACGAGGTCTTTGAACTCGATGAAGATTTTTTTGACGATATAGAACCCTAAAGCCTCAGGGCTGTTTTTACCGTGACACCCAGCAGGCGTTTCCTCCTCCGATTTAAGTGCCATACCTAGTGGACGACCAAAACCTTGACTCCAGAGAGGACAGCTTGACGGGCTGACCACAACTTATGAGCAGTTTGGAGGGGATGCCAAGTACAGGCAGTGCGTAGTCCGGCAGCTTCAAGACGCTCCGCTTATGCCGGGCTTACCACCGCGATAAACTTCGAGACCCTTGCAAACTCGGTTACGGTCAAGCCTAAATCTTCAAGAAGAACCTCACCTGGGGAATAGGGTCACGCCTCATAATATTTTCTCCTCAACCATAGTGAGTTGATGTTGACTAGCTACCCAGTTCACCCCGCACCCACTCAGATGCCTTTTCCTTCAGACGCTTAGCCAGGCGGGGCCGCCCGCCCGCAGAGACCGCCACGGTCACGCCCTCGTGTTCCGTATGAGCCATTGACCAGAACGAGCTGAGAGCCGGCTGCCCGCCTACGGAACACCAGGTTTTCTTTGCCTCGCACACCTCCGCCACTTCAGCCTGCACAGTAGCACTATCCGTCAACGCAAAAACGAGCCAGGCCGCGTCCACATCTTCTGTAGAAAAACCTCTATGCACCCAGGTGAGCTTCCCTGCTTGAGCCAGCTCAAGGAGGCCGTGTGAAAGCTCTGGGGCCACTACAGTCACCAGCGCCCCGGCCTCCACCAGCACCCGGCACCTTCTGGTAGCAACCTGCCCACCTCCCACCACCAGCACCGGGCGATTTTCACAATGCAGAGCAAAAGGTAGCATGGGAAGCCTTCCAATGAAACAATAGGTCTATATCAGTCTACGAAAGGGAGCACACCATGCCCTTGCTTAGGGTCAGCTACGCATCGGTTCAGAACGATGAAAAGAAAGCCGAACTCATTGCAGAGCTCACCAAAACCACAGCCCGAGTGCTGGGCGTCCAGGAAAGCTCAGTCTGGATCATACTGGATGAGGTGCCCCGCGAAAATTGGGGTGCGGCAGGTGCTAGCCTCGCCGAGCGTGACCGCAAGCGCTAAAAACTGCACTTATGTATTAAATGACTATTACGTAAAGGTCAAAGTTAACTTAAGTTTTCTTTCACAGATAATCGCCCCGTTTTACAGTCGGGGCGATTATTTATTATGGATTAAAGTTGATCCAGCAGGCCTTTTATTTACGGATAGTTGATAGGTAAACTTTTCCATCCTCAACCTTGACGGGGTAAACGGGCAAGCTAAAGTCAGCCCCGCTAACACACTCCCCGGTTTCCAGGCTGTAGACCTCTTTGTAGAGAGGTGAAGTGACGGTGCGCTCCCCTGCCTTTTCCCCTGTAATTCCGCGGGCAATAACCAGCGAGCCAGACCTGGGGTCCTGGTGATCAACAGCGAAAACCTGGTCATCGTGCGTGCGGAAAATCGCGTACTGGTGACCATCAATCAGAGCAGCTTCACCCCAGTTGACCTCAAGGTCATCAAATAAACATACTTCGATCCACTGATTAGCTGACATCTTTCCTCCAAACTAACAATTGTTGTTTTATGTGTGATTGAGACTTATTGAGTGGGAATAATGTTATATTAGCATTTGATAAGCAAATATCTGCGGCATCCCCTCTTACTCGCAGATAGCAATTCGTAAAGGTAGCCACATGGTTGATACACAGAACCAAAAGTACGCCCGCAATATCGTCGTAATTGGAGGTGGGCCCGCCGCCTGGAGGTTCGCCAAGGCCTTCATTGAGAAGGACTCCGGCGTCTCCCACCTTACCGTGCTGAATGATGAGCCATACCTCCCCTACGACCGTGTAGCCCTCGAACAGATTTTCATTGACCCACACCGCGATCTCACCCTGGGCGATTCAAATCTATGGACCAGCCCTCACGTCACCCTGGTCAACGGCGTGAGCGCCACCGCCATTGATCGCAAGAACCGCAGCGTCCGCGCAACCGATGGCCGGTCCTACTCTTACGATGAGCTAGTCCTAGCTACCGGCTCCTCAGCCATCAAAATCCCCATCCCTGGCTCCGAATCAGCGCATGTTTTTCGCACCATTGACGGTGTGAAAAACGTCGTCAGCGAAATGGAGCGACTCAGTGAAAAACTGGGACGGACCCCCAAAGCTATCGTGGTTGGCGGCGGTCTGTTGGGCCTTGAAGCAGCTGAGGGTCTCAAGCACCTGGGCGGCGAGCCAACCATTTTGGACGTAGCTCCCTGGCTCCTTTCCATCGAGGTTGATCAGGGCGGCGGCTTCGCCGTCAATGCCGCAATCCGCGAAGCTGGGATTGAGATTGAAACCGGTGCCTTTATTTCATCTATCAACCGTGACGCTAACGGAGAGGTTGTTTCTGTATCAGTTGCAGATGGCATGGGCGATGAAGCAGCTATTCACAACCTGCCCGCTGACATCGTCATGATGGCAGCAGGGATCCGCCCTAATGACCAACTTGCTAGGGATGCCGGGCTCAAGGTCGGCGAGCGCGGTGGCGTACTGGTTACCCCCAACTGTCAGTCGGAGGACCCCACCATCTGGGCTATCGGCGAGGTCGCCTGCATTCTGGGCCGCACCTGGGGTCTGGTGGCACCGGCTAACCAGATGGCTGAGGCAGTGGCAACTAACCTGACCGGGGGCGATGAGTCTCTAACCGACTTTGATATTGCGACCAAGCTGAAGTTCTCCGGTCTTTCTGTGGCTGGTTTCGGCGACCGACGTGGCACTACTCCGGGTTGCCTTGAGATTGTGTATGCCGATCCCGCGCGCGGGATGTACCAGAAGATTGTCACTACCTCGGATGCTAAGACCCTGCTGGGTGGCGTCTTTGTGGGCGATACTGACCCCTACGATTCTTTGAAGCCTCTGCTGGGTCGTGAGTTGCCAGCTGAGCCTAATGCCTATCTCTCAGCTTCCGGTGGGGACGGGGTTCCTGATACCGAGTTGCCTGATGACGCTATCCTGTGTTCCTGCAATAACGTTAGCTTTGGTTCTATTCGTGCAGCTGTAGCAAACGGCGACCAGGATGTGAACTCCATCAAGAAAAGCACCACTGCTGGCACCCAGTGCGGTAACTGTGTCCCCATGATTCAGAAGACCTTGAATCAGACCATGGCCAAGATGGGGCTGGACGTTTCTAATGCCCTCTGTGATCATTTCGAGTTTTCACGTGCTGAACTCTTCCAGGCAGTCCATGCTGTGGCTGAATTGGATGACTTCTATACCGTGCTGGAGCGCTTTGGCAAGGGCGAAGAGGGCTGCGCAATCTGTAAGCCGACGGTTGCCTCCATCCTGGCGTCCACCCGCAAGAGCTACGCTCTGGACGGCGGCCGTGGCACTCTGCAGGACACCAACGACCGAAACCTGGCTAACATGCAGAAGGATGGCACCTACGGTGTGATCCCCCGCATCCCGGGGGGTGAAATCACCCCGCAGAAGCTGGCGGTTATCGCTGAGGTTGCCGGCGACTTTGGTCTCTACACCAAGATTAATGGTGCCCAGCGTATCGGTATGTACGGTGCACGCTTGGAACAGCTCCCCGAGATTTGGAAGCGTTTGGTGGAGGCCGGGTTTGAGTCTGGCCAGGCCTACGGTAAATCACTGCGTAACGTCAAGAGCTGTATCGGTAGCGCCTGGTGCCGCTTTGGCATGCTGGATTCGGTGCAGATGGCTATCGATACCGAGAACCGCTATAAGGGTCTGCGTTCACCCCACAAGTTCAAGATGGGTGTTTCGGGTTGTAACCGTGAATGTGCTGAGGCTCAGGGCAAGGACGTTGGGGTAATTGCCACCGCTAATGGCTGGAACCTCTACTTCGCAGGTAACGGTGGTGCGACTCCCGCGCACGGCCGTCTCTTCGCTAAGGACCTGGATCAAGAGACTGCTTACACCTACATTGACCGTTACCTGATGTATTACATCCGCACCGCTGATAAGCTGCAGCGCACTGCCCGTTGGGCTGAGGACCTAGACGAGAAGTTCGGGGATGCCATCGGTCACCTGCGCGAGGTAATTATCGACGACAAGCTGGGCCTCTGTGAGCAGCTGGATGCCGACATGCAGTACCACATTGACCACTATGAGGACGAGTGGGCCGCGACTTTGCGTGATGAGAAGCGTTTGCGCCGTTTTAGGGCTTTTGTCAATGAACCGGAAGCCAATTCGGCAGGTGACCGCATGTATGTGCTGGAACGCAATCAGATTCGCCCGGCAACCGAGGCAGAAATAGCTGCGGCTGATGGCGATCTTGAGGGTGAGGACGCCGGTGAGAAGGTTCTGATTGCCGGAGCTAGACTGCCGGTGCATGCAGGCTAGATAGTACCCGTGTGACCTCGTGTGACACGGCGGTTACAGGCCGGTTCATGCGAGGTCATGCAAGTGGGTGAAGTCGCCTACCCCGTGTGAGGATGAAGGGTAGCGAGTTTTCTAGCGAGAGGAAGAAGAGTGTTCGCTGATCTTGATGTAGCCAGTGCCGCTGTGCTGCTCTGCGGAGCTTCAGAGCGGGTGCGCCAGGTTGCGCCTAAGTATCAGGCCGCTGCTCAAGTAACGAGTGTCTACTCCCCTGACTTACTTGCCTCTGCTATAGAAGGTATTTCCCCCTCTGTGGTCGTCATCTGTGCCGAGCAGCCCAATGAGATTGCTAGCTGGCGTCAGGCGGTGAAAACCGCGCGGAACAGCAGGGGCCTGCACGCAGTACTTCTTGTGGATAGCGAACCTGCGCCCCAGCAAGTCGGCAGAGTCTACCTCATAGGAGCAGGACCAGGTGATCCCGGGCTCATGACCCGCCATGCCCTTGAGGCCCTCAGCCGGGCGGACGTCGTCCTCCTTGACCACCTGGCCCCACACCAGGATCTGCCCCGTTGGGCACCCAAAGCGGAAATTATCGATGTGGGAAAGACTCCCGGCAAGCACCGGGTACCCCAACGCGACATTGACCAGCTCATGGTCGAGTATGCCCAAGCCGGGCGCACCGTAGCCCGCCTCAAGGGGGGTGACCCCTACGTCTTTGGCAGGGGTGCTGAAGAACTGTATGTCTGTGAGCAGGCTGGTATACCGGTAACGGTGTATTCAGGAGTTACGTCGTCGATTGCCCTCCCCGCCCTTGCCGGAGTTCCCATCACCTTACGCGGTGTCTCCCACATGTTCACGGTGGTGTCTGGCCATGCCCCCCTGAGCGGCTCAGAGCTGGACCAATTAGCAGGCCTGCTCAAGGACGGCGGCACAGTCTCCTTGCTCATGGGCGTGAAGTCCCTACCCCACACCGTTGCCGGTTTGCGCGAGCGCGGGGTGCCGGCATCCTTACCCATGATTGCTGTGCAGGACGGTTTCCGCCCCCAGCAGCGCGAGATATACGCAACCCTGGATGACTGTCTTGAAACCCTGGCCGATGTGAAGCCACCTGCCGTGATTACCCTGGGTGAGGTGTGCGCGGTTGCCGGGCCCCGCCGCGATGAGGTGATGGCTCGGGCCTTCGAGACCCACTAGGGTTACAGGTATTGGCTCTCTCTGGTGCGGGTCGATAGGGCTCGCAGAGAGTCACCTAAATTTCGACGCGTCCGCCGGTTTTCTACTTCTAAGGAGTGAGAAAACCGGCGGACGCGTCGAAAGACTAGCCCTAGACTAGCTGTTGCTCGTCCGCCTCCATTGCCCAGCGGGCAAAGCTTAGGGACGCGTCCGCGCGTTCAGCCAGGTAGGCGCGAATCAGGCGCTCAAGGTAGTCTTCAAGCAGGTCAGCTTCAACTTTAAGCCCGCGTACAGTACGCCCAAGGGTGCCGGCTGCATCATTCTGGTAGTCGGCCAGCCCCCCACCGAGGTGGACCTGGAAGCCGGGTACTTGGCGTCCGTCCTCGGTAGTAATTATCTGGCCTTTGAGCCCAATATCTGCGGTCTGAATACGCGCGCAAGAGTTGGGGCAGCCGTTGATGTGCAGGGTCAGGCGCTCCGGGAGCTGGTCAGCAACATCGGCTAGGCGCTCTTCGAGGTTATCAATCACCCGCGCTGCGGTGGACTTTGTTGCCACAATCGCCAGCTTGCAGTATTCGATACCGGTGCAGGCGATGGTTGAGCGGCGGAAGACGGACGGACGCGCGTAAAAACCCAGTTTCTCAGCTTCGGCGATGAAGGGCTCAACATCATCTTTTTCGATGTCGAGCACGACCAGCTTCTGATAGGGGGTGGTGCTCAGGCGGGTGGAGCCGTACTTTTCCACCAGGTGGGCCAGGTCAATGAGCTGGCTGCCGCTAATGCGCCCCACGGTGGGGGTCAGACCGATGTAGAACTTGCCGTCCTTCTGAGCGTGCACGCCAACATGATCACCGGTCACGGTGGGGGTCTTGGGGGCGGGGCCGTCGGGCAGAGCGTAACCCAGGTACTCTTCTTCTAGTACCTGGCGGAACTTTTCAACGCCCCAGTCGGCGAGTAGGAACTTCAGGCGGGCCTTATTGCGCAGGCGGCGGTAGCCGTAGTCGCGGAAGATGGAGATGACGCCCTTCCAGACCTCAACAGCCTGGTCCTGGGTGACGAAGACACCGAGGCGTTCGGCCAGCTTGGGGTTAGTGGATAGGCCCCCACCCACCCACAGGTCATAACCGACACCCAGGTCGGGGTGGGTCACACCTACGAAAGCAATATCGTTGATTTCGTGAACGACGTCCTGGCTGGGGTGGCCGGTGAAGCAGGTTTTGAACTTGCGCGGCAGGTTCGAGAAGGCAGGGTCGCCGATGTACTTTTCTTTGATGTCATGGATGACCGGGGTAGGGTCAATCAGTTCGTCAGCCGCGATACCGGCTAAGGGCGAGCCCAGAATGACGCGGCTAACGTCACCGCAGGCCTCGGTGGTATCAAGATTCACCTCAGCCAGGCGGCGCCAGATTTCGGGCACATCTTCTACCTGCACCCAGTGCAGCTGCACGTTTTGGCGGTCGGTCACATCGGCGGTATCACGGGCGAAATCTCGGGAGATTTCCCCGATCACGCGGGTCTGCTCGGTGGTGAGCTGACCCGAGTCGATTCGCACGCGCAGCATGAAGTACTTATCTTCAAGCTCTTCTGGGCTCAGCGTGGCGGTGCGTCCGCCGTCAATCCCCTGCTTACGCTGGGTGTAGAGTCCCCACCAGCGGAAGCGCCCGTGTAGATCATCTGAGTCGATGGCATCGAAGCCATCTTTGGAGTAGGTATCGATGATACGCTCGCGCACGTGCAAGCCGTCGTCGGCCAGCTTGAATTCTTCATTGGCATTGAGCGGGGTCGTGCCGTCAATTTTCCACTGACCGTTGGGCTTCTTAGAGACGGGTTTGCGACGAGCCGGGGCTGCGGCCTGATCAGGACGGGCGGTGAGGGTTTTTGCCATGGGTTCTAGTCTTTCGTGCGTGTGGTGCTGGTAGCAAGAGTGTGAATTGAGGGAGGAACGGTTTCCTGATAGCCGGTGGGTCGGCGCGGCGTCAGCTGGCGGCTTCGTAGTACCCCGCGGATGCTGAGGACCAGCCCGGTTAGGGCAGTTGCCAGAATCAGTGGCAGGCTATAGGGCGCCAGAGCCGGGACAAGGCCGATGAGGTAGGGCAGGTGGGTTACGACGAGGCAGGTGCCCACAAAGCCCCCGAGTGCGGTGGGGTTGATGCGGGTGACCAGCCAGGCAGCAAACGGGGCAGCGAGGACGCCACCGGCTAGCAGAGCGAGGACGGGCAGGAGGTGTTCGGTCAGTTCCTGCCACATGCCCAGGACAAAGCCTAGGCTAGCTGCTAGGGTGACCAGGAATTCAGCCGTATTAACGGTACCCACTATTCGGCGGGGTTCTGTTTTGCCGATGCTCATCAGGGTGGAGCTGGTGACCGGTCCCCAGCCGCCGCCACCGGCGGCGTCCACAAACCCTCCGAAGAGCCCTAGGATGCTGAGGGTTCGGGGGGTGGCGGGGGCGCCGGTGCCCCGGGCGGTGCGCCGTCCGGTTGAAAAGCGGAGGACCAGGTTGATGCCGATGAGAGTCAGAATAGTTGCCATGACCGGCTTGGCGGCGGCTAGGGAGAGGGTGGAGAGCAGGGTGGCTCCGACAAAGGCGCCTACCGCCCCGGGCAGGCCCAGGCGAAGTACAACCTTCCAGTCGATGTTATTGAACCGCCAGTGACTTACACCCGATGCGAGGGTGGTGCCGAGTTCTGCCACATGAACAACTGCGGACGCGCTGGCCGGGTTCATCGCGGCAAGGGCAAGGAGCAAGGTGGTTGAGGTGGCACCGAACCCCATGCCGAGGCTGCCGTCGACCAGTTGGGCAAGCAGACCGCCTAGGGCGATGAGAAGTAGTTTGTTCATGGTGGTATTTGTTCTGTGAGGGGCTCTAGCGGACGAGCCCTGCGGCGAGGGTGGTGCCGTCTGCCTGATTGATGAGCAAAAGGGAGCCTACCAGGCCACGCCCGCTGTAGGGTTCGGTGGGTAGGTCCTCTGCCAGTTGCAGGGTGACGGTGGCAATGTCATTCAGTTCGATCGCTTCACCCGGGTGTTCATGGTTGGTGTCGATATCGAGTAGGGATTCAATGGAGGTCAATCGAGCGCGCACCAGGGAGGTGCCGTAGCGGAGTTTTACCTTGGCGCCGGGGCGTAGCGGGGTGTCGGCCAGTCCTACCAGGGTGGCGGTGAGCTCTCGGTTGCCCTCGGGGCGGTCGGCTCCTGCGATGAGGTCGCCGCGGGATAGGTCAATATCGTCTTCCAGGCGCACCACGATGGAATCTCCGGTGGTGGCAGTAGCGGCTTCACCGTCTGCGGTGTCGATATGGGTAACGGTGCTGGTGCGCCCCTGCCCCAGGTGCACGGTATCCCCCACGGCCAGGTGCCCGGCGGCAATACGGCCAGCGTAGCCCCGGTAGTCAGTGCCCTGGGGGCGGATGACGTACTGAATGGGCAGGCGCAGACCCAGCTCAGACGTAGCGTCGGTGACCTCCACGGTTTCTAGGTAACCAAGCACGGTGGGGCCGGTGTACCAGGGGGTATTGGTGGATGGTTCCACCACGTTATCCCCCTTCAGCGCGCTAATGGGGATGACGGTGACCTCGGCAACCCCCTTCTCCTGCGCTAGAGCCGTAAATTCCTCGCGAATCTGCTCAAAGGTGCCCTGGGAGTAATCCACCAGGTCAATCTTGTTGACCGCCAGAACTACTTGGCGCACGCCCAGCAGGGCTGCGACCGTCAGGTGGCGGCGGGTCTGGGTCACCACGCCGTGGCGGGCATCGACGAGCAACACTACGACCTGGGAGGTTGAAACACCCGTAACGGTATTGCGGGTGTACTGCACATGGCCTGGAGTATCAGCCAGAATGAAGGTGCGCTCGGCGGTTGAGAAATAGCGGTAGGCCACGTCAATAGTGATGCCCTGCTCACGCTCGGCGCGCAGACCATCAACCAGTAGTGATAGGTCAAGGCCATCGTGGCCGCGCTCACGGCTGGTGCGCTCGACTGCTGAGAGCTGATCGGCCAGCACACTCTTGGTGTCGTGCAGTAGGCGGCCCACGAAGGTTGATTTGCCGTCGTCGACACTACCGGCGGTGCACAGGCGCAGGGTCTGACGAGTTGCGAGCTGGGCGGACGCCGGTGCCCCGGGTGCCGCCTCGCTGTCGGTGGGGTGGGTGAGCAGAGTCATTTTAGAAGTAACCTTCCTTTTTGCGGTCTTCCATGGCTGATTCGCTGAGGCGGTCGTCCGCGCGGGTTTCGCCGCGTTCGGTCAGAGTTGAGGTAGAGATTTCGGTGATGATGTCCTGTACCGTGCTGGCTTCAGACAGGACCGCACCGGTGCAGCTCATATCACCGACGGTGCGGTAGCGTACCCGGCGAGTTCCAATGGGTTCGCCCTTGCTGGGCCCACCCCACTCCCCCGCGGTCAGCCACATGCCATCACGGTTGAAAACTTCGCGCTCGTGGGAGAAGTAGATAGGGGGAAGCTCGATAGCGCGGGCACCGATGTATTCCCAGATATCGGCTTCGGTCCAGTTGGAGATGGGGAATACACGGATGTTCTCGCCGGGCAGGTGCCCGCCGTTGTAGAGGTTCCACAGCTCGGGGCGTTGGCGGCGGGGGTCCCAGCCGCCGAAGGCATCGCGCACCGAGAAGATTCGCTCTTTAGCGCGGGCTCGTTCCTCATCGCGGCGAGCGCCACCAAGAACCGCGTCATAAGCTTGCTCCTCGATGGTTTCAACCAGGGGCACGGTTTGCAGGGGGTTACGGGTGCCGTCGGGTCGCTCCTGAAGTTCCCCCCGGTCAATCCAGTCCTGGACCTTGGCAACGCGCAGGCGGGCGCCGGTGCGCTCCACCAGGCGGTCGCGGAAGTCGATGACTTCAGGGAAGTTGTGGCCGGTATCCACGTGGAGTAGTTCAAAGGGCACGGGTGCAGGTGCGAAGGCGCGGCGGGCTAGTTCGTAGACAACTACGGAGTCTTTGCCGCCAGAGAAGAGCAGGGCGACCTTATCGAATTGCCCGGCTACTTCGCGCAGGATGTGGATTGACTCGTTTTCTAGGTCTTTGAGGTGAGGTGAAAGGGTTCCTGCTGTTGTGGTGCTCATGTGTGTAGTCCGCATTCTGTCTTGGTGAACCCTGCCCAGCGTCCGCTGCGGGGGTCTTGGCCAGCTTCTACCTTGGCGGTGCAGGGGGCACAGCCGATGGAGGGGTAGCCTGCCTTGGTCAGTGGGTGAACGATGAGGTTCTTGTCTTCGATGTACTGGTCGGTGTCTTCCAGGCTCCAGGTGACCAGGGGCGAAATTTTCAGTCTGCCGTTGGGGTCAATGTCCAGGGCCGGGGTGGTGGCGCGAAGCGGTGAATCTGCCCGGCGTAGGCCGGTGATCCAGCCGGTGTAGGGGGCCATGGACACGGCTAGGGGCTCCACCTTACGCATGCGGCAGCAGGCGGCGGGGTCGGCATTATAGAGGTTGATACCGTAGCGTGCATCCTGCTGGCCGACGGTGAGCAGGGGCTTAGCCCTGACCAGGTTTTGGGGGTAGCGTTGCTCTACCTGCTGAGCTACGTCCAGGGTCTCGGGAAAGTGATACCCGGTATCGAGGAAAAGAAAGTCTGAGTCAGGGAGGTAACGGCTGGCTAGTTCAGCCAGCACCGTGTTTTCCATGGAGAGGGTTACCACCAGCTTGCCCGCCACGTGTTCGTGGGCCCAGGTCAGGATTTCTTCGGCGCTCGCATCGTAGAGGGCATCCGCATAGCGATCCACGAGTTCCCGGTTGGCCTCTTTCTCTGCGTTTGAGAGCTGGGCGGGCTCGGCCGTTCCTTCTGGGCTGATCGCCGGATTTTCCAGCGGTGTGGCCGGTGAACCAAGACCAAAGTTTTTAAAGCTCACGGATGAGGGTTCCATAGTGTTCCTTTCATAACAGTTCTTAAGGTCGAATTGTTTGAAAGTCTAGGCTTATGGGGGCGGGGTGGTCGATTTATTTCGGGGGCTAAGTCACGGGGCGACATTTTTACGTCACAGGTCTTCACAGGGGGTAATTTTTACGCTCTAAAGTTTGCGTCAGAACCTGAGAGCCAACTACTGTGCGCCACTGACGGCAGACTTATCTGTCATCTCATGAAACGGGTGTACCGCAGATAGACCCGGGGCGTGCCACAATGGTGTTTATGCGTATTTTGTCTATTCAGTCCGCTGTTGCCTACGGCCACGTAGGTAATTCAGCCGCAGTCTTCCCGCTCCAGCGCCTTGGCCACGAGGTCATGCCCGTCAATACCGTCTTGTTCTCAAATCACACCGGCTACGGTGCTTGGCGAGGCCCGCTGATTTCGGGTGACGACGTCCGTGAGATTGTCACCGGCATCGAAGAGCGGGGCGGCCTAGCCGACACCGCCCTGGTGATTTCTGGCTACCAGGGTGGCTCATCCATCGGCGATGCCATTCTCGATGCCGTTGCTCAGGCCCGCGCAGCCAACCCTAACGTCCTCTACTCCTGCGACCCGGTGCTGGGCAACGCAACCAGCGGCTGCTTCGTTTCCACCGAGGTGCAGGAGCTCATCCGTGACCGCGTAATCCAGCACGCCGACATCATCACCCCCAATCAGTTTGAGCTGGGCTTTGTAGCCGGCACCGACCCTAAGACCCTAGATGAGGTCCTTGAGTCTGTGGCCGCAGTCCAGAAGGTTGGCCCCCAGACAGTGCTGGTCACCAGCGTTAACACCCCCGAAACCCCCGACGACTCCATTCAGATGCTGGCCGTTTCAGGCGATGAGGCCTGGCTAGTCACCACTCCCCGCTTGCCCATGAAGGCTAACGGCTCGGGAGATGTTACCCAGGCCCTCTTTGCCTCTCACTTCGCAGCGGGCAAGAGCCTGAAGGAAGCACTGGAACTCACCACCGCCAGCGTCTACGAATTGCTGAAAAACACCCTAGCCTCGGGCCAGCGTGAACTGCAGCTGATTGAGTCCCAGCAGGCCTACGTTGAACCTGCTGAGACCTTTGAGGCGGTAGCGGTTAAGCGCTAAGAGCAGCTAGGGCTTCGTTAGACCGCTCCAGGGCAACCGAAGCGATCACCGCAGCAGAGGCGGCCTCACCGGGTAACACGAGCGGCTCGGCGACGACCGCCTTTTCTGTGCGCTGATAAGCCTTGGTGAGTTTGTTGTGGAAGTAGCCGCGGGCCAGCAGGTAGGTTGAGATGTATTCGGCCTGGTTACTCTCCCACGCCTGTTCGATAGTGGGTTCGATATCGGCGACAAAGCCGTAGGGCACCCGCCGGCTGAGCAGGGTGCTGAATACTTCTGCTTGGTAGAGCACGGCTTCACGGCCGTCTGCCCGGGAGGAACCGGCTGCCGCCATGGCGATATCGTCGTAGCCGTCCCAGCCCGCTTCTTCTAGCCGCTGACGCTGCAGTTTGGCAAGGGCTGCTGAGGGGCCCAGGGCGCGTGCAATTGCGGTAGTCAAGTGGCTGGCGCCGGCAGCTGCCTGCCTCATATCGTGTTCGGTGTGGTAGCCCGGTGAGAGTAGCAGGGGCACAAGGACGGCGGTCGCCCCGGACGGTAACCCCTGCAATACCTGCGGCAGGGAGGGTTCTTGCACATCAACATAGGCTTCGTGCACAGTGTAGGTTCCCGGAGCCTGAGCCTCGACCAGGGCAGTGAGCTGCTCACGGATGAGATTGACGGCTTGACGACCCTGGGGGTTATCGGTTCCGTGGGAGGCGGCGACCAGGTGAATCATGAGGCTCCAGTCTTCTATTGACACAGCACAGTGGGTGGGGCTGACCCCACCCACTGTACAGGACAATCAACAGCAGGAGAGATACACCCCCACCCGTCATATATCGTGATTAATTCTCCACAACGGGAGCGAAGATGACCGTCTCTAACCCTTCCATCACTTGCTCCACGGTGCGAGCCTGGATATCTAAACCCTAGCTCCTGGGTTTTTACCCTACCCTCGATAGAACTGTTTTCAAGACATCCGACTAATCCGCCTCATACGGCAGCCCCCACTCGCACTTAACGCTTCTGGCAGATTTATTCTGCCCGGCGAATCACTTTGTACTGAGCCGCCTGGGCCACCGGCCGCATGGTGATGTGGTCCAGGTTGATATGGTGGGGAACGTTCACGGCGAAGGTGACAGTCTGGGCGACATCCTCAGCCAGCAGGGGCTTCTCCACGCCAACGTAGACCTTAGCTGCGGCATCTTCGGATCCCAGGCGGTTACGCGAGAACTCTTCGGTGTGCACCATGCCGGGGCGTACCTCAATTACACGCACGTTATGTTCAGCTTCTTCCAGGCGCAGGGTTTCGGTCAGGGCCCGCTCACCAAACTTGGCCGCGTTGTAGCCCGCTCCCCCTTCGTAGCCGGCTTCAGCCGCGGTTGAGGTCAGGTTGAGCACGGTGCCCTGGCCATTCTCGCGCAGGGCGGGCAAAAAAGCCTTGACCATATTGAGGGTGCCAATCACGTTAAGCTCGAACATGGCCGACCAGCCAGCAGGGTTGGCATTCGCCACAGAGTCAGCCCCAATAGCACCGCCAGAGATATTAACGAGAGCATCGAGACGGCCCCCGGTCTCGCCCAGAATCTCCTGGGAGCGGGCCGTGACCGCGTCCGCGTCTGTAATATCGAGGACGATCGGATGCACCGAAGTGCGTGAGGCCAGCTCCTCGAGGCGATCAGCGCGGCGGGCTACAGCATAAACCGTCCAGCCGGTAGCAGTCATCAGCTCTGCGGTGGCACGACCGATTCCAGAAGAGGCACCGGTCACCACAGCAACCTTACCGGTATGAGCATCGGGGGCAAAAGGGTTAGCAGGCAGGGTCATATGAACTCCTCACGGTAGGTAATCTCTGAGCTCTATCCTACTGCTCACAGAAGCCCTCTGCCCGGGTGCATGCTGGAGCCAGACATGAGAGAATGGACAGCATGGCTGAAATCAACCAGGGCACAGACACGCCCGCAGAAATCAATGTCCCCGCTAAGCCCGGCCTCGAAGGCCTTGAAGCAAAGTTCACTCAGAACTGGGCTGAGCACAACACCTACGCGTTTGACGAGAACACCACCCGCGATCAGGTCTACTCGATTGACACCCCGCCGCCCACGGCGTCCGGCTCACTGCACGTTGGTCACATGTTCTCCTACACCCAGACCGATGTGATAGCCCGCTACCAGCGCATGAAGGGCAAGAACGTCTTTTACCCCCTGGGTTGGGACGATAACGGTCTGCCGACCGAACGCCGCGTTCAGAACTACTACGGCGTACTCTGCGACCCCGCGATCCCTTATGACCCCGATTTCACAGCGCCCGAAAAGCCCGCCAAGAACCAGCGCGACTGGCCCCGCATCTCCCGCCAGAACTTCATCGAACTCTGTGAAATTCTAGCGGTTGAAGACGAAAAGGTCTTCGAAGAACTCTTCACCACCCTGGGTCTGTCCGTTGATTGGTCGCACACCTACCGCACCATCGATGCACACTCCCGCAAGGTCTCTCAGCTGGCCTTTCTCAACGACCTAGCGAGCGGCGATGCCTACATGGCAGAAGCCCCCACCATGTGGGATGTCACCTTCCGCACCGCGGTTGCTCAGGCAGAGCTAGAAGATAAAGAACGCCCCGGTGCCTACCACCGCATCTCCTTCCACCGCGAGAACGGCGAGAAGGTCTGGATTGAGACCACTCGCCCCGAGCTACTACCCTCCTGCGTTGCCCTGGTCGCCCACCCCGATGACGAACGCTACAAGCCTCTCTTCGGCACCAAGGTCACCTCTCCCCTCTTCGGTGTTGAGGTCGAAATCAAGGCACACCCCCTAGCCCAGCCTGACAAGGGTGCCGGTATCGCCATGATTTGTACCTTCGGCGATACCACCGACGTCACCTGGTGGCGCGAACTGCAATTGGACACCCGCGCCCTGATTGGCCGCGACGGCCGCTTCTCATCCGAGACTCCGGAGTGGATCACCAGCCCAGAGGGACGCGAGCGCTACGGGCGTATGGCTGGCGCTACCGTCTTCACCGCTCAGAAGACCGTTGTTGAGATGTTGGTCGAAGCCGGTGAAATGGACGGCGATCCCAAGCCCATCACCCACCCGGTCAAGTTCTACGAAAAAGGTGATAAGCCCCTCGAAATCGTGGCCTCCCGTCAGTGGTACATCCGCAACGGTGGCCGTGATGCCGAGCGCCGCGATGCTCTGGTAGAGCGCGGACGCGAAATGACCTGGCACCCTGCCTTCATGCGCTCCCGCTACGAGAACTGGGTTGAGGGTCTGAACGGGGACTGGCTCATTTCCCGTCAGCGCTTCTTCGGGGTGCCCTTCCCCATCTGGTACGCACTGGATGCTGAGGGCGAGCCCAACTACGACGCTCCCATCCTGCCCACCGAGGACATGCTCCCAGTTGACCCGGCTTCTCAGGTTGCCCCCGGTTTCACCGAGGATCAGCGTGGTGTGCCCGGAGGCTTCATTGCTGACCCCGACGTCCTGGACACCTGGGCAACCTCCTCCCTGACCCCTCAGATTGCTACTGGCTGGGCCGTGAACGAGAAGCTGCATGAAGTCACCTTCCCCATGGACCTGCGTCCTCAGGGTCACGACATCATCCGCACCTGGCTCTTCTCGACCGTGGTTCGCTCCAACTCCTTGGAGAACACCGTTCCCTGGACCAACACCGCCCTGTCGGGGTGGATCCTGGACCCGGACCGCAAGAAGATGTCAAAGTCTAAGGGCAACGTGGTGGTCCCCAACGACGTCCTCGAAAAGTACGGTTCGGACGCGGTGCGCTACTGGGCAGCTTCCGCAAAGCTGGGCGCCGATACCGCCTATGACGAAGCGCAGATGAAGATTGGCCGCCGCCTGGCGATCAAGCTGCTTAACGCTTCCAAGTTTGTTCTGGGTCTGGGTGCTACCGCTGATTCAGTGCTGACCAGCCCCGAGCAGTCCACCACGGTCATCAACGAGCTGGACCTATCTCTGCTGGCACGCCTCAACACCCTAGTTGAGAGCGCCACCGAAGCCTTTGAGAACTACGAGTACGCCCGTGCTCTGCAAATCTCAGAGACCTTCTTCTGGCACTTTACCGATGACTTCGTAGAACTTATTAAGGATCGCGCTTACGGCAACGTGGGTGAAGACCAGCAGACCTCAGTTTTGGCGGCTCTTGCAACGACCCTCGATGCTATGCTGCGTCTCTTCGCTCCCTTCCTGCCCTTCGTCACCGACGAGATTTGGAGCTGGTGGCGTGCTGACTCCGTGCACCGTGCACCCTGGCCCACCACCGAAGGCTATGCAGCACTGGTAGCAGATGCTGATGCCGAGGTGCTTCCCACCGTTGCAACCGCCCTAAGCGGGCTGCGCAAGGCAAAGAGCGAGGCCCAGGTCAAACAGCGCACCGAGGTTGAGAGCGCTGTCATCACCGCTTCTGCCGCTGACGTTACCCGACTGACCGCAGGTTTGAACGACCTCAAGGCTGCCGGCAATGCCCGCGCCATCACCCTAGTGGAGGGTAACGGCGAGCTGACTGTCTCTGACGTTGTTCTGGTAGAAGACGCCGAGTAGGCGCAACTCAACCCCCACTCTAAGCGTCCCGGTTACCTCACGAAGGTAACCGGGGCGCCTTTTATAGGAGTACTCCCATCTTCTGCCCCGGTAGAATGGGTACACCCTAACTATCAAGCTCAACCGTTAAGGACTAGCGTGCCCACCACTCGGCGTCCCTTCGATTCTGGCTACCCCGTCTACCGTGGTGGGAATGACAGCAATCCCAGCAATCTTCTGCACCCCTTCACACAGGCAGATCGCCGGGTTGATGGAAGCTGGCTGGATCATTTCTTCTTTATCTTCGCTGGGCTTGCCTCTGCATGGCTCGTCATCGTGGCCCTGGTGGACGCGGTGCAACACAGCTGGTGGGGAATCCTCCTGGCTCTTGTTTTCTGGGGTATCGCCGCTTACATGACGTTGCCACGGCTGCACAGAATCCTCACCACCCTTTATGTGCCCAGTTACTTTATTGGCCGCACCCGCACTAACGACGGTCTCTTGGGGGACCCCGTCAATCTGGCTTTTCAGGGGGAGTCAGTGGATATTCACCGTGCCATGAAAAATGCCGGCTGGCACAAAGCGGAACCGGTTACCTTGGCTTCTTCCTGGCGAATCATTATCAGAACCATCCGCCGCCTCCCCTACCCTACGGCACCGGTTTCACCACTTTTCCTCTTCAACCGCAAAGAGGATTTCGCCTACCAGCAAGAAGTTGACGGCTCTCCCAGCAAACGCCATCACATTAGGTTCTGGAAGACTCCGGCAGATTGGAAGTTGCCCGGTGGTGCTGAGGTTGACTGGCTAGCTGCCGCTACCTACGACCGGTCCGTCGGTCTCTCCCTCTTCACTTTCCAAATTACTCACAAGATTGATGCTGATACCGATAAAGAACGCGACTATGTGGTCGATACAGTGCGTTATTGCCATCCCTCAAGCACCACGCTTGATATCATCAAGGATTTCTCGACTGGTTACCACTCACGCAACGGCGGCGGAGATAACATCATCACCGATGGTCACTTGCCCATTCTAGATGTGCACGATGTTGTTGAAGAGGCTATGGAAATTCACGATCACCACGAAGAGTCCCGCTACTCTTACCACCGCACACCCTGGCAACTCGCGGAGCAAGCACCGCTCAGTGTCTGGGCCGCTGCGGCTTGTGTGGGCGTCTTAGCGCTGATTCAGCTGGGCTTGGGTCTGCTGCACCTGCCTGATTACACTGCGTCGTCCCTTAACCTACTGGGCGACAGAGATGTTGCCCTCGCTGATTTCACCGACCAATATGCCGGTATCACTCTCATTGGTGCGCTGGTGACCCTCGCACTGGTTCAGGTAATTCTCTCAGCCGCTGTGATTCGGGGGCGGCGTCGTGCCCGCAAGGTTCTCTTAGCCTTGCTGAGCGTTTCTTTCGTCATAAATGCCATTACCGTTTTCACCGGCCAGGCTTCTGTCAGTACGCTCTACGCCGTCTACGTTCTGATGGCGGTCCATGTCTTTGCGCTCATTGAGTTCACCGACGACGGAGCGGTCAACTACACGCACAACGCCACTGAAACCCGGCGTGGCCGACGCCAGCAGAAAGGCAACAGCAGTAGCTAGCAGCCTGATGCGGAGTAACCCGCAATATCAGCTGTCCATGCCTGAATAACTAGCTGCTCAAGTATTTCACGGTCAACTGTATCGAGATTGGTGATATATACGCAGGAAGCCCTGAGCCGGTGGCTGCCCAGAGCTCCTGCGAGTTCTTCAAGGTTGGGTGCAGACGGTTAGCCCGTAGAGAGTGAGGGCAGCACCCATCAGCTGATCTGGCGCTTGAGCTTGCGTCATGCTGTTTGAATCATGCGAAACAGCCACAGAAACTTCTACTTCTGGTTAAAAATGGGGCCAACGTTTCGAGGGCGCTTTATTTCGTAGAAACCGGGGTACCCAGCCAGAGTGACAGCTGCATCAAAAACTTTGCCAGCTTCTTCACCCGTAGGCGCCGGGCTCATGACAGGTCCAAAGAAAGTTACCCCATTGATGCTCATCAAGGGGACGCCGATATCGTCGCCACCGGCAGCATCCAGCCCCTGACGTGTTGAGGCGCGCATCTGCTCGTCGTATTCTTCGGTGAAGGCAACCTGGCTTAGCTCTGCTGGAAGACCGACAGCTGCTAAAGCAGCGTCAATAGCCTTATCAAAGTAGGTGCCTTCCTCGTTCTTCTGGTGATGAATTTGCTCGCCCAGTGCAGTGTATAGTTCGTCCAACTTTTCTTGGCCGTACCGCTCCGCCACGGCGGTTGATACACGTGCTGGGCCCCAAGTGTTATCAACGTGCTTGCGGTAGCCGGGGTCAAGATCTCTGCCCTCATTAAGAACAGCGAGTGAGAAGGGGTGCCACGTCACCGAAATATCACGGAGCTTCTCCACATCCTTAATCCAGCGGCTGGTCATCCAGCACCAGGGGCAGGTGGGATCAAACCAAAAATCAACAGTATTCTGAGCCATAATTTCTTCTTTCATGCTTAGGCAGATTTTTTCTCAACATCTTTTTCGACCACCAGAATGGGGTCCTTCTCCCCCAGCACCACCGCTTCATCAATGATGACAGCGGTGACATCCTGACGGCTGGGAATATCAAACATGACCGGCTGCAAGAGGTTCTCCATAATGGAACGCAGTCCGCGAGCGCCAGTATCCCTTGCAGTTGCCTGACGAGCGATAGCCTCAATGGCGGCGTCCTCAAAAATCAGCTCAACGTCATCGAGGGCAAACATGCGCCTGTACTGCTTGGCCAGTGCGTTCTTGGGTTGAGTCAGAATGGCCACCAGGTCTTCTTCAGTCAGTTTGCCTAGGGTGGCAAGTACCGGGAGGCGGCCAATGAATTCTGGGATTAGCCCAAACTTAAGGAGATCCTCGGGCATCAGCTTAGTGAGGATGTCTGAATCCTTGGAGGCTTGTTCGATGGAAGCTCCAAAGCCAATCCCCTTACGGCCGACGCGTCCGCCTACTATCTCTTCGATACCGGCAAAAGCGCCAGCCACGATAAAGAGAATGTTTGAAGTATTAATGCGCAGGAGCTCTTGCTGTGGGTGCTTACGGCCACCCTGGGGCGGAACAGAAGCCTCGGTGCCTTCAAGAATTTTCAGCAGCGCCTGCTGTACGCCCTCACCTGAAACGTCACGAGTGATAGAGGGATTATCTGCCTTACGCGAGATTTTATCAATCTCATCGATGTAGATAATGCCGCGCTGCGCTTTCTCAATATCACCGTCAGCAGCCTGAATAAGTTTAAGCAGAATGTTCTCGACATCCTCACCTACATAGCCCGCCTCCGTTAACGAGGTCGCATCAGCAACAGCGAAAGGAACGTCAAGTTTTTTAGCCAGGGTCTGAGCCAGGTAGGTCTTCCCTGAGCCAGTAGGTCCAACTAAGAGAATATTAGACTTAGCGATTTCAACATCTTCACCTTCAGTGGCAAGGATTTCTTGCGCATCAAAGGCAGGGGCACTCTGGGCGCGGATTCGCTTGTAGTGGTTGTAAACAGCTACAGATAGAGCCCTCTTCGCAGCCTCTTGCCCAATAACATATTCCTGTAAGTGGTCAAAAATTTCGCGAGGTGTTGGCAACTCTACCGTGGTGCCTAGGTCTTTGACCTCGGCCAACTCTTCTTCGAGGATTTCGTTGCACAGTTCAATGCACTCATCGCAGATGTAGATATTCGGGCCAGCGATGAGCTTTCGCACCTGTCGCTGGTTCTTACCGCAAAATGAGCATTTAGGAAGTGTCGCACTGTCGCCGAGACGCGCCATCGAACTCCGCCTTTCCTCGTGTACATCACTCTTAATCTACCCCTTAATGTGGATAGACCCAAGACTGCTGACACCGTTGCAATATTACGTTTAGATGAAGATAAGTGAATGACCTCGTAACCCCACCCCATAGGTTTTGTACTTGCCCTAAAAAGGGTGCCGCCTACCGGTTACCCGACCAATGTTGGTGGGTGCGGTAGGCGGCGTCCTGGCCACTGAGAAGCTATGAGTTCTTAGTCGTGCTTCTTAGCGGTGTTGAACGTGGGCTTTACTGCTTTGCGGGATTCGAGCACCTGGTCAACAATGCCAAACTCCTTAGCCGCTGAAGCCGTGAGGATATGGTCGCGCTCAATAATTTTGTCGACCTCTTCAAAGGTCTTGTTGGAGTGCAGTGCAAGAGTTTCTGAAGTCCACTCACGCATGCGCATCACTTCATTAGCGTGAATTTCAATGTCAGACGCCTGGCCACCCTGCTGACCTGAAAGAGCAGGCTGGTGAATGAGCACGCGAGCGTTGGGAAGTGCCAGACGCTTGCCAGGGGTACCCGCAGCCAGCAGAACTGACGCGGCAGAAGCGGCCTGACCCAGGCAAACGGTCTGGATTTCAGGGCGGATGTACTGCATGGTGTCGTAAATAGCGGTCATCGCGGTGAAGGAACCACCGGGTGAGTTGATATAAAGGGTAATGTCGCGGTCAGGGTCCTGTGACTCCAGAACCAGCAGCTGGGCCATAATATCGTCAGCTGACGCGTCATCCACCTGTACACCCAAGAAGATAATGCGGTCCTCAAACAGCTTTGCGTAGGGATCCTGGCGCTTGTAGCCGTAGGGGGTGCGCTCTTCAAAGTTAGGCAACACGTATCGGTCGGTGGGCATACCGGCAGGCGCGGTAGATGAGGGAAGGTGAATCATTGGTGTTCTCCTGAAAAAACTAAAGTTGCCGGTTACTGATCGGTGGCGCTGGTGGCGGGGCCGATGCGGTCAAGAATCTTGTCGAAGAAGCCGTATTCCAGGCCCTCTTCAGCGGTGAACCAGTTGTCGCGGTCATTATCGCGCAGGATGGTCTCTAGACTCTGACCGGTGCGCTCAGCAGTAATCTGTGAAAGGCGCTTCTTCATGTCAAGAATGAGCTGGGCCTGAGTACGGATATCAGATGCTGTACCACCAATGCCGCCGGAGGGCTGGTGCATGAGAATGCGGGCGTTGGGGGTTGAGTAGCGCTTACCGGGAGCTCCTGCGGTCAGCAGGAACTGGCCCATGGAAGCAGCCATACCAGTGACAACGGTGACCACATCATTGGGAATCAGCTGCATGGTGTCGTAGATAGCCATGCCAGCGGTGACTGAACCACCGGGTGAGTTGATGTAAAGGTAGATATCAGCTTCTGGATCTTCTGCCGAAAGCAAGAGAAGCTGTGAACAGATGCGGTTGGCATTATCGTCACGCACCTCTGATCCTAGCCAGATAATACGTTCCTTGAGCAAACGGTTGTAGACGTAATCGTCCTGGCCGCCCATGGGTGTTTCCATCACCGGTGCCTGCGTCGCTGCGGGAAGGTTGAATGACATACAGTCAGCTCCTCAATCGGGTCAGGTGCCGGGTGGGCACCAAAGATTTTCTTGACATTCAGGTTATCGCTAAAAACGCCGCCTCGAGGGGTAAAAGGGCCTCAGTTCGCTGATGGCATGTAGCGGCACCTTTTGTGACCGCTCTAGGCGAACAAACATACCCAGCGACACCCTGCATCCCCTCTAGTGGTAGCAGGCGATGGGGCCGCTAGGACCCTGGAGAACCTCGATTTCCGTGTTGAAGATTTCGGTCAGTAACTCCGGTTGCATGATTTCTCCGACCGTGCCAAAAGCAGCTAGTTTGCCGTCCTTAATGGCGCAGATGTGGTCGGCGTAGCGGGCGGCAAAGTTAATATCGTGAAGCACCACGATAATGGTTCTGCCAAATTCTCGGGCAGCTGCCTGCAAGTGCTTCATCATTTGCACCGAGTGCGAGATATCGAGGTTATTGAGCGGTTCATCCAGCAGCACGTATTCTGTTTCCTGGCAGAGCACCATGGCTACGTAGGCACGTTGACGCTGACCTCCGGAGAGCTCTTCCAGGTAACGGTGCTCTAGTTGAGTGAGGTTCAGGAAGTCGATGTAGCGCGAGATGATTTCTTCATCCTGCCGGGTCAGGCGCCCTTTGCTGTAGGGGAAGCGGCCAAACCCTACGAGCTGACGCACGGTGAGTTTGGTGACGTAATGATTTTCCTGCCGCAGGATGGAGAGAACCTTAGCTAGGTCTTTTGATTTAGTGGAGGCAATGTCAAAAGAGCCGACGGTGATGGTGCCGGTTTCAATATCGAGGAGGCGGCCCATCATGGTAAGAAGGGTGGATTTGCCCGCGCCGTTGGGGCCCACCAGGGCGGTGATGCCCCCGGCTGGGATGCTGAGATCAACGGGCCCGATACTGGTTTCTGATGAGTAGGATTTGGCGACCTGCTCGAGGGTGATCACAGTTTGCCCTTTCTGAGGATAATGATGAGGAAGGCAATACCGCCGACCAGTTCGATGATGATACCTACAACACCCTGAGCTGAGAAGATGTGGTTCATGATGAAGTAAGCAGCTGCCAGGGTGGCGAAGGCAAGCAGGACAGACATGGGGAAAAGATAACGGTGATCAAAGGTGTCTGCTGCCTGGTAGGTCATCGTAGCCACCAGGAAACCCAGGAATGTAAGGGGGCCTACGAGGGCTGTAGAAACTGCCATGAGCACAGAGACCAGGACAAGAACCACAATTGCTTGGCGGCGATAGGAAATCCCAAGATTGGTTGCCGCAGGGGCACCTAAACTGAGGGCATTGAGGGTGCGGGATTTTGCCCAGAGAATCAGGACGCTGACCAACACCAGTGGAACAGCGATGGGGTAATACTCGGGTTCAGCGTTATTGACCGAAGCAAAGAGGCGGGCAGTGAGCACATCGAATTCGCTGGGGGTCAGCATTCGCTGCATGAAGGTTGATACCGAGCCAAGCCCGCCCCCAATAACAACTCCTACCAGAAGCATGACGTGCATATTGGCGTGTTTACCGGTCAGCAACCAGGAGTAGATCAACAGGCTGAGGGCTACCATCATGATGATTTGGAAGATGAAGGTATCCAGCGTCCGAGCAGCAACCAGCCCTGTAACCCCTGCAAAATAGACGGTAGCTGTGTGAATAGCAGTGTAAAGAGCCTGGAAGCCCAGGATGCCTGGAGTGATGATGCGGTTGTTGGTCACCGTCTGAAAGGCAATGGTTGCTACTGCCTGGCAGACGGCTGCTATTCCCATGGCAATGAGTGCGTTGCCGCGGCGTTCGGCAATTAACCACCATTTCTGGCTCCCCGTTTCAAACGGGTTTTTATAGGCGAGTAAACCAAAGGCAGCTATTACAGCAATGACCCCGAGTACGGCCAGAATAATCCAATAGCGGCGAGCTGCACCGAGGGTTTTAAAGGCGCCAGCACTGCGGTAAGACTTGGGCGCTGATAAAGATCGGACGGCTAGCAAGCGGCGCGTGGCAGGTTTCTTATACACGTCGGCGCCCCCTCATAATTAGGAAGATAAAGACCAGAGCACCAACAATGCCCAAGATGACAGAGACAGGTATCTCGAAGGGGGCGATGATAAGACGGCCAACGAGATCACAGACAGTAACCACACCAACGCCGGTCAGTGCCACCCAGCGGAGGTTTGAGCGAAGGTCATCTCCACGAAAGATGCTGACCATGTTGGGCACGATTAGCCCAAGGAAAGGCAGAGAACCAACAACAACTGTCACCACTCCGGTGGCTACCGCAATGAGTACGGTACCAATTAGCATGATGCGGGCGTAGTTGAGCCCAACGTTGGTGGCGAATTCTTCCCCTAGGCCGGCAGCCGTCAGCCGGTCCGCATACAAAAAGATAACCGCTACCACGGCAAGGACTATCCACAAGACCTCGTACTGACCGCGGATTACCGAGGTGAAGCTGCCGGCGAACCAGACACCCAGGTTCTGCAAAAGGTTGGTCTGCAAGGCAAAGAAGGTTGAGACCGAGCTGACCACCGCACCCAGCATTATTCCCACGATCGGCACGATGAGAGAAGAACGTAGCGAAACCCTGCGTAGAAAGAGGAAGAAGACCATAGAACCGATAAAGGCAAAGAAAACCGCAGCCATCATCTGCTGTAACACCGTGGACGCCGGGAAGAAAAAGAGCATAAAAAGTAGCCCCAGCCCTGCCCATTCAGTGGTGCCCGTGGTAGTTGGCTCCACAAATTTATTTTGAGTGAGCATCTGCATGACCAGCCCGCTCATAGCCATAGCTGCCCCTGCCAGTACCAGCGCAATCGTGCGCGGTATACGGGTATTGGCAAACATCTGGGATCCATCAGACTTGCCAAAAATGTCATACTCCCCCGTTAGCAATGAGACCGCGAGCAGAGCAAGAACGACCAGTAGGCCAATCAGCAATTTAGTATCAAAAAGTGGCGCTCGGGTGCTTTTAGTTCGGTTACTAGTTATCGTCGTCGTCATAAATGCCTCAAGGAGTCACCCCGCACGCTCGATGGGGGTGACTCCTTTTTTCATGGGTCTAGGGCTGAAACTGCCTACTAAGCCGCTTCAAACTTATCTGCAATATCGTTGAGAATCTCGGTGTAAGTGATGATTGATTCGTTGGTGTAGGTGTCCTGAGGAGCGTACTGCACATTGCCCTTGCTCACCGCTGTCACATTAGCAAGTGCAGCATTCGCGGCAATCACATCGGTTGCAGGTTCTGCACTTTCGGTGCTGCTCACCCCGGCGTCGCGGTCCAGCACGAAGAGCCAGTCCGGGTTGGCCTCAGCGATTGCTTCAACAGAGATGTCATCACCCTGGTGGTTATCACTGGAATCAGTTACTTCAAGAGCTGGCTTGAGGTCAAGGAGGTCAAAAATTGGGCCGTAGGTGCGGCCCTTACTGGGGGCGATGAAACCGATTTCTCCACCGGAAACATTAACTGCCATGACCGTTGATTCGCCGTCGTAAGCATCCTTAGCGCGCTTGAGTGCAGCATCAAAATCAGCAACCAGCTGCTCAGCTTCAGCCTGCTTGCCAAAAACTTCACCCAGAGTAGTGACCTGACGCTTAAGTTCAGCATCTAATGGCTCACCCTCTCGGGGCTCTAGCTCAATAATAGCCGCCTGGGGGTTGAGAGTTTTGATGTCTTCGTAGTGGTCGGTAAAACGCTGACCGTTGATAATGAGATCCGGCTCTTCAGCAGCCAGCAATTCAAGATTGGGCTCGCGATGAGTTCCGATATCGGTAATATCTGGGTCGTTTTTATAGTTTTCAACCGTTGAAGGAATAAGGGGAACCGGAGCAGCTACAAGGTCAACACCCCAGGCATCAAGCACTTCGAACGTCCTGTTGTCAGTGGAAGCCACTTTTTGCACGGGCTGAGACACAGTCACCTCACCGTAATTATCATTAATGGTGACCTCCTGAGCGGTTTGAGCTGAAGAACTTGCAGAAGTATCAGCCGATGATTCAGAAGAGGCTGTATTAGCGCCGCAGCCAGCCAGCGCCAGGGCTAGCACTGTGGTGACTGCAATGAGAGAGAAAGAGTTCTGCTTCACGTAGGTTTCCTTGTGGTGTTTTTATCAGGACCAGGCCCACCCCATCATCGAAGTAAGTCCTACCTTACCCTACAAGTAAGGTATACCTATTTCAAACACAAAATCCCCTTTACGTCATAATTTTGTAACCTAATCAATTATCGCGCCGGTTTGATGAAAAAACGCCCCCACCCGATGTAGCGGTGGGGGCGTTTTTTTGTTAGCTTGAAGCGCTAGGCGGGACTACTCAGCGGAAGCAGCCTCTTCGTTCTGACCCAGGAATGAGGTCAGGTCAACAGCCTTGCCGTCGGCGTCCTTAACCTCAGCCTTGGCGAGAACTGCAGCCAGAGCCTTTGAACGGCGAACCTCGCCGACAATCATGCCGGACTGGCCGGAACCATCCAGCATCTGAGCGAACTGGTTGGGGTCCATGCCATACTGCTGTGACATGGTGATGATGTAGTCAATGAGTTCTGACTGCTCAGCGGATACATCTTCCTTCTCAGCAATAGCATCAAGGATGATTTCGTTCTTGAAAGCCGTAATGGTATTTTCGCGAACCTCAGCGCGGTGCTCTTCGCTGTCGTGGTCGTCCTCTGAACCGGGAGCGCTGAAGTGCTGCTCCACCTGCTCATCAATAACCTTCTCAGGCACGGGAATCTCGACAAGCTCAACCAGAGCTTCCAGAACCTTGTCGCGAGCCTCTGAGCCCTGCTCAGCAACCTTTGACTCTGCGGCCTGCTTAGCCAAGTCAGCCTTCAGCTCATCAATAGTGTCAAACTCTGATGCCAACTGAGCGAAGTCGTCGTCTGCCTTGGGCAGTTCACGTTCCTTAACAGCGGAGACCTTAACCTTGACGGTTGCTTCCTCCCCGGCGTGCTCGCCGCCGGCCAGCTTGGTGGTGAAAGTAGCGTCTTCGTCAGCGGAGAGACCCAGAACAGCTTCATCCAAGCCATCTAGCATGGTGCCTGAGCCAACCTGGTAGGACAGGTCGTTGGCAGCGTCAACCTCTTCACCGTCAATTTCAGCAGCGATGTTGATGGTCAGGAAGTCATCGTTAGCGGCGGGGCGCTCAACGGTCTTGAGGGTGCCGAAGCGACCGCGCAGGGCATCCAGTGCCTGCTTTTCGTCGTCCTCTGAGACCTCTACGTTTGCAACCTCAACCTTGATACCTTCATAGGAGGGGAGCTCAATTTCGGGGCGAACGGCGACCTCGATGGCTAGCTTGAGGTCAGCTTCGCGAGCATCCTCTTCAGGCTTGGAAATGATATCCAGCTCAGGCTGAGCCAAGGGGGTCAGTTCGTTCTCGGCTAGAGCCTGTGAGTAGTAGCTGTTCAGCGCCTCGTTCAGTGCGTTTTCAACGATGAAATCGAAGCCTGCACGCTGCTCGATGAGAGCCTTGGGGGTCTTGCCCTTACGGAAGCCGGGAACATTAATCTGTCCTGCCAGGGTCTTGTAAGCGCGGTCAAGGTAAGGCTTGAACTCAGCGAAGGGGACCTCGACCTCAATCTTTGCGAGGGTCGGGTTGATCTTCTCGACGGCAGTCTTCACGTCCGTTGATCTCCTGATAATTGATGGGACCACAGCTCGGGTTTGAGCGGTGATATATCTTGGTTTGCGGGAATAAAGCAAAAGACCCGCCGTTTCCGGCGGGTCTCGCGTTATTCACGTCGGGGTGACAGGATTCGAACCTGCGATCTCCTGCTCCCAAAGCAGGCGCGCTAGCCAAGCTACGCCACACCCCGTTTTGCACGGAAGCAAATATGAGTTTACCTGTTCACCGCAGTTTTACCTAACCCAGGTTTTGGTTATGCTCTCAGCGTGTCTTCCAATCGGTCAATCACGCCCCTTAAACCAACACCATCAGCATTTGACATGTAGCCCAAATGCGTGTTTACTTGAACAAGTCCTTGGAGGATACAACTGAATATTCGGGGATGTAGCTTAATGGTAAAGCCTCAGTCTTCCAAACTGATTACGCGGGTTCGATTCCCGTCATCCCCTCCACATAAGACCCGGTAGCTGTAACGCTTACCGGGTCTTTTTGCCTTTTAGAACAAGGCACTTGAGCGGTAGGCGAAGATGCGCCCCTACCGCTTGAGGGGGCACTTAGTGGTTTCGGAAACGGCGCGGTACTTCTGCGGCACCCAAAGACAGCATCAGCCGGTTAGCCCAGTTAAAGAAGGCAGCAGCGTTAATGATGTCAATCATGTCACCGGTCTCTAGCCCTAATGCCTTCAGCTGATGCACATGGCGCTGCTCGAACTCGATGGGGGTGCGAGTCAGGGCAACGGTAGTATCACGGATAGCATTCCAGTCAGTGGGGATGTACTGGTTGATGCTTGGATGCACAAGCCTAACGCACTGCGCACCGATGACCCTTTGCTCGCTTCACTTTCACCCAGAATGCGCGCTTTTGCTGGTACGGGCTCCCCTGAAACCGACCCCGCTACACGTTTACTGGTTAACCCTGCTGGTGAGCTTGATCCGCGTGTCCTGCTCATTGGAATACCTACCGGTGGTCAGCATCCGGATACAACGATTTCCCCCATGCCTGGCACGGATCCTCTCTTTCTACAAGAAACTGATAAGGCAGCCCAAAGCATCCTCAAGATTATTGGTGAGCAAGAGCAGGGTTAGGGGTAACCCTCGAACTCTACAGGGTTACGGAAGAGGATAGACTGTTGCTCATCAGGCATACCACCCAGCAAAGGTTTCCCATGTCGCACCTGAAGCAACGTCTACCTTTCCTAACACTTATTCCCCTACTGCTTTTTGGCTGCTCTCAGGCTCCTCAGAGCGAGGTAACAGAATCAGCCACCTCAGCTCCCAGCCAGACCGTTAACATCACGGTTACCCCCACTCCTACGGTTGTGGAGACCCCCGAAGCAGAGCACGGTGAGCAGACAAGCGTTAAGACTCCCTCACCCACAGCAGACCCTACCGCCCCTGCCCAAGATGGCTACACCATTGATCCTGCCAGTATCGCCACCACCGAGCTCGTCACGGGAGACCCTGCATTAACGGACGCTTACATCTACGCTGAAGCCGATCAGCCAGCACTTGTCTTTCAAACACCTGACCCTCAGGTTGCCTGCCTCATGCAACCCTACGGGGTCTTCTGCATGACTGATGATTCACTGAACTGGGTCTTACTCAGTGTTTCCATGAAACCCGGGGATGAAGCCCCGCGCTCTATCCAAGCTCAGGGGCGAGCTGCTACCCACCCCTGGTTCAACACTGAAAACGTTCTGCCCGAGGGGCAGTCTTTGAGCTGGATGGGTATGACCTGCACCAGTACCGGGGCGATGAGTGTGCAGTGTCACGATGGCACGCACGGCTTCAACCTCAGTGATGCGAACGGGCGATAAGCCAGCATTTTGGCTGTAGACCTGCTCCTTTAGACCTGGCAGCCGGGGCACCAGTAGAGTTTGCGGGCCGCGACTTCTTGCCGTCGAATAGTCGCACCGCAGCGGGGGCAGGCTTGACCCTGGCGCCGGTAGACATAGTTAGCGCGCTCAGGCCAGGCGGCCTCTTCACTGACACCAGGGCGGTCCTCCGCTTCGGTGGTGATGATTCTGCCCACGCGCACACCAATCTCAAGAAGATGCCGGTTATCAAGCCAGAGGGCCTCAAGCTCATCCGCTGAACATTCCTTACCCGGTTTAAAAGGATCAACCTTGCATCGATAAAGGGACTCGGCTCTGAAGATATTGCCTACCCCCGAAATAGCTTTCTGGTCCATGAGCACCACGCCGATGGGGCGGGAGGTTTTGGCAGCTGCAGCATAAAAGAGGTGCGGGTCAGCGTCTTGGTTAAGAGGGTCAGGCCCCAGTTTGCTCCGTACCTGGCGTACCTCATTATGAGTGAGCGTTCGGCAAACCGTTGGCCCTACCAAATCAGCCCACCCGTGATCGCTGACCAACCTGGCACGGGTAGTTGCGCGAGGTTCAGGTGGTTGTGCGCTAAACTCATCGGTCTGGTGGATTTCTTTTTCACCAATTTTGCGTGGCGCCCCGATCGAGGAAGCCCCTGTAAAGAACTCATCGCCGCCGAAGCTAAAAGCGCCGTAGATCCCCAAGTGGACGTTGAGGTAAAGCTCGTTGTCAAAGCCCACAAAGAGGTGCTTCCCGTGGGCAAAGGCATGTGTGATACGGTGCCCATCTAGTAACTGGGCACCCTCAGTAAACCTGCCCTGAGGGCTGCTCACCGTGACGCTCTGCCCCGCAAAAACATCATTGAATTGACGGGCCAAACGATGGATAGAGTGCCCCTCAGGCATATTTGGATTCCCCTTGAGCTCTAGCGGTTGATGGTTTTACCGGCAATGTAGCCAGTTGCCTCAAACTCCAACATCTGGTTGATGCGACGAGCATGACGTTCTTCGTTGGTCCATTCGGTGGTGAGGAAGGTCTTGATAATCTCCAGAGCCTCTTCCTTGGTGTGCTGACGGCCGCCCACAGCAACCACCTGAGCATTATTATGTTCACGGGCCAGTGCAGCAGTGTCATGGTTCCATGCCAGCGCAGCCCTGATTCCCTGCACCTTGTTAGCGGCCATCTGCTCACCGTTGCCCGAGCCTCCCAGTACGATGCCTAGGGAGTCCCGGCCAGCGTCGCGGTCTGCCCTTACCGCCAGAGCTGCATTGATGCAGAAACTGGGGTAGTCATCTAGAGCATCGTATTCTTCGGGGCCGTGATCAATCATGTCGTAGCCAGCAGCTGATAGTTCCTTGATGAGGAAGTGGCTCAATTCAAGACCAGCATGGTCTGTTGCAATGTGGACGCGCATGGTGTACTCCGTTTAGATGGTTTAGCTAACAAGCGACCTGCCTGCACCAGCGTGAAGTTATGTAATTCACAGACCAGCACCTAAAATGATGGTTAATGCAGAGCAAATGGCATCTCCCTTGATTCTAAATCACCTGCCTATTTGCTGCGTAGTCGCGCTGCTTCATCAGCGTCATTATTTTGTTGAGCTATTCACATCTAAAGGATTTCCATGCCAGGAATGAACCTCACCCGCATCGAAGCGCAAGAACGCGCAACGGTCATCACCCACGTCGATTCTTACCGAATTGAGCTGGATCTCACCCGCGGCGAAAGGGTATTTGGGTGTAAAACACAGATTAATTTTGATGCCGTGGCCGGGGGCGAAACGTTCATCGACGCCATTACGGACGCGGTGCACACCATCGAACTCAACGGCGAGCAGCTACCGTTAGACCTAGCTGATGGCGTGCGTATTGGTTTGCCCAACCTCTCCGAAAAAAACGTCCTAGTTATTGAAGCGGATATGCTCTACACCAACACAGGTGAGGGCTTACACCGCTTTGTTGACCCCGTGGACGGCGAGGTCTACCTCTACTCGCAGTTTGAGGTGCCTGATTCCCGCCGTGTGTACCCCGTTTTTGAGCAGCCTGATCTTAAGGCTGAATTTGAATTTGTGGTCACCGCCCCGGCCCACTGGGTAGTTGTATCTAACCAGCCTGAGATGAACGTGATGGACGCTGGGGAAACCAAGACCTGGAACTTTAAACCCACCCCTCGCATGTCCTCTTACATCACCGCCATCATCGCAGGGCCCTACGATTCGGTGCACTCATCTTTGACCAATAGTGAGGGCCGCGAGATTAGGCTGGGTTGCTATGCCCGCAAGTCACTCATGGAGTACCTGGACCACGAAGATATTTTTGAGCTCACCCGCCAGGGCTTCGAGTTCTTTGAAGATCAGTTCTCTACCCCCTACCCCTTTGAGAAGTACGACCAGCTCTTTGTGCCTGAATTCAACGCTGGTGCCATGGAAAACGCTGGTGCTGTCACCTTCTTGGAGAACTACATTTTCCGTTCAAAGGTGACTGAAGCAGTAGTGGAGCGCCGCGCCATTACCGTGCTCCATGAACTAGCCCATATGTGGTTTGGTGACCTTGTCACCATGAAGTGGTGGAATGACCTGTGGCTCAATGAATCCTTCGCTGAGTTCATGTCTACCCTGGCAGCAGCAGAGAACACTCGTTTCGCGTCTGAAGCTTGGGCCACCTTCTCTGCCTCAGAGAAAACCTGGGCCTACAACCAGGATCAGCTCTCATCCACTCACCCCATTGTTGCCCCTATCCGTGACCTGCAGGATGTCCAGGTCAACTTCGATGGAATCACTTACGCCAAGGGGGCCTCTGTACTGCGCCAGCTGGTTGCGTGGGTAGGTCAAGATAACTTCATGGCTGGGCTCAAGGTCTACTTTGAGAAGCACAGCTGGGGTAACACTGTGCTCGATGATCTTCTGGTTGAACTTGAGGCTGCCTCTGGTCGTGATGTTCAAGCATGGAGCTCCCTCTGGCTTGAGACGGCTGGGGTTAATACCCTGACCACCGAGGTAGCAGAGGCCAGCGACGGCACCATCGAAAAGCTCGTCATCCACCAGAGCTACGCTAAGGGCTACGAGACCCTCCGCCCCCACCGTCTGGTGGTTGGCTTCTACCGTCTTGACAACGATGCGCTGGTACGCACTGACCGCATCGAGCTGGATGTTGATGGAAAGACCACCGAAGTTGCGCAGGCAGCCGGGCTGCAGCGTCCTGATTTGATTTTGGTTAATGATGAGGATTTGGCCTACGCCAAGATTCGTTTAGATGATCGTTCCCGAAAAACCGCTGTGCAGCACCTTGGCGCTATTGGTTCACCGCTGGCTCGTGGGGTGGTGTGGGGCTCACTGTGGGATACGGTGCGGGACGCAGAAATGCCTGCCCGTCAGTTCGTTGACCTGGTGCTCAATAATATTGCTGAAGAGACCAACTCCACCGCTGTTCGCGTGCAGTTGCTCAACCTCGAACATGCACTCAAGGCTTTCTTGGCGCCCTCCCACGCAGAGAAGACGCGCGCACTGGCAGCTAACCGCATGTGGCAGATTGCTCAAGCGGCAGAAGCGGGTTCTGACCATCAGTTCCAGTTTGTGACCAGCTTTGCCCGCCTGGCCCACACCGATTTGCAGCTCGATGCTATTGAGGCTCTGTTGACCGGCGATAAAACTCTTGAGGGGCTAGAGATTGATACTGACCTCACCTGGGTTCTCTTAGGTTCACTGGCAGCTGGAGGACGCCGCACTGCAACTGATATTGATGCCGCACTTGCCGAGGACAACACATCAAACGGCCAGCAGGCTGCCGCCGCTGCACAGGCATCGATACCAACTACCGAAGCCAAAGCTGAGACCTGGCGGGCAGTAGTTGAAACCGGTGAACTGTCTAACATTGTGCAGCGCTCTGCCATCTCGGGCTTTTACCGCGGTTCACGTGACCTAGCTGAGGACTACGTTGAGAAGTATTTTGCAGCTGTTGAAGGGGTGTGGCGCGAGCGCTCCCATGAGGTTTCAACCCAGATTGTCACGGGGCTCTTCCCCAAGGTCTATACCCAACAGCTCCTGGAACGGGCTGAAGCCTATCTCGCCCAGCTACCGGAGGACGCGGCGTCTTTGCATCGACAAATCTCTGAGTGCCGCGACGCACTCGCTCGAGCGCTCAAGGTACAGTCAGCTGATATCTAAACAACGTGTCTGAGGAAGGGGGGCAGGGTTTCGTTGCTGAAGCCCTGCCCCTGGTTTTTGGCCTGTCGGTAGACTGGAACTATGAACAACCTACCCAACCCCGCTCTTAGCCTGGGCACCAACAATCAGCCTGCCGCCCAACACCCTGTTACTGAAACCAACCAAAATACCTTTTACTACCAGGTAGGCGGCAGACCTGTCTTTGAGAAGCTTTGCCGCGAGTTTTATTCTCAAGTGGCAGCTGACCCCGAGTTCAAAGCCATGTACCCGGAAGAAGATTTAGCCCCGGCAGAACGTCGTCTCTTCATGTTCTTGGAACAGTACTGGGGTGGGCCTAAGGACTACCAGGCAGAACGCGGGCACCCCCGCCTGCGCCTGCGACACGCTCCTTTTCATATCGGTCCCAAGGAGCGGGACACGTGGCTCCGCTACATGCGCACCGCCATGGACACGCTGAACCTCTCACCCCTGCACGATGCAGAGATGTGGGACTACTTTGAACGTTCTGCGCACGCTATGCAGAATCACTCATAAGTAAAATTCTGGCTGCGCAGGACAAAAACTATGTGCTCAATAAAAACCCATCCAGATTCTGCCACTCCGGTACAAAGCTTGAGAGAAAAAATCCGCTCCTTCCAATTTCTTGACGCGCTGATAAAAAGCGGTGAAATTGACGAAATACAACAGGTGACCACAAGCCCCTACAATTCTGAGTACGAGGCTCTTACCTTCAGCACATCAGAAAACAGCTACCAGTCACGGATGGGTAGGAAAACGCCCAAGAAAAACGGATACTTTCTCGCGCTCTGGCAAAAAGATGCTACAGGCTCGAACATCCCTTTCACCGCTAAAGAATTTTGTGATTATCTACTGGTATTCATTTCAGATGGACACTTGCATGGTTACTTTTCTTTTCCACGCAAGGTACTTGCCGAACGAGGAATTCTAGCTAGTGAAGGAAAACGGGGAAAGATGGCGTTTCGGGTTTATCCTAGCTGGTGCGTCGATTTAAACCCCTCAGCCCATCGAGAACAAAGCTGGCAGCTACATTATTGGTCAGCCATGTAATTCTCCGCATCTGAGCCCCGACCAACTAAATACTTAAGCGGTCTATTTGTGCAGGAGTGGTGCGGCTGTAAGCAGGTTCTTCACCCAGCTCCTCAACGCCTTAGAAGCAGTGGTTTTGGTTAATAATTAGCCCAATATTTTGGTGAGGACGAAACCGCCCGGCGAGCTCAGACGAACCCGCTGCCCGCTGGTGTAAATAGGTACAGCGCCCTCAAATTTTGAGGGCAAAAATTCTAGTACCTCGATGGCAAAGGCTAAGCCACGGGGAATCTTCACATCATCATGAGACAGTGAACGCCCTGGAGCTATCGCCCCTGCACGACGCTGAAATGTGGGACTACTTTGAACGTTCAGCGCACGCTATGCAGAACCGCGCTCAGTAAAAGTACCCGGTCAAACGTTACTTGGTGCGCACCAGCACATGACCAGCTTTACCCGAGACACGTGCCCAGTCACCGTTCGTGAAGACGAGCAAGGGCTCGGTGGCACGCGGTGGTAAAAAGCCAAGAACTTCCAGGGCGAAGGCCACCCCAATAGGCAGGGTCACACTGGCATCCGGGGCTTCAAGCGAGGACGCCCAGATACGAGACCTCACCGTGGTGACTACGGCGTGACCTGGGTTTTCGGGAAGAGCCTTATCAACCGCTTCAATGCCCGCACGTGCAGCTGACCGGGCATCGTCCGATAGGTAGAAGCCCGCCCTTTGCCAGCCGCCGGTGGGGGGCGCTATCCCCGCCCACGGCGCCGTGGCAGTCACCGGCGGCACCATCAGTCTAAAACCTGTTTCTTCAATCCGGGCGAGCCGGTCTAAGAGGGCTGCTGCCGGAGCAGTGACATCAAGGTCAGACCTTTCCCCCAAGCTGATCGCTCGAAGCCCTAGCACCGTGGGTGTTTCATTATCAAAAAGGTCAGCTGGGGCTAACGTGCAGACATAAACGCCCAAGACGCCCCCCTTGCCCTGCAAACGCACAGCGGCCTGCGGATCAACCGACTTAGCTCGCGTGATAAAAGTAGCTAGATCCCTGGCAGCCTTGGCATCGGGGAGCTGAAAATAGGCTGACTCTGCAGTCGTGGGCTCAAGCCCCAAGGCGGTTTGATCATTCATTGATATTTCTCTCTTATCGTCAGCTAGCGTAGAAGTTACCCACACAACCCTATACGAGATATGAGAAAGTAGTTTCTATGAGTGAAGAAAAGAACAGTGCAGAAACCTACCGCCTCGATCAGTTATCGCCCACCCAGAAACTGGTGCAGATGCTCTCCCCCGTTCCAGGTATAGCCCGTGCACACGAACAGGTATTTAGTGCCGTGACGCTAACCCGCGAAACTCCTCGTATCTTTGGCGGTCAGGTACTGGCACAAGCCATCGTGAGCGCAGCACACACGGTGGAGAAGAAGCAGATTCACTCATTGCACGGTTACTTTTTACGCCCCGGTAATGTGGATGACCCGCTCTCTTATGGCGTCGAGAGCCTCAACGAAGCTCGTTCGTTCGCTACCCGCCGTGTACAGGCCTACCAAAATGGGGCACCCATTTTCTCGGCTATTGCCTCTTTCCAGTCTGAGGCGAGAGGGCCTGAGCACAGCTCAGATTTCCCTATGAATGTGCCTGACCCAGAATTACTACCTACCGCCGCAGATTTGCTGGGCCATATTGATCTCCCGATGGCACAAAAAGTGGCCTATACCCGCCCCTTCGATGTGCGCCATATAGCCACCCCGCTTTACACCTCCCCCGCTGTTTCCCCCACCCCCACCAATATGGTGTGGTTCAAAACATTCGAGCCGCTGCCCGATAATCCCACCCTTCATCAGGCAGCACTTGCTTATGCCTCCGACTACACTCAGTTAGAGCCGGTGCTACGCAATCACGGTAAAAGCTGGCTAGAGCCCGGTATGAAGGTGGCCTCGCTGGACCATGCCATGTGGTTCCACCGCCCGGCCCGCGCCGACCGGTGGCTCCTCCTTGTACAGGAATCCCCCAGTGCTCAGGACGCCCGCGGCTTGTCTATCGGTAGAATCTTCACGGCCTCAGGCAAGCACGTGGCAACGGTAGCCCAGGAGGCAATGCTGAGACTGCCCGAATACCGCTCATCAAATGGTTCATCATAAATCGTATAACTGCTTAAACTAAGAACCCGCCCCTCCATGAGTTATGGAGGTGCGGGTTACTTTAGGGTCACATTTAGCGCGTGAGCTTACGGTGAACAACGCGGTGCGGCTTAGCGGCATCGGGGCCCAGACGCTCTACCTTGTTCTTCTCGTAGGACTCGAAGTTACCCTCGAACCAGTACCAGTTATCGGGCTGACTCTCGGTGCCTTCCCAGGCCAGGATGTGGGTAGCTACTCTGTCGAGGAACCAACGGTCGTGGGAGACCACGACAGCACAGCCGGGGAATTCCAGTAGCGCATTTTCCAGGGAGGTCAGGGTTTCGACGTCCAGGTCGTTGGTGGGTTCGTCGAGGAGCAGAAGGTTGCCACCCTGTTTGAGTGTCAGGGCAAGGTTCAGGCGGTTACGCTCACCACCGGAGAGCACACCGGCCTTCTTCTGCTGGTCCGGGCCCTTGAAACCAAAGGCTGAGACGTAGGCACGCGAAGGCATTTCAACCTGGCCAACCTGAATGTAATCCAGACCTTCAGAGACGACCTCCCACAGCGACTTTTCAGGGTCGATGTTAGCGCGGTTCTGGTCAACGTAAGAGATTTTGACGGTTTCGCCTACCTTGAGCTTGCCGTCGTCCAGAGGTTCAAGACCAACAATGGTCTTAAAGAGGGTTGATTTACCCACACCGTTGGGGCCAATGACACCTACAATGCCGTTGCGGGGCAGTGAGAAAGACAGACCATTAATCAGGGAGCGGCCGTCAAAGCCCTTCTGCAGGTTTTCGGCTTCGATAACAACGTTACCCAGGCGAGGTCCGGGCGGAATCTGAATTTCTTCGAAGTCCAGCTTGCGGGTCTTCTCAGCTTCAGCTGCCATTTCTTCGTAGCGTGCCAGACGAGCCTTTGACTTAGCCTGGCGGCCCTTGGTGTTGGAGCGTACCCACTCAAGTTCGTCTTCAAGACGCTTAGCGAGTTTGGCGTCCTTCTTACCCTGAACGGCAAGGCGAGCGCGCTTCTTCTCTAAGTAGGTGGAGTAGTTGCCTTCGTAGGGGTAGAGGTTACCGCGGTCAATTTCAGCGATCCACTCGGCAACGTGGTCCAGGAAGTAGCGGTCGTGAGTAATCGCGATGACTGCACCTTCGTAAGACTTCAGGTGCTGCTCTAGCCAGAGCACAGACTCGGCGTCCAGGTGGTTAGTAGGCTCATCGAGCAGCAGCAGGTCAGGCTTCTGCAGTAGCAGCTTACAGAGAGCTACACGGCGACGTTCACCACCGGAAAGGTGGGTAACGGGTGAGTCGCCGGGAGGGCAGCGCAGAGCGTCCATTGCCTGTTCGAGCTTGGAGTCAATATCCCAGGCGTTAGCAGCGTCAATGGCTTCCTGCAGTTTGCCCATTTCTTCCATGAGCGCGTCGAAGTCAGCGTCTGGGTTAGCCATCTCTTCTGAGATTTCGTTGTAGCGAACGATCTTTTCGTAGATTTCGCCTACGCCTTCCTGGACGTTGCCCAGGACGGTCTTTTCTTCGTTGAGCGGCGGCTCCTGCATGAGGATGCCCACGGTGTAACCGTCAGAGAGTCGTGCTTCGCCGTTGGAGGGAGTGTCGATTCCCGCCATAATTTTCAAGATGGTGGACTTACCGGCGCCGTTAGGGCCGACCATACCGATCTTTGCACCGGGGAAGAACGACATTGATACGTCGTTGAGAATGACCTTATCGCCCACAGTTTTGCGGGCTTTGGTCATGGTGTAAATAAATTCAGCCATGGGTTTAAGCCTACCGTGTGCGGTCAAATTACGCAGTTTTCACCAGAGCCACTCTTATATACGTCAAAGATTAACCCTCCTAGCGCCAGCAGAAAAGGGTCTAGATTTGTTATCCACGCTGTCTCTTTCGGCACAAGACCCTTCCTTCAGCTGAAGCACGTTGCGGAAGAGAGCAGTAAGCTACACCTATGGACGGCGAACAGATTCAGGCGATAGCTCGGGGCGTAGCTGAAAGGCTACGCGAGAGCGAAACGGTGTACCCCTTTGGCCCCGAGCACGAAGTCTACAAGGTAGGCAGCAAGATTTTTGCTATGTGTACCGATGGCCCGGGCGCACCCATTGTCACCCTTAAAAGTGACCCTGAAGAATCACACGTACTTCAGTTAGCGCACCCCAATATCAGACCAGGGTGGCACATGAACAAACGCCACTGGGTCAGTATCTGGCCGGTGGATGCTCATGCACCAAATAATCCTGACTTTAGCGAGCAGCTGATTGAAGAGCTCATTGAGGACGCCTACATGAGAGTGGTGTTCTCACTCCCCAAGGCTAAGCGCCCCCTGGAGTACCGTGAGCGATAGGAATAAAGAGCCCCGGCGGTGCGCTCAGCGACCGGTGGAGCGCACCACCAAACCGTCTAGGGAAGGTTCGGGCTCTTTTCTCCACACACCCAAAGACGCTAGGTGGTAACGGAAACAGCGGCTACATCCGTTTCTTCTGCTTCGGTGAGCCCGAAATTCGGAGGCGACTGCTGTGCGCTCTCGTTGCTGGGCTGAGGCTCACCAGCCTGCGGGGAGACCTCTTGATGAGGGAAGGTAGCATCTGCATGAGGTGCGGGTGCTGGAATTTGAGCGAGCTGACGTTCACCCTGAAGTTGCTGTTCAAAGCTCTTGTCGACGTCCCCAACATCAGGGCGGCGATCTGAGACCCGCTCAAAGCGGGCGATTCCAAAGTTGAGGTCATGGCCGATGCTTGAGGCATCGATTTCAATACTGGTGCCCTGCGACCCGTCACTGCGTTCAAACTGCTTAACTTTCAGGCGTCCAGTCACCAACACGGGCTGACCCACGTGAAGACTGCGGGCACTATTATGAGCCAATGCTCGAAAACAATTGACGGTGTACCAGTTTGTATCTGATTCACGCCACTGCCCTGTTGAATTATCAAACCAGCATGGAGTTGATGCTAATCGGAAATTAGCTAGAGGGATATTTGTCTTCGGTAGGTATTTTTGGGTGGGGGCGGTGGCGATGTAGCCTCTCACTGTCACGGTATCTGTCATGGCTCCTCCTTGAGCTACTGGGGTAAAGGTTGGGTAGCTTTAGCCTGACACTCCAGGAAGAGGTCTTGAAAGGAGCCTGGGCGCTGTGGATAAACTTACTGACTTGGGGAGCTGAGGTTTCTGGGACTTCTGAAACAATGTGGTGACTGTGAGACGCGCTCATCAAAGTTTGTGTCGGGTTCTGTCCACAGCCGTTGACCAGCGGCACATGAGCCACCTAGGTTGTTTCTACACCGTTATGGAGGAGCGATCATGGTCTATAAAAATATCGGAGCTGAGGTTGTGGCGGGTATAGAGCGCAAGGAACCTTCCTGGGTACGAGATGATCCCAGCCGAACGTATTTCCTTGAAGAATGGCAGAACGTGCCGCGCACGCAGCAGGCTATGTTTGAGCACCTTTGCCTTTTGGTCTTTCAAAATGGGCTGTGGTGGAGCGTAGTCCTAGGTAAGCGAGAAGCTATCAGCAGACACTTCAAAGGGTTTTCTCTAGAGGCTGTTGCTTCTCTTACCGAGCACGATATTTCTCAGATGCTCTCCGATAGATCCATGATTAGGAATGAAGCTAAAATTCGGAGCTGTATCGCTAACGCACAGGCTTTGCTTCATCACAGCATCAATCTTCCCGACTTATTCGAACAGGCTTTTGACTCACCCGCCATCTTTGACTCGGTCAGTGAGCTACCCAAGACTTTAGTGACGACAGATAGGATTGCTGACGTTCTCAAGGACGCTGGAGTGCAGCGTGCCGGTCAGGTTGTGTGCTGCGCTCTAGCCCAAGC
Source organism: Rothia sp. LK2492 (assembly GCF_040946345.1). NCBI lineage: Bacteria > Bacillati > Actinomycetota > Actinomycetes > Micrococcales > Micrococcaceae > Rothia > Rothia sp. LK2492. The sequence continues at coordinate 288,782 of NZ_JAYWLX010000003.1, read as the reverse complement.
AACGGGTTTCATTAAGCTAGGTGCCTAGCCGTATACGGCTGGAAGGGATGAGCCGGGCAATGACCATTAGCCAGCATGATCGAAGTAGGCTTGCACAGCTGTACTGGCAACTTCGTAGCCGATGTTTACATCACTAAAGCCATGAGAGAGCAGGGCTATAGAGAAAGTATTATCTTCTGTCTGCACCACGCCTATAGAGTTGACGTACCAGGTACCCGCCTCGTCCTGAATCCACCCGTTTTTCACGGAGACCTGCTGAACTTGCTTTCCAAAAACAGTCTGGTCTTTTTGAGAACCCACGCCCCAGAGCTGCGACCAATCATTCGGATTCATCGTTTCTAAGAGGTATTCAGCATCGGTCTTACTGATCCAGTGGATATCTTCAACGATAAACCGCATAATCTTGACGTAGTCCTCTGCCCAGGTCTGGTTATTACCCCAGGTGCCCTCGCTACGAGTCTTCGTAGCACCCAATAATTCGTAGGTTTTGTTAAGAGATTGAGAGCTTGCCTCTGAATCGGCGCCGGGCCCCGTAGTGCCAATCCGTCTAAATATTTCTGTGGTGGAGGAGTTATCTGAAAAACTGATAGCAGCCTCGATGAGCGCTTTTTCTTCCTCCGTTAGAGTGCGCTGTTCAAAGACTGCACGGCGCAGAAGAGTTAGAGCTATGGGAACTTTGACGATTGAGGCTTCATAAGACCACTCATTAGCATGGTGGAGGAAGGTTTTATCTTCTTCATGATTGTAGACGGCCAAGCTAATCGTTGCTGAATGCTCAGTTTCAAGACTGGACAGAGCCTCATTGATATCCACGTCTTTTCGATCATTAAGGTGTTCCTGCCCGGAAGCTGTGATTTGTTTTCGGTCCCCATCGCCTCCGCAACCTACCAGCACAGGCCCTAAAGCTAGAAGAGCAGCAGTCGCTTTGAGCGTGCTTCTCCGCGAGCGCGCAGTGGGGTGTAGATTAGCATCGCTAGAGGGGAAGAAAGTTCGCTGGGGCATAGGTCCAGTCTATTCTCAAGTGCAGTATCCGATGCTCTAAATGAGAGGATAGTTTCACCATAAATACTTGATTAAACAAATATCCCCCACCTCTTTGATGAGGTGAGGGATACGTGAAGTGCCCCAGGAGGGAGTCGAACCCCCGACCAAGAGATTAGAAGGCTCCTGCTCTATCCACTGAGCTACTGAGGCTGAACGTGTTTTATTCTAGCGTGGGTGCACCTCAAAGTCATATCAGTGGTAGAGTTCCACACCCCCGGAGGCTCAGGCTAAATTGAGACCTCATAAATCGATGAACGCTGGGCACGGCGTAATACTCGGCGCGTAGCAGGGTCTAGGAAGACCAGCCACGATGCGTAGGCAACGCTGATAACCGCTGCGATTAGGCGACCGATATTCTGATCAAAATCTTCAAGGTAGGGTGATACCGCCAGCTGATCTGAGACCGCGTAAATCATAAAGAAGAGTGTGGTTAAGAAGTAGAAATCGAGCTGCCAGTCTGTTCTAATACCGGCTACCACCAAGAGCGGTATAAACCAGAGTAGATACCAGGATTGAATCATGGGTGAGAAGAGCACCACGAAGCCGATGGCGAGACCGGTTCGCTTCACCAGGTTCTCGTCCTTCCCGATGAACATAGTGAGTACGGCAAGACCCATACCAATCAGTTTGCCCAGGCTGAAGAAAGCATCTCTGATGCTGTTGGCTAGATCATTATTCCCGGTCATCGAAACAATAATCTGGTTGATCTGTAGGCCCAAAAACCCGATAAGGGTGTACCAGATGTATTGGCCGCCGGTCGTTGAAAGAGCAGAAATCCACCCAAAGCCCAGACCAGAAGCCCAGCCCAAGAGAGCTAGCTCGGCCACCGAAACTGCCAAGGTCAGCGCCCAAAAGACAAAGCGACGGGGCCAGCTGGCCCCTCGTCCAGCCCAAAACAGCCCGATGAAGGGCAGGGCTACCAGGGCTATGGGCTTTACAGCTACCGCCAGAGTGACCAGGGTGGCACCTAGAATGCCGCCCACTGCGTCCCTCCGGGAAGCTGCGTGGTAGACACCGGCGAGGATAAAGCCCGTCATCAGGGCATCATTATGGCTAGAGGTAATGAACGCTGCAATAAATAGGGGGTTTGCTACCACCAGCCAGTTAGCGCGCGTCCCATTGATTCCGTGGAGTTTAGCCAACTTAGGCACATAAATGGCAATCAGGATGACGCCCAGCATTGCTACACCTCTAAAGAGGTAGAGGGCAGTATCAACAGACTCCCCCGCCATACCTGCCACTATTTTTTCAATCCACAAGAAAACAGGCCCATAGGGTGGTGCAGATTCCGCCCACATGGGATCTGCCCCGTACTGGAAGAAATTGTTGACTGCGGAGACCCCGTATTCGTAGGGATTAAGGCCGGCTTGCATCAGACGCCCCTGAGCAAAGTAGGAGAAGACATCGCGGCTATAAAGCGGGAAGGCGAACAGTTGGGGGGTGATCCAACATATGGTGGCAGCCCAAACCCATCTCTTAGCCCGTTCATCCCAGACCATGAGCTTCTGCACCATACGCAACCATTCACGGCAGAGCATCATGGCACCAATCACCAATAAAGCAATACAGGTAATCAGACCAGGAGTGGTGTAGCGCAACGGAATAATCCACTCAACCCGGCGGAAGGGGGAAGCATCTGCTAGCCATCCCACACCGAATGAAGCAAACATCACTAGCAGGGACCCAATGGTGCCGAAAATCAGCGTTCTTAGGGGGCTACCTGTTACATAGTGCGCAGTTTTGCTGTTATAGCGGTGCACCGGTTTGCTGGCGGTAGTTGCCTCCACATTTCTGGGGCTCATCGTTCTCCGTGAGTTGCGCTGTTAAAACACCCCCGATTTTACCCGCCCGTTGCTCTCATCGGCACCGATGCTCATCCCCCGCTCTCAATAAATTATGGTTTTTACCTCTAAGACCAGACAAGTATCAGCTGGGGCTAGTACATTGGTGGTGTGTCTATTAGTAATGAACGAATTGTTTGGGTCGACTGTGAAATGACCGGTCTGTCCTTAGAGAATGATGCTCTGATTGAAGTGGCAGCCCTTGTGACCGATGGTGACCTCAATATTTTGGGTGAAGGCGTCGATGTAGTCATCAAACCGGCCCCAGGCCCTCTTGAGCAGATGGATGATTTTGTGCGCAACATGCACACGGAGTCTGGTCTTATCAATGAGTTGGACGGCGGCATTAGCATGGCTGAAGCAGAGCAGCTGGTCCTGGACTACGTTAAAGAATGGGTTCCAGAACCCCGAAAGGCTGTGCTGGGCGGCAACTCTATCGGTACCGATAAGACCTTCCTCGTGCGGGATATGCCACAGCTCATTGATTATCTGCACTACCGGGTGATTGATGTGTCAACGATTAAAGAACTATCTCGCCGCTGGTTTGAAAAGGCAACCTACAACGCCCCTGCTAAGACCGGCAATCACCGGGCTCTAGGTGATATTCGTGATTCGATTGATGAGCTCCGCTACTACCGTGGAACCATTTTTGTACCCGCCCCTGGCCCGGATAGCGCCACCTGCCAGCAGGTAGCTCGTCAGGTGAGTGAAACCCGCCAAGAAGTTAACCCTGTTTAGCTCGCACGAAAGCAGCTCACCTTGATAATTCACCTAGAATTCAAGTGAGGATGGTCACCCCGCAAATCACAGACTCAGTTTTACAGCTGGTAAAAATCTGTGTAAGCTATTACCTGTTGCCAAAACAAAAGTGAAAGAAATTTAGCTAGCGTTTTAGTAAACATGGTGGTCGTAGCTCAGTCGGCAGAGCGCCTGGTTGTGGTCCAGGAGGTCGCGGGTTCAACCCCCGTCGATCACCCAGAATAAAGAGGGCCGCTACGGTAAACGTAGCGGCCCTCTTTTTATGTGCCCTTATAGACCCACACGGTAAGGTTGAGATATGACAGTTCTACCCATCGTTGTGCACGGTAACCCCGTGCTTCACCGCCCGGCCGCACCCGTTACGTCCTTTGATGATGACCTAAAGCAACTGATTGCTGATATGTATGAGACGCAGGAGCTTTCCAACGGTGTGGGCCTTGCAGCTCCCCAGGTGGGAGTCGGTTTGCGGCTCTTTACCTATAAGTTTGACAACGAAGACGGAGTGCCCCCATTGGGTGTTGTTGTCAATCCTTTGCTCACCCTGGGCAAAATCTCAACCTCAGAGCCTGATCCCGAAGAAGAAGTGGAAGGGTGCCTCTCTTTCCCCGGTTATTCCTTCCCGCTCAAGCGCGCTGAATGGGTTACAGTGAGCGGCCAGGATGCTGATGGGAACCCCCTGAAATTTGATGCTACAGGCTGGTTTGCCCGCGTCATGCAGCACGAAACAGATCACCTCGATGGAAAACTTTATGTGAACCGCCTTAACCCCCGCTACACCAAGAAGTACAAAAAAGTGGTGAAAGCTGAGGGGTGGACTGTTGACGGCAACAGCTGGGTGCCGGGTGTAGACCCGGACCCCTTCGGTCACTAAGAATTCAAAATGACGCCCGCTCAACTGAGCGGGCGTCTTAAGTATTGTAGGGACGGGGTGCCCTATAAGCCGGGTTCTGTACTCGTTGCCGAGCGGCAATCATCCATCTAGACCCACCATTGCTCGTGGGTTCAAGCAGCCTACCCGGGCACTTCGCCGCACTGGCTACTAGCATGCCCTGTTTGACCTTGCTCCGAGTGGGGTTTACCGAGCCACCCCGGTCGCCCGGGGCGCTGGTGAGCTCTTACCTCACCGTTTCACCCTGACCGCACCAGAGATGCGGCGGTCTATTTTCTGTGGCACTGGCCTGCAGGTTACCCTGAGTCGACGTTATCGACCACCCTGTGCTGTGGAGCCCGGACTTTCCTCGAAACCTTAGGTCTCGCGATTGCCCAGGCACCCCGTCTACCCCTCAACTTTACTACACTAAAAACTATGCTCATTCTTCTACCGCCCTCCGAAGGTAAGACTCCCGCCACAGGTACTAACCCCGTTGAGATGGGTGATTTATCGTTCCCGCAGCTCACCGAAGCCCGCGAGCGCGTGGTAGAGGAGCTAGCTCAGGTGAGTGCAGAAGAAGGCGCCGCTGAACAGCTCAAGGTCGGTAAGTCCTTAGTGGCTGAGGTTGAAAGAAATACTCGCCTCTTAGCTGAGCCAGCTGCACCTGCGGCCCAGGTGTACACCGGGGTTTTGTTTGAAGCGCTTGATTATGCAAGTTTAGGTACTGCAGCTCAAGAAAGCGCTGATCGGTCGCTTCTGGTGATTTCAGCGCTCTGGGGTGCGGTGAGCTTAAAGGACTGTCTCCCGGCTTACCGTCTCTCAATGGGAGTGAAACTAGGTAGCTGTGGGAATCTGGCAAAATTTTGGGCCGGTGAGCTGACGTCGGTTCTATCTGGTGCCTTCGGCGGTCAGTTGGTTATTGATTGCCGGTCAGCCGCTTATGCTAAGGCATGGACACCTGAACCTCAGCTTACCTATGCGGTAAGAGTTGAGAAGATGCTGCCCGACGGCAGCCGCAAGGTGGTCTCACATATGGCTAAGCACTACAGGGGTTTGCTGGCAAGATACCTGATTGATGAAGGCCTTACGAACATCAACAATATTGAACAGCTACTACCCCGGCTCTCCCCTAAGTTCACCGTGGAGCTGAGCGCCGCAACAGATAAAAAGCCCGGCACCCTCACCCTGGTGGTGAAAGAGTAGGACGCCGGGCTTGGGGTCCTGTCCGTAGCTGGAGTTAGCGGGTGCTGGCTGAACCGCTAATCTGCCCGGTTGAAACGGTGAAGTCCCAGGGGTCGGTGTTGAGATCAGAAATATAGGTGCTGATGGTGAACCCACGGTCCGCCAAGCGTTCGGTTAGTAGCTGAGCCGCGCCGTCCATCCACAACCATTCGCTGGCGAAGTGTGAGCAGTCGATGAGCGCCGGGCCGCCGGCTATCAAAGCGTTTTCTCGGAGTTCTGATGCTGGGTGGTGGCGTAGATCAGCGGTGATATAGACATCTGCGCCGCTCTTTAGTGCCTCTTTGAAAAGAGAGTCCCCCGCACCGGTGCACAAAGCCACTTTTTGCACTTGAGTATCTGCCCGCCCGGCAACGCGTAGCCCTGCTGCGGTGGCAGGGAGAAAGTCCGCGATTTTTTCAGCTAGCTCTTTGAGTGTCATAGGCAGGGGTAGCTGACCCACCCTGCCGATGCCTACCTGCACCTGACTACCGTTAACCTCAACGCTCTGGTCATCAGCTAGCACCTCACGTTCGCTGATGCCGAGCATATCCATAAACGCTTCGTTGGTGCCGTGGGGGGCTGAGTCCACGTTGGTGTGGGCGCCCAGCAGGCCGCAGCGCGCTTCGATTAGGGTGTGGGTAATTTCGCCCTTGTAGTCGGTATCAGGCAGAAAGGAAGCACCGCGCAGCAGAAGAGGGTGGTGAGTAATGAGCAGACCGGCCCCGCGTTCTGCTGCTTCGGCGGCGGTTTTCACCGTGGCATCTACCGCAAAGCCAACCGTGGGCACCGGCGCGTCCTTTCGGCCCAGCACCAGACCGCTAGCGTCCCAGTTTTCAGCCAAAGCCGGGGGGAAAATCTCGTGAAAGGCCGTCACCACATCATGGAGAGTAGGTATTTTCTTATCAGTCATGCCCCTATTCTTTCACTGGTGTAGCCAACTGAGAAGTTCAACGCATCAGCTCGCACGGTGTTCTACTCGCCGGAATATTTAGGGCTCCCAGCAGGTTACAGATATATGCAGAATTTTGTTTTAGGCGGCGGCTGCTTCTGGTGCATCGACGCCGTATACCGCAATATCAAGGGCGTCACTGCCAGCATCTCAGGCTACACCGGGGGCACTGACCCCAACCCCACCTACCAGCAGGTGTGCAGCGGAACCACCGGTCACGTAGAAATAGTTAAGGTCGAATTCGACGACTCAATCATTGATGCTGACACGGTGCTCGATATTTTCTTCACCTCCCATGACCCCACCAGCTGGGACCGCCAGGGAGCGGACGTCGGCAGCCAGTACCGCTCGGCCCTTTACTATACTGATGAAGAGCAAAAAGCTATCTTTGAAAGGGCCATCGAACGAGCCAACCAGGTATGGGATAACCGGGTAGTAACTGTACTTGAACCCCTGGGCACCTTCTATGAGGCAGAGGAGTACCACCAGAACTACTATGCTCGCAACCCCTACGAGGGGTACTGTATGGCTGTCATCAATCCTAAACTCTCAAAAGTGCGCCAAAGTTACGCCAAGTTTCTTCTTTCTTAGCCCAGCTACCCAATTCTCGTAGAATAAAACTGAACCTTCTTAGTCAATAACCCGAAAGGCTAACCCGTGTCAAAAATGTACAACAATGTCACTGAGGTCGTCGGCGGTACCCCCATCGTCCGTCTTAACCGCTTGGACGAGAATCTGCCCGGCAACGTAGCCGTCAAGCTAGAGTTCTACAACCCCGCTAACTCCGTCAAAGACCGTATTGGTGTTGCCATCATCAACGCAGCTGAAGAAGCAGGCGCGCTCAAACCCGGTGGCACCATCGTAGAGGGTACCTCAGGTAACACCGGTATTGCTCTGGCTATGGTGGGTGCAGCTCGCGGTTACAAGGTCATTCTGACGATGCCTGAGACCATGAGCAACGAGCGTCGCGTCATGCTACGCGCCTACGGAGCCGAGATTATTCTGACCCCCGGTTCTGAGGGTATGCGTGGTGCTATAGAGAAGGCAAAAGAAATCGTTGCCAGCACCGAAAACGCCATCCTGGCCTCGCAGTTCAGCAATGAAGCTAACCCAACCGTGCACTACAAGACCACCGGCCCCGAAATCTGGGAATCAACCGAGGGTAAGATTGACATCTTTGTAGCAGGTATCGGCACCGGTGGAACCATCTCGGGTGCTGGAAAGTATCTGAAAGAGAAAAACCCCAACGTCAAAATTGTTGCGGTAGAGCCCAAGGACTCCCCTTTGCTGACCGAAGGCAAAGCTGGTCCCCACAAGATTCAGGGTCTGGGAGCCAACTTTATTCCCGATACCCTCAACCGCGACATTTATGACGCTGTTGCTGATGTCAGTATTGAGGACGCTGTCTCTACGGCTCGTGCTTTGGGCACCCATGAAGGCATCTTGGGCGGTATTTCCTCCGGTGCATCCGTCTGGGCCGCACTGGAAGAAGCTAAAAAGAGCGAGAACGCTGGCAAGCTGATTGTAGCTATCGTGTGTGATTTCGGTGAGCGCTACATCTCAACCCTTCTGTACGAAGATATTCGCGGCTAAACAATAAAGCCCGCTGAGCGCCACCGCCGAATTTTCGGCGGTGGCGTTTTTTTGGGTAAAACAGGAATATGTTTGCCCCTACCGGGGGTTATACTCAACGTGAAGAGATGCTTGCACGGTAAAGGATAACAATGAGTTTTATGGCGCGTTTGCGTGAGGATTTGGAAACGGTCCGCACCCACGACCCCGCTGCCCGCGGCCCAGCTGAAATTATGATTAATTACTCCGGTCTGCACGCTATCTGGGCACACCGTCTAACTCACAAGCTCTGGCAGCAAGAGCGCACCAAGTCAATAGCTCGAACTCTCAGCCAGTTCACCCGCTTCCTGACCGGTGTAGAAATCCACCCGGGCGCTACCATTGGTCGCCGCTTCTTTATTGACCATGGCATGGGCGTGGTCGTCGGTGAAACCGCGGAGGTGGGTAATGATGTGATGCTCTATCACGGTGTCACCCTGGGCGGGCGTTCTTTGGAGAAGGGAAAGCGTCACCCCACCATTGGGGATCGGGTTACTATCGGTGCAGGTGCTAAGGTGTTAGGTCCGGTGGTGATTGGTGCTGATTCAGCTATTGGTGGCAACTCAGTGGTAGTACACGATCACCCAGAGGATTCCATCATCACGGGCATCCCAGCCCGCTCCCGGCCCCGTACCCCGGACGCCAAACTACCCCTGGTGGATGCTGTAGAGTATGTTGACCCCACCATGTGGATTTAAAAACCACAAAATGCCCCTGAGCCTTGCAGCTCAGGGGCATTTTTACTCTTTAGAAGAGATAAGTTTCCTAGTGGGTGTGGCTATCTTCAGCGTTAATTTCGCTGCGATCACCGCTCCACTCGGTGTGCCACATACCCTCTGAGTCAATACGACCGTAGGTGTGAGCACCGAAGAAATCACGCTGGCCCTGAATCAGGGCTGCGGGAAGACGCTTACGGCGCAGGGCGTCGTAGTAAGACAGGGACGAAGAGAAAACCGGCACTGGCACACCTTCAGCAGTTGCCTTAGCGACTACACGACGCCAGGAGGGCACGAGATCCTCGAGCAGGGCGGTGAAAGCGGGAGCCAGCAGCATGTTAGCGGGGGTCTCGCTCTTGTAGGCTTCCATAATTTCGCCCAGCAGCTCAGCACGAATGATGCAACCGGCACGCCAGAGGCTAGCAATCACATCAAGCTTCAAATCCCAGTGGTATTCAGCGCCGGCCTTAGCCAGCATATCCATACCCTGGGCGTAAGAAACCAGCTTTGAGGCAAAGAGGGCCTTGCGGACGTCCTCAATGAACTCCTCATCACCATTCGCTACAGCGGTGGTAGCGATCAGCCCCTCCGGAAGCTGCTGCTGAGCCTGCAGACGTGCCTCAGGATTACCTGAAGACAGTGCACGGGCAAAGACTGATTCTGCGATACCTGATACGGGAGCACCAAGGTCAAGAGCTGCTTGCACCGTCCAGCGTCCGGTACCCTTCTGGCCAGCCTCATCAACAATGACATCGACCAGGGGCTTACCGGTCTTGGCATCAACCTGAGCCAGAACGTCAGCAGTAATTTCAATGAGGTAAGAGTTCAGGTCAGTGGTATTCCACTGCTTGAAGATTTCTGCCTGAGCAGCAGGCTCAACACCCGCAACTGAACGCAAGAGGTCGTAAGCCTCACCGATGACCTGCATATCTGCGTATTCGATACCGTTGTGCACCATCTTGACAAAGTGGCCGGCACCATCGGTTGAAATCCAAGCACAGCAGGGCTCACCGTTAGGAGCCTTAGCCGAAATCTTTTCTAAGAGCGGCCCGAGTGACTCATAAGCCTTAGCTGATCCACCAGGCATAATGGAGGGGCCATTGAGCGCACCTTCTTCGCCGCCTGAAACGCCAATACCCACGAAGTGCAGGTTCTTTTCAGCCAGTGCTCGTTCACGCCGGATGGTGTCGGGGAAGTGTGAGTTACCGCCGTCAATGATGACATCGTCCTCATCCAGCAGGGGAACCAGCTGCTCAATCACGGCATCAACCGGTGAGCCGGCCTTCACCATGATCAGAATGCGGCGTGGTGATTCGAGTGAATCTACGAGCTCCTGCAGGGTCTCGGTACGAATGAAGTCGCCATCAGCGCTGTGTGCAGCTAAAAGTGCATCAGTTTTTTCAACAGAGCGGTTGTGAAGAGCTACGGTGTAGCCATTACGTGCCAGGTTACGTGCTAGGTTAGCACCCATCACGGCAAGGCCGGTCACACCAATCTGTGCTTTACGTTCAGTATTAGTTTCAGTCATGCCTTTTAGGTTACGCTGATTTGCGCTACTTTTGGGCGTACGCGCTATGAGAGAAACAAAACGTTCACATGCTGGGAGCCAGGTGGCAACCCTCTACTGCTCCCGGTCATATGTATCAGTGAAAAGAACCCACACAGCCAGCCCGCCAATAATGAGAGCAACTACAGCAAAACCTATCCACAGCTGAACCATCATGCCCTGAATAACAAATGAAACAGACACCAGGAACCAGATAATAGAGAGGAACACAGCGGTAAAGTTGCGGGGCTTAAAGTTGCGTTTCACAGGTGGCTTTCCGGTAGCGGTCAGAAGAAGGTAGGACGTCGGGGCGACCTTCCCAGTCTAGCGCCAAGAAAACTAGACCGACTAGCACGCCAGAACTGTTATACCAGCAGAAACAAAAAGCCTCGCAGATCACTGCGAGGCTTTAGATGGTGGGTCCTACCGGGATCGAACCGATGACATCCACGGTGTAAACGTGGCGCTCTACCAGCTGAGCTAAAGACCCTTATTGAGTTATTAGTTACTGCAAGTAACTAACTGACAAAACCGAGGTTTCGTTCGTGGGTCCTACCGGGATCGAACCGATGACATCCACGGTGTAAACGTGGCGCTCTACCAGCTGAGCTAAAGACCCATCGTGTCGCATGCTTGCGCTCTCGACAACAAGAAATACTTTACACAGACCGTTCGGCGCTCGCAAACCGAAATAGGCACCGCTCGCCATAAAAAATCGGCTAGAGCACCGTTTACCCCCAGAAATCAAGGGGAAAATGAGTGAAAAAAATTTTTCTAACATCTTTACGCTGAGTTCAGTGAATGTTAGAAGCATTGCCTGCTGTTTCTCTCCTGAGACCATCAAACCCCGCACGCTAGAGACAAGCAGTGCGGGGTTTGTTCAGGAGTATCTTACTTACTTTGCTTCATCACCAGACGGGTAGCAGCCCAATCTTTAGAGGCAGCTTCAGTCGTGGTGACGTGCAAGCCGGCCAGCGGTGCCGCTTCCTGAACTTCTCCCGGGGCAACATAACCATCACGGCCGGCCTTAGGGGTCAGTAGCCACACCACACCGCCTTCATCGAGAGAAGAAAGAACATCCATCAACCCATCTACCAGGTCGCCATCTTCCTCTCGCCACCAGAGCAGGATGCCATCTACGACTTCCTGGTCGTCCTCGTCAAGAATCTCAGAGCCGATGCAATCTTCAAGATCATCTCGAAGATCAAAATCAACATCATCGTCATACCCAAATTCCTGGATGAGATCCCCATCCTTGAAACCAAGCTTGACTACCGCATCTTTGTCAGCGGCACGAGTCTCGCTCACGAACGTCCTCCTTGAAGTTAGCGGGCAACTACTGCCCTCACCGAGCCCCACCCGGATGTGGAGCATCGTCAGTTCACCTACCACTGAACACGTAAACACCGCTCAAAGCAACAGAACACGACCAAAAGGGAGGCACCAAATTTCGCTGATAAGAAAAATTGGGTGAAGTGACAGCTATTTCACACCTAATAATCCCGGCGTCAAGACCGCCAGAGTGCCATTTTGTGACACCATAGGAGATAAGTTGTCTGAGCGACCCTAATGTTGCTAAAGACACCAACACCCAGCGCACCGCACATTTAGCACCAAATGGTGCGCTATACCTACAACATAGAGAGGTTGGCTCGTGGGACCCTCAGAAACGAACGATCACGTTTTGAGTGCGCTGACAAACAGCTTCACCGACATTGACCCCGAAGAGACCGGCGAGTGGATTGAATCCTTCGACGAACTCGTCGAGACTCACGGCACCGAGCGCGCCCAGTTCATCGTGCGCTCGCTCATGCAGCGCGCAGGCCAGAAGTCAATCACCGTCCCCATGGTGACCACTACTGACTACGTTAACACCATCCCCGTAGACCAAGAGCCGGAATACCCCGGTGACGAGCAGGTTGAACGCCGATACCGCGCCATTCTGCGTTGGAACGCTGCCGTTATGGTTCAGCGAGCACAGAAGGCGACCATCAGCGTGGGCGGCCACATCTCCTCCTACGCAGGTATGGCGACCCTCTACGAAGTAGGATACAACCACTTCTTCCGCGGCCGTAGCCACCCCGGTGGCGGCGACCAGCTCTTCTTCCAGGGCCACTCATCTCCCGGTAACTACGCTCGCGCGTTCCTCGAAGGCCGCCTCACTGAAGAGCAGCTTGACGGTTTCCGCCAGGAGAAAACCAAGGAAGGCACCCACCTGCCCTCCTACCCCCACCCCCGTAACCTGCCCGATTTCTGGCAGTTCCCCACCGTATCTATGGGCCTTGGCCCCCTGAACGCGATTCACCAGGCATCTTTCAATAAGTACCTGCACAACCGCGGCATCAAGGACACCAGCGACCAGAACGTTTGGGCATTCCTGGGCGACGGCGAAATGGACGAACCCGAGTCACGCGGCGCACTGCAGCTGGCTGCCAACGAAAAGCTGGACAATCTCACCTTCGTGGTGAACTGCAACCTTCAGCGTCTGGACGGCCCCGTTCGCGGTAACGGCAAAATTGTTCAAGAACTTGAAGCCTTCTTCCGCGGTGCCGGCTGGAATGTTATCAAGGTTCTTTGGGGCCGCGAGTGGGACACCCTGCTCGAAAAGGACACCTCCGGTGAGCTCGTCCGCATCATGAACGAAACCCTGGACGGCGACTACCAGACCTACAAGGCAGAGTCCGGTGGCTTCATCCGCGAGCACTTCTTCGGGCAGACTCCCGAAACCAAGGAACTCGTCGCCGACATGACCGACGAGGAAATCTGGGCCATGAAGCGTGGCGCTCACGACTACCAAAAGGTCTACGCCGCCTACAAGGCAGCAGTGGATCACAAGGGTCAGCCCACCGTCATCCTGGCGCAGTCCGTCAAGGGATACGGTCTGGGGGCTAGCTTCGAGGCTCGTAACGCGACCCATCAGATGAAGAAGCTGTCCATGGATGACCTCAAGCGCTTCCGTGACCATCTGCGCATCCCCATCTCTGATGAACAGCTGGAGAACGACCTGTATAACCCTCCTTACTACCACCCCGGTAAGGACTCAGAGGAGTACAAGTACCTGATGGAACGCCGTTCAGAGCTCGGTGGCTTCATCCCCGGACGCAAGAACGTCCAGCCCGAAATTACCCTGCCCTCCGAGAAGGCCTACAAGGGTGCGTTCAAGGGCACCGGCAAGCAGATGGCTGCCACCACCATGGCCTTCGTCCGCCTGCTCAAGGACCTCATGCGTGAAAAGGACTTCGGTCACCGCATCGTGCCTATCGTCCCCGATGAGGCACGCACCTTCGGCATGGACTCCTACTTCCCCACCGCTAAGATTTACAATCCCAACGGTCAGAATTACCTGGCTGTGGACCGTGAACTTATGCTTGCCTACAAGGAATCACCCGAGGGCAAGATCATTCACGTGGGTATCAATGAAGCCGGTGGCGTCGCAGCTATGACCGCTGTTGGCTCGTCTTATGACACCCACGGCGAACCCATGATTCCTGTCTACATCTTCTACTCGATGTTCGGCTTCCAGCGCACCGGTGACTCCTTCTGGGCAGCCGCCGATCAGCTGGTTCGAGGCTTCATCATCGGCGGTACCGCTGGCCGCACCACCCTTACGGGTGAGGGTCTGCAGCACATGGACGGTCACTCACCGATCCTGGCCGGCACCAACCCCGCGGTTATTCACTATGACCCCGCCTACGGTTACGAAATCGCGCACATCGTCAAGCGCGGCATCGAGCACATGTATGGCACCGGCGATGAAGACCACAACGTCATGTACTACCTCACCGTCTACAACGAGCCGATCCAGCACCCTGTTCAGCCCGAGAACCTCGATGTTGACGGGGTCATTGGTGGCATTTACCGCCTCTCAGAAGCCAAGAACGACGGTCCCCGCGCCCAGCTTCTCGCTTCAGGTGTGGCCGTTCCCTGGGCGCTGGAGGCTCAGCGGATGCTGGCTGAGGAATGGGGCGTTTCTGCTGATGTGTGGTCAGTGACCTCATGGACCAACCTACGCCGTGACGGTCTCGATGCAGAGCGTGTTCTGCTCAAAGACCCTGCAGCTACCCCGCGCAAGCCCTTCATAAAGGCTCAGCTCGAGGGCGCAACCGGTCCGATTGTTGCAGTTTCTGACTACCAGACCGACCTCATGGACGGCGTGCGCCAGTTCGTTCCCAACGAATTTGCAACCCTGGGCGCTGACGGCTTCGGCTTCTCAGACACCCGTGCAGGTGCTCGTCGCTTCTACAAGATCGACTCAGCATCCATCGTTGTCCGTGCCCTGCAGATGCTGGCAAAGCGCGGTGAAGTTGCTGCCGATGCTCCCGCTCAGGCCTTTGCTAAGTACGACTTGAACAACATCAACGCTGGTACCTCCGGTAACGCCGGTGGCGACGCGTAAGGTTACCCCTAGGTAGCTCAAGGGCTGCTATTCCCCCAGTAGGGAATAGCAGCCCTTTCTCATCTACCAAAGATTCAGTGTCGCTAATCTTTGGGGGCAAGCGACTGATTCTTTGTCTTTGTGGTCTGTACAACGCAAATCTTCTACCAGGGGGAGGGCAAAAGAGGAGTAGGATAGTTATTTGAAAAAGATTCAAGAAACTTTCAAACTTCTTGAAAAGACAATGCTACTTCTAAGGTGGTTCACCCCTGTGATTGCCCTTGTATGCCCAGGTCAGGGAGCTCAAAAGCCCGGTTTTCTGACCCCCTGGTTAGAGCTGGATGGTGTGAGTGAACACCTGCAAAAACTTTCAGCTGCAGCCGACCTTGACCTCATCCGCTATGGCACTGAAGCTGACGAGGAGACCATCAAGGACACTGCTATCGCTCAGCCACTGATTGTTGCAGCTGGTCTTGTAACGGGCAAGCTAGCACTGAAACTTCTCAGCGACCGCGACGTAATTTTTGCAGGACATTCGGTAGGTGAAATTACCGCTGCTGCCTTGGCTGGGGTGCTCACCGAAGAAGAAGCCATGAAATTTATTCGCGTGCGCGCAAACGGTATGGCTGAAGCTGCAGCGGCTACACCCACCGGCATGAGTGCCGTACTGGGCGGAGTTGAGGACGATATCCGCGAGGCCATTTCTGCTGCCGGTCTGACTGCTGCCAACTCAAACGGTGGTGGCCAGATCGTTGCTGCTGGTTCGCTAGAGAATTTAGCTGCCTTTGCTGAAAACCCGCCAGCTAAAACCCGTGTCATTCCGCTCAAGGTAGCTGGCGCTTTCCATACCTCTTACATGGAAGCTGCTCAGGGGCCTCTCGCTGATTTTGCGGGTACCCTGACGCCTAAGGACCCCACTTCAGCACTTCTCTCAAATTTTAACGGCGCCCCTGTCAGCAGCGGTTCCGCTGCACTAGATTCCCTGGTAGCGCAGGTGACCCGCCCTGTACGCTGGGACCTGTGCATGGCGTCTCTATCAGAAGCAGGTGCTGAACACCTCGTAGAGGTAGCCCCGGCCGGTACCCTGGTGGGGCTGGCAAAGCGAGGTCTGCGCGGCACCCCCGCCTCAGCGATTAACTCCCCCGACGACCTTGATGCGCTCACCGCAGCGCTCTCTGCCTAACACTGAAAGGACATCTAAGTGCCTACCCTCAAGCAGGCGGAACCCAACCGCTACTCACGCATTCTTGGCTACGGATCAGCCCGCGGTGACCTTGATGTCACCAACCATGACATCGCTGGCCCCATCGATTCATCAGATGAATGGATCGTTCAGCGCACCGGTATCAAAACCCGCCACCGCGCCTCAGAGAACCTTTCCATTACCGATCTTGCTGTGGCAGCAGCCAAGGACGCACTCGCCAATTCAGGTATCATTGGTGAAGATTTGGATGCGGTTATCGTTGCAACCGTAACCCACCCGCACGCTACGCCTTCCCTTGCTGCGCTGGTCGCCGACGGTGTTGGTTCCAAGGCACCTGCTTACGACATTTCAGCTGCCTGCGCAGGCTTCTGCTACGCCGTGGCCCAGGCTGATGCCCTCGTCAAGGCAGGCACAGCCAAGAACGTCCTGGTGATCGGTGTTGAAAAGCTTTCAGATTTTATTGATAACACCGAGCGCACCATCTCCTTCCTCCTGGGCGATGGCGCCGGTGCAGCCGTAGTTGGCCCCTCAGAGACCCCCGGCATAGGGCCAACCGTGTGGGGATCGGATGGCGCCAACTGGGAAGCTGTGGGCATGAGCCATTCCATACTGGAGATTCGCAACCGTGATTTTGTTGCTCATCCCGTTGAAGAGGGAGAGAAAATCTGGCCCACCCTACGCCAGGATGGTCAGAAAGTTTTCCGCTGGGCAGTGTGGGAAATGGCTAAGGTCGCACAGCAAGCCCTAGACGCTGCGGGTATCACCGCCGAGGACCTCGGCGCCTTTGTGCCCCACCAGGCCAATATGCGCATCATCGACCAGATGGTCAAAACACTCAAACTCCCCGACACCGTCCTCGTAGGCCGCAATATTGAGTGTGCAGGCAACACATCAGCTGCCTCCGTGCCTCTGGCAGTAGATGCTCTGCTTGATGAGCGCCCTGAACTGTCAGGCAAGCTTGCCCTGCAGATCGGTTTCGGCGCTGGTCTCGTCTTTGCCGCCCAGGTGGTCGTCCTCCCCTAAAGCCTCTCCACCCCTAGGGGGAACTGACTAACTCTCACTCACCTCAGCCAAACCTTTTTTGAAAAAAATGTTAGGTTTATTTCAAAAATAGTGGGCCTGATAAGCCGGTCAAACCCCGTTGGAGAGACTACACTCAACTGTGAAGACTAAAAGTAGCAGTAGCTGCTAGATGTCGCTTTGACCTCTTGAGAGGGGTTAGAGCACCCTACCTTCAGCGGCAGATGCCGCTACACCCTAGACAAAGGAGCCATCATGGCAGATCAGAACGAAATCCTCGCAGGCCTTGCAGAAATCGTCAACGAAGAAACCGGCGTTGAGGTTGAGGACGTTCAGCTCGAGAAGTCTTTCACCGAAGACCTCGACATTGATTCCATCTCAATGATGACCATCGTTGTTAATGCAGAAGAGAAGTTCGGCGTCACCATTCCCGACGAAGAGGTAAAGAACCTCAAGACCGTGGGTGACGCAGTAAACTTCATCGCAAACGCATAAGTTTGCCCTCGGCAGGGTTGGGTGCGGATTCCTCCGCTCCCAACCTCTTTTATATACCTCTCGGTTTAACTCCCTCACTCAAGACTTAGTTCGAAGGACGCACAGATGTCTCGTAAAGTCGTTGTCACCGGCCTCGGTGCAACCACCCCCATCGGCGGGGATGTTCCTACTACCTGGGAAAACGCCCTCGCCGGGGTTTCAGGTATCACCACCATTGATGAGCCCTGGGTGACGGAGTACGAGCTGCCCGTTTCGATTGCAGGCCGGGTAGCCGTCGCTGCGGTTGAATCTGGCCGTCTATCTAAAGTTGAGAGCAAGAGACTTGACCCCTCCGGTCAGCTGGCTTTGGTAGCCGCTCGTGAGGCGTGGGAGGATGCAGGTTTTAGCGGCAAGGACGCTGAAGAGGCTGAAGAGTGCGATCCATTGCGCACCGCCGTTGCTTTTGGCACCGGTATCGGTGGAGTCTGGACTCTGCTGGACGCCTGGGATACTTTGCGGGAAAAGGGCCCCCGCCGTATGCTTCCCATGACCGTGCCCATGCTGATGCCCAACTCTAATGCGGCTGCAGTGTCCATGAACCTCAAGGCCCGCGGTTCAGCTCAGACTGTGGTTTCCGCTTGTGCTTCTTCTACCGAAGCCCTTGATTTAGCTCTCATGCTGATTCGTTCTGGCAAGGCTGACGTTGTTATCGCCGGTGGCTCTGAGGCAGCTATCCACCCCATGACTATCGGCGCCTTCGCTAAAATGCAGGCTCTCTCTACCCGCAACGACGATCCGGCTGCTGCTTCCCGGCCCTACGACAGCGGTCGCGATGGCTTTGTGATGGGTGAGGGTGGAGCCGCTCTGATTCTTGAATCAGAGGAACATGCTAAAGCTCGTGGCGCACGTATTTACGCTGAGCTTGCTGGCACCGGAGTCTCTGCTGACGCCCACCACATTACAGCCCCGGATCCCTCGGCCTTGGGTGCTACCCGCGCACTTCAAGAGGCTCTGGCAGACGGTGGAATCTCACCTGAGCAGGTCGTTCACGTGAATGCGCACGCAACCTCTACCCCCGTGGGCGATGTTCCCGAGTCACTAGCTCTGCGTGAGGTTTTCGGCGATCATACCGGTTCGGTTGCAGTATCAGCCACAAAGTCAATGACCGGTCACCTTCTAGGTGGCGCCGGCGCCCTCGAAGCAGTGCTAACTGTTCTTGCACTTCACCACCGTAAGGCTCCTTGCACTATTAATCTTGAGAACAAAGACCCTCAGATTGACCTTGATGTAGTGACTGATGCTCGTGACCTGCCCGCAGGTGACATTGCAGCTGTTTCTAACTCCTTCGGTTTTGGTGGGCATAACGCTGTAGCAGCCTTCCGCAGCGTCTAGAGTCTAGATAGAGTTAATTCTTGAGGGGCGGCACCTGGTGGTGCCGCCCCTTTACTGCTCCCGATACTATGCCAGTTGCCTACATTTTTTGGTTGATGTGGGTGATATTACTTTGGGAACTAGAGGCGCGCAGCGGCTCCAGCTGCTCGTCCCAGGGCTCACCCAGCATGAGGGAGAATTCCTGATACAGTGCCTCAAAGCTTCCTTCAGCCTGTTCAAAGGCGTACTTGACTCGGTCTTCGGTGACCGTGAAGTTACCCAGCACATCGGTCCCTACAGCGCAAATACCTAAAGATGGGGTGTACATGAAGCGCACGGCATCGGTGGTGAAGGTGGCTCGTTCAGTCACCTCAAAGAAGATACCATCGAAGACCCTGAGTGCTGAGGCGAGCTGAGCTGCGGTTCCCTGCTGACCTGACCAGCTGAGCTCCGCTCGCTGGTGACCGGGGCGGGCCGCTTGCTCTTGCCAGTTCAGGCTTACAGCATTTTTTACTACGCTCTCGATGGCCCAACGAAGGTGCGGGGTTATGGTTGAAGGAGCAGCATGGATGAAAAGGTAGCCACCAGTCTTCAGATGCTGATGTGAAGGCTGACTCAGAGGAGGGGGTAGAGCTGTCATGATTTTCTATCGTGGCCTAAGCGCGGGGGTGGGAGCGTGAATAAGTTTGAGCTAAACGTTCCACCGAAACGTGCGTATAAACCTGCGTGGTAGCAAGAGAGCTGTGCCCTAGGAGCTCTTGCACGGCTCGGATGTCTGCACCGCCATCGACCATGTGGGTTGCAGCGGTATGCCTAAAGACGTGGGCACCGGTAGCCTGTGTGTCATCTAGGGTAAGTAGCAAGCTGGTGAGGTCTTCTCGAATTTGCCGTGGGTTGGCTCGCTTACCTCTGGCCCCGATGAAAAGGGCAATCTGAGGTGACGCCGGAGCTTGAGGTAACCATTGCGGCCGCCCCTTTTGTACCCATGAGTTGAGAGCAGCGAGCGCTGGTAGCCCAAAAGGCACGACGCGCTCCTTATCGCCCTTACCGATAACCCTCAGGGTGCGGTTGGTGCGGTCCACGCTGGTGAGGTCTAGATTAGTGAGCTCTGATATGCGGATGCCGGTGGCATAGAGAATTTCAACCACGGCATTGAGACGCAGGAGTCGGGGGTTAACCGGTTCTTGAGCTAGCGCTGTTTCAAGGGTGGTTGTCAGAGTCTTAAGGTGGTCTTTGCTGAGGATCTGCGGCAGCTTTGATGCTTTCTTGGGGGTGCTGAGGTTGCGGGCTGGGTTACCCTGCACCAGTTCCTCTTCCTCGGCCCAGGTGAAGAAACGACGCAGGGTGGAGGTCTTACGCGCCAGTGAGGCTCGTGCTTGTCTGGAGTTGAGCGTTGCTAGCCAACCTCTCATCATGGTGAGGTCAAGGTGACTGAGGTGAGTGGTTCCGTGCCGCAGAGCATAGGCAAAGAAGTCAGACAAGTCTGAGAGATAGGCCTTGATGGTCTCGGGGGAACGATGGAGCTCGTAGGTTAGGTAGCGTTCGTAGGCTTCTAGGGCACGGGTGTATTCGCGGTCGGTATCGAGGGTTCCTGCCCCAATTTTCAGGGTGGTGGGTAGGTCGGAGGCACTGTTAGCTGAGGTGTTCTCCACGCCAAACTTCCTTCCCTGCTCTCTCGTTTACCCGGCCCTTTTGCGCCTAGCTTTTTTCATTCTACTCTGGGCTAGAAAACATAGCATGCCTCGTAGAAAAGAGCAGGAGGGGTCAGCGCTTTTCCTTTTTACGCCAGCCAGCACCGTTAGTTTCAGCAAGCTCCAGAGTCTTAAGCTGAGATAAACTGACCAACAGCTCTCTCAGGGGAAGACCACAGATAGCATTGATTTTGTCAGCTGAAGCATAGCGGTGTACCGGCAAGGCATCCCACACCCTGCGCTGTACATCGCGAAGGCAGTCGGTCAGTTGTTGAGAAGCACTGGCTGGGCCAAATAAACTTGCCTCTGCTTCTTCGCTCAGTAGAAGTTCTCCCCTTTCGATCTGCCGAGCATCGGTGAGGAGCTGGGCCAGACCGTCCCTGATCAAACGGTGGCACCCCTCCGAACTGGGTGAGAAGATGGGGCCTGGCACGGCGTAGACGGGCCGGCCCATTTCAAGAGCATGGTTAGCTGTATTGAGTGCCCCGCTGCGCCAGCGTGCCTCGACCACAACGGTGGCTGAGGATATAGCTGCTATGAGTCGATTACGTTGCAAGAAACGATAGCGGGTCGGTGCTTGGCCCAGCGGTACCTCGCTGAAAATCAGACCGTTCTGCAGAATCTCATCAAGGAGTTTCTCATTCTGCCGGGGGTAGAAACGGTCAACTCCGCACGCCATGAAAGCCACGGTAGGTAGGCGTGCAGTTGATACCGCTAAAGCAGTGCGGTGAGCGGTAGCATCAACGCCAAAGGCACCACCAGAAATAATCGTGTTCCCGGCTGTCGCTAGGTCACCGGCAAGGTGAGATGTAGCTGAGGTGCCGTAGGAGGTGAGGTCGCGTGATCCTACGACAGCCACACCCTGGTCCACTCTCAGTGCCTTGAGAAGACGGCGGTCTCCCCTGCCCCAGAGCCCGTAAGGAGCCTTTTCTGCCAGGTCGTCCAAGGCGGTGGGCCAGTCCTGGTCCTCAGGCACACACAACCAAGCGGAATAGGAAGCAGCAAAACGGGCGTCCTGCTCAGCTGTTATTCCCTGGCGGCGCGTCGTCCAACGCTCTAGCCGGTGTTGTACCGCATCATATAACCCCTGCATCACTGTCTGAGGCAAGTCACTACCAGCCTCCAAGAACTCATTCATATCAGAGACGGTGAGTTCCCGCCTGCCCGTCAGGTAATCCGCAGTAGCAGCCGGCCCGCAGAGCTGGATAAGAGCTGTAACGTAGGCATCCTCTGGATCAGCAATGCGCATGATCTCACCGCGTGCACGGCGTACAGCCTCCAGCTGTTCTCGCTCAAGGGGCTCTTGCTCCAGCTTCTGAGGTTCAGTTTCATATACGGTCATTGGTGTTCCAACTTTTCTTTTCCAAGGTCCCTAAAGTAGAGAGCAAGATCAATATGGTCTTTAGTTGGGTTAGAGGCCCCGTCTAAATCTGCTAGGGTCCAGGCCGTACGTAACACCCGGTCAAAGCCACGGGCAGTCAGGTTGCCCCGGTCAATAGCGGAACTCAACTCCCCCGTTAGGTGTGCATCTAATCTGAGCGGCCCCCGCAGAATCTTGCCGTTAGTGTCGGCATTGGTCAGCAAACCGAAGGCACGCAGTCGCTCAGCTTGCGCCAAACGGGCGGCAGTCACTCGCTGGCGTATAGACTCAGAAGATTCGTTAGAGCCGGCACCGGCCAACTCAGCAGCCGTAACCTTTGGCACCGTTAGTTGTAGGTCAATACGGTCCAGCAACGGACCAGAGAGTTTGCCAAAATATGAGCGGCGCTCGCGGCTGGTGCAAGTGCAGTCTAGCCCCCTGCCCACGTTCATACCGCAGGGGCAAGGGTTGGACGCCATGACCAGCTGGAACCGTGCCGGGTAAGTCGCCGATGCTACCGCCCGGTCAATCACCACCTGCCCACTCTCAAGAGGCTGACGGAGCGAGTCCAGAACCTGACGCCTAAACTCCGGCGCTTCATCTAAAAATAAGACCCCCCGGTGGGCTTTTGAAACGCTCCCCGGGCGAGGTATCCCCGAACCACCGCCCAAAATAGCCGGGGAGCTTGCTGTGTGGTGGGGTGCTTCAAAGGGAGGGGTGCGAATCAGCTCTTTGCGGGGCGACCCGGTGGAACACAGAGAATGAAGAGCGGTAACTTGCATTGCCGCCTCATCATCGAGCTGGGGCAAAATACTGGTCAACCGTTCTGCCAGCATCGTTTTCCCTGACCCCGGTGGACCATTGAAGAGGATATGGTGCCCGCCAGCTGCCGCGATTTCAAGGGCTAGCCTCCCCTCGCTCTGCCCGGCTATATCAGCCATATCAGGTCTCAAAGCCTGTTCAGGAGTGTCTTTTGGGTTGGCTGTGCTGCGGGACTGGGCAGGATGACGCAGCTTACCTGCTTCTTTAGCCCCAAAGGCCGTAAATACCTCGGCCAGACAACCAAAGCTAGAAACCTCTGCCCCCATGACCAAAGCCGCTTCTTCTGCATTATCAGCCGGAACTACCACCCGGTGGTGACCGGCGTCCACCGCTGCTTTCACCGCGGGCAGTACCCCAGGTATAGCTCTCAAACTGCCATCAAGACCCACCTCACCCAAGAAGACCGTAGAACCTGAGGGCTCCAATTCACCTTCAGCTTGCAAGGCTGCTACCACCATCGCAAGGTCAAAACCTGAACCGCGCTTAGGCAGAGTAGCCGGGGTGAGGTTGACGGTCAGCTTGCGCTGCGGCAACGGCAATCCCGTATTCTTAGCTCCCGACCTCACCCGATCTTTTGATTCACTGAGTGCGGTGTCAGGCAGTCCCAACAAAACGAACCCGGGAAGGGCGGCTGAGATATCAGCTTCGACCTCTACGAGGTGACCGGTAATACCCACTAGCGCTACAGAATAGGTACGAGCAAAACCCATCAAGCCACCCCCGTCAGGTGTTCGAAGGTGAAATGCTGGGGCTTGCCACAAATAGATACTGCATCAATACGCATAGATCTGTAATCCTGTGTATCGTGACTTCTAGACCAGGCATAGGCCAGCGCTCTCAATTTTCGGGACTTATCCCTTGAAATAGCTTCTAACGGGTGCCCGAAAAGCTCACTTGACCGGGTTTTAACCTCAACAAATACCAGGTTCATCTCGGGGTCGATCATGACCAGGTCTATTTCCCCACGAATCGGTTCGCTGCCCGGTTCTGTATGGGGGCGCCAGTTACGTTCTAGCATCGCATAGCTATTACAGCGCAAAATAGTGAGTGCGATATCCTCGCCCCACCTCCCTACCTGGGTAGGAGTAGTGTCTGTCAGCGTCCTGCTCATGTCGGTCTCATTTCTGTGACTCGGTTCTTTGAGCACTACCCTGCCAGCTGTCCATCACCTAAGACAGGAGGATGTGAGGCTGTGGAGAGGCAGGATAAGGTCCGCTTCAAGAGACAACAGGCTCAGCTGGCCCTAACTGCGGGCAGAATGGTGAAACAAGGACCCGGCATGACTGCTCTTTACACGCTTATCACCAGGATTGCTTCACGGCAGGCGCCCTGCCAGAAGACAAACATCCGCCACCCCGCACAGGGTGAGACGGACGTATCGTCATTCAAAGGTCAGACTTAGGCTTCCGGTGGCTGAAGACCCTCCATCGGTGGCACCATAAATTCCTCGCCAGGTGTTCGCTCTTCGATATTAACGTCTCGTACCGAATAAACCCGCACATTTTTTACAAAGCGGGAGGACCGAAAAATATCCCACACCCAAACATCCTGCATCTCAATTTCAAAGAAAACGGTGCCTTCTTTGAGGTGCGGGGTCACCTGCACCGCGTTAGCCAGATAAAAACGTCGCTCGGTTTCAACGATGTAAGTAAAAAGCCCGGATACATTTTTGTACTCCTCATAAAGGGCTAGTTGGGCATCTGATTCGAAATTTTCTAGATTCTCGCTGCTCACGGTTATTGGCTTTCTCGTGCTAGGTAGGCTTTCTGGAGCTGTTCAGCGCTGACGGGTAAAGCCCAGGAAAGTCTGTGGTGGGTACTGGGACCTTCATCGGTGAGAGCTGCCCGATGGGAGGCTGATCCGTAGCCCTTATTCTTAGCCCACCCGTAGTAGGGGTAATCGACGTCAAGTTTTTTCATCAGCTCATCACGCTCGACCTTTGCTACAACCGATGCGGCGGCAATAGAAGCGCACCGGTAGTCACCCTTAATTTCCATCTGCACGGCGCCACTCCAGCATTCATAGTGAACTCCGGCTACAGCCCATGCCTCAGCTGCTAAATCCCTGTAGAGAGCGGCGGCAGGCTCTAACTCTGCAAAGAGGTCAGCTTGAGCCGGAGTCAGCCAGTCATGCTTTCCATCCAGGAGGACGGCGTCAGGGTAGAAGCCGCGTGCTGCTACCTGAGCCAATGCCCGCTGACCAGCCAACCGCAGAGCCACGGTAATGCCCAATGCATCGATTTCAGCTGGGCTTGCATGCCCCACCGCGCTGGAACACCACTGCTCAATTAAGGGCACCATAGCGTGACGTTTTTTCTCTGTAAGCGCTTTAGAATCGATCAGCCCTTCGATGCTCAGGCTAGCATCGGCATCGATTACCGCGACCCCCACACTGACTGGCCCGGCGATAGGGCCACGACCGACCTCATCCATGCCGGCAATCAGACTCATACCGCGTTCGAACAGTTTTGCCTCAACGCTAAGATCAGCCGCAGCTACTGGCATTTCTGCTACTCGCCGTCAGGGACGTTAGCGAAAACTTCCGGTGCCCCGCCAGTAAACGTGAAATGTTGCAGCGGCCACGCGACTACGAACACTTCACCTTCAACGTCGGCTTCGTTGATAAATTCAGTGCGCGTTTCGATATGGTAGCGGGAATCTGCTGAGTTACTGCGATTATCGCCCATCACAAAGTAGGAGTTCTGAGGGACGATCACGTCAAAAGGAATCTCCGTGGGGCTAACACCATCTTTAAGATAGGTCTCATTGAGAGTCACTCCGTTAATACTGATGCTGCCGTCTTCATGACCTACAACGTGGTCACCGCCCACACCAATAACTCGTTTCACGAGGTAATTCGATGAGCTATCTGGCATGATGCCCACAAAAGAAAGTGCATTTCGCACCGGATTACTACCTGTTGTGGGTGGCATCCAGTTCTGGGTGTCTTTAAAGACCACCACATCGCCCCGGTCTGCATCGCTTAAAAGGGAACCGGCAACGTTTACGAACACACGGTCATTAATCTGAAGCGTATCTTCCATCGATGATGAAGGGATGTAAAATCCGCGTAAGATAAAAGTCTTGAGCAGGTAGGCAATGACCAAGGCATAAAGAATAATCAGACCGTACTCTTTGAGCACACTGTTCTCGCGGCGCTGCTTGCTACCGCGCGGGGTATCGGCTGTTTTTTCGTCAGCTTCTGAAGATACCTCTTCAAACGACTGGTTATCATTGTGAGCCTTATCCATTGCGCCCACCCTTCTTCTTGGAGTTCTATCGGTTAGTTTACTTCGCTGAGCCGGTGCGCAGGATTATTTGGGTGGGGAACCCCACCGCTGTGCAGGCCAGGCGACGAAGACTGGGTGACCGATCACGGTATCAACCTTTATCATGCCGCCACCCGGCGCTCCCATCAAAGCCCTGGAGTCCATTGATCCTGAACGGTGGTCCCCCATCACCCACATGCGCCCCTCGGGAATCTTCACAGAAAACTCCACGTCACTGGCAGCGTCACCGGGATAAAGATAAGATTCGTCGACAGGCTGCCCGTTGACGGTCAGAGCTCCGCTGGCTGAACAGCATTCCACGGTATCGCCGGCAACACCAAGGACACGCTTAATGTAGACGGTGTCACTACCTACCAGCCCCAACCACTGACCAGCAGATTTAACCGGATCCTTGACCCAGGGGCTACCCGAAATATAGGGAGAAAAGGAGCCTGTCCCATCAAACACCACGACATCGCCCCGCTGCACTTCAGTATCCAGCTTGGACACGATAATCCGGTCTCCGGGCTCAAAAGTGGGCTCCATCGAGGACGAGGGAATAAAGAACACATCAAAAAGGAAAGTTCTAATGAGTAACAGGGCAACAAAAGCAAGGCTCGCAGCAAGAGCAAGAAGGCGCCAGCCCCGCAAACGGGGTTGACGCCTTGTCTCACTGGAATCGGCGATCAGGCCAGTTTCCATAAAAAGGTGTGAAACCTAAAAGATTTAGGATTCGCGCTTCTCGCGGATACGTGCGGCCTTGCCGCGACGATCACGCATGTAGTAGAGCTTCGCACGGCGAACGTCGCCACGTGAAACAAGTTCGATCTTCTCGATCACGGGAGAGTGAACGGGGAAGGTACGCTCAACACCAACGCCGAAGGAAACCTTGCGGACGGTGAAAGTTTCGCGAACGCCGCCACCCTGGCGACCAACAACGAAGCCCTTGAAGACCTGGACACGGCTGCGGTTACCTTCAACAATGTTCACGTGAACGTTGAGGGTGTCGCCGGGACCGAAGTCGGGGATGTCATTGCGAAGTGACTTGTTATCAATGAAGTCAAGAGTCTGCATTGAGATTCTCCATGAATATCTCTGCCGCAGGTCAAACATATTCGGTGTACTTCACGAGCAGTGTCTAAGGGCTTACGCCAGACTGATGCTGTTCGTGAGAATTCTGTGTCACCGTCTACCGTGGCTGGTATCCGGTGGTTCATGCTGTTAGCGGTCGCTCATCCCCCTGCGGCAGGGGCGTGCCCAGCGTGAACACAAGAGAAAATTATCCCATATTTGACTGACGATGACTAGGGTTAGCAGGTAGTTACGTCCAGCTATTTGTGTGAGCTTAAACGCGCTCTATAAAGTACTAGAACAAAGGTGTAGGACTACTGAGCAGATAGGTGAGGGAACTGTTGGCAGCGCTCACGCCAGCTGACCCTCTCACATCTCGCGCTGGGTCGCTCGCTATGATTCACGCCAGCTCCGACCAGCTGGCTTTGAGCGCTGTCCACAGTTCCCCAAACTAAAGGTGCAACGAGCTAGCTTCTGCCGCCTTCTTAGCGGTGTGGAGTTCTTGAACTTTCTTGCGGTCCTTCTTATCCCAGTTCTCTGGCGGGTAGGCCTTGAACATATCTGGGCGCCGGTCAAAAGTACGTTCAATCTGTTGGTCACGGCGCCAGCGAGCAATAGCTCCGTGGTTACCTGAGAGTAGGACGTCGGGCACCCGGTGTCCGCGCCAGTCGGCTGGTTTGGTGTAGACCGGGTACTCTAGCAGGCCCCCGGTGTGAGACTCTTCTTCCAGGGACTCAGGGTTGCCCATAGCACCGGGAATCAGGCGGGTGATGGCTTCAATCATGACCATAACCGCTACTTCACCACCGTAGAGCACGTAGTCACCGATAGAGACCGGCAGCACCCTGAAGCGTGTTTCTGACCAGTCCAGTACACGCTCGTCGATACCCTCATAGCGGGCCGGGGCAAAGACAATGTGCTCTTCTTCGGCAAGGTCGTAGGCTAACTGCTGGTTAAAGACCTGGCCAGCTGGTGACGGGACAATCAGCAGGGGTAGCTGCTTTTGAGCTGGGGTAGCTTCTAGTGCCTGCTCCAGGGCAAGGCCCCACGGCTCGGCTTTCATGACCATACCCGCTCCCCCACCATAAGGGGTATCATCCACGGTTTTGTGGCGGTCAAAGGCAAAGTCGCGCAGGTTAGTGATGTTCAGGTTCACCCTGCCTGTTTCTTTGGCCTTACCCATGAGGGAAAGCTCTAGCGGAGCCAGGTACTCAGGGAAAATCGTGATGACATCGTAGCGCATCGGTTTCTATTCACGCTCGCTATCGTCGGCCTCTTCGTCCTCGTCGTCTGAGCCGTTGAGTTCTAGCAGACCAGCGGGAGGGTTGATGACGACGTACCCCTCTTCGATGTCGATAGCAGGGATCAGTTCTTCAACGAAGGGGATCATGACTTCTTCACCGTCAGCCACGTTTTCTAAAATCAACAGATCCTGGGTGGGCATGGTCTGCAGGCCCACCACGTGAGCGATGGGTTCCTCGGGCAGGTAACCATCTTCGCCGATTTCTTGGGCTAGGTAGACAGGCAGGTCAATGAGGTCGTGTTCGTAGTAGCCGTCCTCATCGTCGCTGCCCACGGTAGCAGAGTCAAAGGTAAGGCGGGTGTCGCGCATGGTCTCAGCATCATTGCGGTTAGCGACCTCTTTGAAGCGAACCACCAGGATTTTCTTGTTCCAGCGGGAACCTGCAACGGTGAGGACGCCGGCGGGGGCGATAGCGCCCACCAGAGAGTTCGCGTCAAAGTCTTCAATGTCGAGGGTCGCGCCGGGTGCGAAGCGTTCCTCGGGGGCGTCGGTGAAAAGTTGAACGGTGACTTCACCGCGAATGCCGTGGGGCTTGCCGATACGGGCAACCTGAACCTGCACAGGTAATCCTTCCAATGGATATGTCTACGTGATTCCCAGTCTAGTGTACTGGCAGCTTTGCGCGCAGACCTCGGGGAGCAGAAAGCCCCGTAGCACTTGCGTGCCACGGGGCTTTTTAGTCAGTCTAGCGTCGTCGATCGGTATCGATGACGTCCACGCGAACGTGGTCGCCGTCGTTGATCGCGTTGACCACGGTGCGAACACTCTTAGCTGTGCGACCTGACCGGCCAATGACTCGGCCCAGGTCCTCCGGGTTCACATGAACCTCAAGTGTTTCACCGCGGCGGCCGCTCTTAGAGCGTACCTTCACGTCGTCCGGGTTATCGACGATACCCCGAACAATATGTTCGAGAGCGTCAGCTATCATGATTACTCAGCTGCTTCCTCTGAAGCTGCTTCTTCAGCAGCCTCTTCTGCGGGAGCTTCCTCAGCCTTGGGAGTGATTGCCTCGGGGAGGACAACCGAACCCTTTTCGGGAACAACAAACTCGGGCTTGGCATCAACGGGCTTGACAGTGTTCTCTGCCTTTTCGCCCTTTGCTGCTGCCAGGTCACCGGTAAGCTTCAGCAGAACTGCAACCTGCTCGGTAGGCTGAGCGCCTACTGAGAGCCAGTACTGTGCACGCTCTGAGTTGATCTCGATACGTGAGGGGTTCTCGGTGGGGTGGTAAAGACCGATTTCCTCGATAGCCTTACCGTCACGCTTGGTGCGTGAGTCAGCTACTACCACACGGTAGCGGGGGTCGCGAATTTTACCGAAACGCTTGAGACGAATTTTAACAGCCACTGTAGTGGTTTCTCCTGTTTTCTAAGAATGGTCGAGGTGCTCTATCTGCGCTCGTGGGGCGAACCGTCCAGAGTTCCTCTGCGGACACAATTGTTCCCGGATGAGAGGGGCCGGGAAAATCGAGTACCCGTCAAGTATGCCAGCTCCCCCGCCTTAAAGCTAGGTTCACGAACGGATTACGGCTGTGTTTTACACAATTATTGATGAGAGCAATCGAGCCCCTACCGCTTGAGCGCCTGCTTCCAGCTGACCGAGCTGCCCCCGCGCATGATGTTGTTGCGGTAGATATGAGCACCAACCCTCGTCAAAAGCCAGGCTGCCAGCAGGGTGAGCGCGAGCGCTACAAGGGGCTCCCAGAACGCAACGTTCTCCGTGAGAAGTCGCATAGGCATAGCAATTGAAGATACCACCGGCACGAAGGAAACAATGTGCAGGACCGTTCCTTCGGTGTAAAGTCCTGCAAACAGAGCTGCAACCAGAATGAAGGTGATGGGGTTTGAAAGGTTGGCAACGTCCTCTGCTCTGGCACTCATAGCACCAACTGCCGCCCAGACGGTGGCGATTGCCGCGAAGCCGGCAATGTAGAAAGCAACAAACCAACCAGCAGAGGGAAGGATCCAGCCAAAATCATTAGCTGTACCTGTGATGTTCAAAGCGATGAGAGCTGCAGCCGCATAGACTGCAATCTGACCGATTGCTAGAAGAATGTTACCTACGATTTTGCCGATCAAGAGCTGGTTCAGCGGGATTGCGGTAGCGATGATTTCCACGATGCGGTTCTGCTTTTCTTCAACCACTGAGTTGGCAATTGCAATACCGAACATGATGGTGGTCATGTAGAAAATCATGGCAAAGCCAAGACCTACAAACAAAGCAATGAGAGAGTTATCATCACCCGTCAACAGGGTTGTTTCCAATGACGTGCCAGCAGACAGGGCGGATAGGTCAACTCCCTGGGCTGCAGCGTTTTCGGCGGTGACCGTTGAGGTGACAGCTTGGGTCAGCACGGTTGCTAGTTCCTGATTAACTGTTGAGTCAAAAACCAGTTCCCAGCTGTCATCGGTGGGGTGCAGATAAGCGTCAGCGTCCCCCTCTGTTACAGCTGACCGCGCTTCATCCTCGCTGCCGAAGTTCTGATGCTCGATGGAAGTTTCATCATCGATGTCAGCTTGCAGGCTGGCTGCTGCGCCAACCATGCTCACTGAACGGTCGTCGGTGGTTGCCACAGTATAGGTGCTGCCACCCTGGTTGAAGAAGAAGGGGACAATGATTGCCGCCAGAATGATGACCAGCGAGAAGACGGTGCCCATAACGAAGGACTTATCCTTGACCTTAGTCATGACCTCGCGGGTAGCAACAATCTGCCAGGCGTTCTTTACGGTGCTGTGTGCGGTGTTCACTGGTGGGTCACTCCTCGGTAGATGTCGCCCAAGGTGGGCAGAACGCGGGCGAATTCGTGCATCTGGCGTTGCATTCCCTCAATCAGGATGGTTGTACGCACGGCCTCAAGGTCAGCGGCAGGGGCGATTTCGAGTAAGGCTTCGGTTCCTTCCACGTCTAAGACGCGAACCCCCGGCACCTCCCGTAACCACCCGGCGTCCGCCCCGGCGGCGTAACGAAAGCGGGGGGCGCCACTTTCGCGCAGCTCCTGGGCTGAGCCTGAAGCCTTCACCTGACCTTCGTGCAGAATGACGATTCGGTCGCAAAGCCGGTCCACAAGATCCAGTTGGTGGGACGAAAAGAGGATGGGCACGCCAGAGCGCATGAGTTCATGCATCATGGACACCATGGTGTCTACAGCCTTGGGGTCCAGGCCAGAGAAAGGTTCGTCCAGAATTAGGGCGGTGGGGTTATGCAGCAAAGACGCAACGATCTGCACGCGTTGCTGGTTACCTAAGGAAAGGGATTCAAGCTTATCCTTGAGACGGTCACCTAGCCCTAGAGCGGTCAGATGCCCAGTGGCGGTATCCCGTGCCTCAGCAGCGCTGAGCCCGCGCAGTTGGCCCAGGTAGATCAGCTGGTTGAGGATAGGTTGCTTGGGGTATAGCCCGCGCTCTTCTGGCATGTACCCGAAGGACGCACGGTCCTCGGCGGTCATGGGACGCCCTCTATACAGCACCTGACCCGCGGTTGGTTCTAAAAGTCCCATTATCATTCGCATGGTGGTGGTTTTACCGGCTCCGTTGGCCCCCAGGAAGCCCGTCATAGACCCTGGTTGCACGGTAAAACTGACGTTGGATACGGCGGGTTTCTCACCGTATACCTTGGATAGGCCAGCCACCTCAATACGGTTTGTGTGTGCGTTCATCGCTCACCCTTTCACTGGTGTGTTCTTATCGACCAGCTTAGAAAGGATAGCGAACGCTCACCTCCCCCACCAGGGGGAACTTTAAGGATGAAAACAACGGTAGTCCTACTGCCCTAAACCTACTCTGTGGGCAAAAATAACAGCGCCCACCCGATCGCGACTGTGAGTTTTCGCCAGGATATTCGAAACATGAGTTTTGACGGTTGCCGGCCCCAAAAAGAGTTGGCTAGCAATCTCAGCGTTGGTTAACCCCTGGGCTAATAGTTGCAGGGTTTCCCGCTCTCGGGGAGTCAGTGACTCAAGAGCAAAAACATCGCGGTCATCCAGGGGCAGCACTCCCCCAGCCTGTTGATCTAAGGTGGGAGCCGTATCTCCCTGCGCAAAGCGGCTAATCAGAGGAACGGTCATTTCAGGCGAAAGTAGAGCAAGGCCGCCAGCTACCTTACGCACAGCGTCCACCAATTCATCGGCATCCGCTGTTTTGAGCAAAAAACCGCTGGCACCGGCCCGCAGAGCAGCAAAAAGATAGTCTTCGCGGTCAAAGGTCGTCAGAATCAGGACGCGGGTAGCCGGGTGCTCAGACACAACGGTGGCGGTTGCAGTGATGCCATCTAGAACTGGCATCTGAACGTCCATCAGTACAACATCCGGTTGCAAAGACTGCGCTAGCTCAACAGCCTCTTGCCCATTTTTGGCTTCGCCCACCACCTCGACATCATCTTCCATGGAAAGGATGAGGGAGAAGCCGCTACGCACCAAATCTTGGTCATCTGCGAGAAGTACACGAATCATGTTTCTATTATCCTGTCTGAAAATCTGCCGGGAATCGCACCCGAACCTTCCACCCATCAACACCCTGGCGGGGCCCAAGATCAGCGGTACCTCCTAGCGCCTCGGCCCGTTCACGGATACCCTGCAAGCCGTAACCCCCACCCGAGACGGCAGTACTAACCCTCCCATCATCCGTCACTTCTAGTTCAACCCAACCACCGACAGTAGACTCAACAGTACGTAGAACAACCAGCACCGAACGGGCTGTCGAATGCTTACGTACGTTGGTCAGAGCTTCTTGCACCATGCGGTAAACGGATAGCTGAGTGCCCTGAGCTAAATTCACCAGCCTAGCCTCAGACTGAACATCTACCTGAAGCTCACCTACAACGCCGCTGTCACTCAGCTGATCCACCAGCTTTACGATGTCTCTCACACCGGGTTCAGCCGAAGCTCCAATCTGCTCGCTAGGATCGCTGCGCAGCACCCGAATAATACTTTTCATCTCCTCAACCGATGACCGGGCTAGCTTCTCGACATTTTCAAGAGGCTGGGTAGCTAACTCTGGTTTCTTGGTGATGGCTCGACGTGCAGCGGCTGCCTGGATGCCCATGGCAGAGACATGGTGGCCCACCGAATCGTGCAACTCGCGCGCAATACGCAGGCGGTCCCGATTCACTGCGTCCTCAGCAAGCTGCTCGCTCTGCCGCTGGAGCTGAGCCTGTTGCTGTTCTAAGACGGAGCGCTGGTAAGCACCGATCCAGGCGCTCCTGCCCAAAATCGCCCCAAAACCAAAGAAAATCACGTTGGAGATGAGTGCAGCGATGTAGGAAGCTGTCGGCACATTGAAGAGACCGCCCTGGTAGTCCTCTACCCCGAATATTGAGAAGGACGAACCATGGATGGTCCAGAGACTTACCAGCCAAACCACCACGCTCAGACAGACCAGGGTATAAAGGATCCACACCATGGCCCGATTTTTACCCCAGGCTACAGCCGCGTAGACCACCGCTAAATAGCTGATCTGGTAACCCAGGGTGGCTGCTGCGAGGCTATTGAGAAAGCCCAAGAAATAAAAAATGATCGTGCCCAAGAACAGCATGGTCAGAGGGAAACGTCGACGGAAAATCAAGGGTAACGTCATGCCAATGTGGGCAATATAAGCATGACGAATGTCGTGAGGATCAGAACCAAAGACACCGGTGCTGTGGTAGGCGGCAACCATCAAGAGGGTGCTAGCAAGCACCAACAACCAGACAGCGTAATCCCAGCGCAACTCACGAGCGCTTGGGGTGGGGCGTTCCCAATCTGGGTCCAAGGCTCTAAAGCTCAAGCGGGGGTGGACGGTCATGGGTTTCACCCTAGCAGAAGCTCTCATGCTCTACTCTCCCTCGTTAGGGGGGAGAGTAGGCGGTTACTCCTTACCAAAGAATTTCTTGAGCCCCTGACGGGCAGCGTCGCTAACTCGCTGGCCAACCTGTTTTGCCTTGCGTAGCACCTTGGGTTCAGGCGGTGATATCTTGGCTGTATCTGTGCCTTCGACCTGTGCTTTGAGTTCCTCCATGAGTGACGGAGCCTGCGGGGCAGGGTCTTGCACAAAGTTGACGTTCTTTAGCTTGCTGTAGATGCTGGCCATTACCAGTTCAGCTGACCCACTCGCACCCAGGGCTGCTGCCGCTATGAGCGCTGCCTTGGGGTTATCTCCGCGAGCAGCACGGCGCGCTGCCCATAGGGCAAAGGCTCCGGCTGCACCCAGGGCTGCAGCGCCGTCTGCCGCAACCAGCCAGGGGCGGGCCATGAGCTCACGGGCAACCGCGTTGAGCGGACCACTGCCATTGGGGTAGGCGGTGACAGTCTGCTTCAGCAAATCCATACCCGTCATTTCCGGAGTGAATTCACGGTAGCCAACATAATCCTGCATGGAGCCTTCTGAAGCCGCCACATTAGATAGTTCTTCGGGTAGCTGCAGGACCTGAATAACGGACTCAAGGCCGGTCTCGCTGGTCATGTCATTCACGTAATTGGCTAAACGCTTGGATGTTTGTTCATCAAGACCGTAAAGCCAGGCCAGGTTATCAATTTCCTCAGCCGCGCGAATCTCGTGCAGAGGCTCAGGCAGCACACCGGGTAGTAGCCAAAGGTAATCCAGCACGGCAGAATTCCTTGGGATA
Organism: Rothia sp. LK2492; assembly: GCF_040946345.1. NCBI lineage: Bacteria > Bacillati > Actinomycetota > Actinomycetes > Micrococcales > Micrococcaceae > Rothia > Rothia sp. LK2492. Next base: position 253,668 of record NZ_JAYWLX010000003.1, on the reverse strand, counting down.
TAACGGGTTAAAATCTTGGGGGCACCCCAAGCGAACTCAAGGATGGAACCGACGTCCGAATCATCGGGTGAGCCCACCACCTTAGTCATCCATTCGCCCACCGAACCCTCTTCAAGAAGCTGCGATGAGCCGGGGAAAACAAAGGCTAGATGCTCCAGCCCCTCAGAGGTTTCAGCAACGATTGATGGCACCCGCATCAGGCTCAGAAGGTTGAGCAGCGAGACAGGGTCACCGGTGATGAGGGACCAGCCATTATCAGCCGGAGCGGCCTCAATGGGACCAGCGAGTGGCGTCTGACCTATATAGGTGGGAATCTCGGTCATGGGCAACTCAACCAGGGCCGCTACGGTTCCGTCATTACTCAGCGCAAGCTCCTCGCCCAGGGCCGTGACGGGAGCTGAGAAACTGTAGGAGAACTGATCAGCGCAAATAGCACCGCGCACCGGTAGTTGCTCTAGCAGATCATCAACAAACACATCGAAAGGCTGGCCCGGTTCTACCGACCCATCCTCCTGCATGTGCACGGTGGTTAGGCTCTGACCATCACTCTCGCACAGTACATAGAGGATAACGCTTTCTTGGGTAGTCTCATGAACCATCACTTCAGTGGAATCAATGCTAGCCAGCATCAGGGCGTTAATGACGTCATCAGCGGTGGTCTCAACAATGCGCTGCTCAATTTCAGCGTCTAAACGCTGACGTTCCTCGGCCTCCTGCTCAGCTTTCTCTAACTCGAAAAAGTCAAGGTCATCGGCCGTTGCGTTAGGCTGTTCGTTGTCCTGAATCTGCGCAGGTGCTGTTTCAGATTCTGAAGGCGTCTCACCCTCGTTCTCCCGGTGCTCGGTAAGCACTTTTTCAAACATGTCCTCCAGCGCCCCGGGCTCTTTGAGCAGGTTCTCAAGTTCAGCTAAATCCTGCTCGCCCAGAGCATTGTTTGTAGCTCCTCTGGCCTGCTGAATAGCCCCCACCATCTGTTCAAGTTCGCGGCGCAAACGCGCCTCCGGCGAATCCGGGTCCTCATCAGGTGTCGCAGGGGTCTCAACATCTTCAAGCTCAATACCCGTTGGCCCGAAATCAAGTTGCACACGGGCCCAGAGCATCTGAGGCTCGGACGGCTCAAGATCTTCGATCGAAAAATCAGACATACATCAATCCTAGGGGTGGCGTTGATAGACAAGCGGTGCGCAGTTCTCAGCACCAGTGCTACAGCTGTTCAGTAGAGGACGGCGTGACGGAGAGGGATTAGGCGGGCAAATCAGCCGAGCTGAACTCCGCTACTTCACCGGTTTCCAGTGCCCGGCAAGCCTGGCGCAGACGCGCCGCGTGGCGGGGGCCGTAGTATTCATCGAGGTCTTCAGGTGACACCCAGCGGTATTCCGTCAGCTCTTCCTCCTGCAAACGGATGTCGCTGTTCTCGGGGATGACTCCTCCATCGTAGATGTAGTAGGTAGAGTCGCCCCAAATCCCTAGTTGAAGGCCGTGAAAAATAACCAGCAGACGTCCGGCAGGCACATCGAGACCTACCTCTTCTAGCACCTCACGGAAACAGGCAGGCTGAGGGGCTTCGCCGGCCTCAACCGTGCCGCCGGGTATGGTCCAGCCATCCTTGTAATTGGGTTTGACGCAGAGCATCTGCCCGGCTTCGTTGCGAATCAGAGCACCCGAAGCAAGACGGCGAGTAGGTAGCGAAGCGATAAAGGCTTTCAGCTCTTCTTCAGGCAAATATGAATCAGCCACGGTGTCTCCCTCAAAGATGGTGAACATGTTTCTTCCCACCAATCTACAACTGCCGGTTGCCGGGTGCGAGGTGAAATGGCCTCTGCTTTCTCTCAGCAGAACTAAACCTGCTCAAAAGCAAATGCCGCTACTAGCTCATCTCACAGTGAGTCAGTAGCGGCACTTCCTAAAACCGGCCTACTTGAGGAACTTCTCGAAGCCCTTAGGTAGGTTCATGTCATCCATCGTGAAGTCCTGGTTTTGCTGGCCAAAAGCTGAACCTGAAGCAGCGGGCTTAGCTGCAGCAGCCTCCTGCTGAGCGCGCTTCGCGGGGTTACCCGAGCGGCCCTTCTTGTTCTTGTTTGCCTTGCCCTTGTTCTTACGTGCGGCGCCACCGGCAGCAGCCATACCGGGCATCTGCATACCTCCGGGCATACCAGCCATATTGCCCGATGCCAGCTTTTTCATCATCTTCTGAGCTTGAGCAAAACGCTCCATCAGCTGATTGACCTCTGAGACGGTGACACCCGAACCCTTAGCAATACGGGCACGGCGGGAGCCATTAATAATCTTGGGAGCAACACGCTCATGAGGGGTCATGGAGCGGACAATCGCCTCAACGCGGTCGATTTCCTTCTCATCAAAGTTCTCAAGCTGCTGGCGAATCTGAGCCGCACCGGGCATCATCATCAGCATCTTCTTCATGGAGCCCATTTTGCGGATCTGCTGCATCTGAGCCAAGAAATCTTCAAAGGTGAAGTCCTCTTGGTCGACGAACTTCTTGGCCATGCGATCGGCTTCGGCCTTGTCCCAGGTCTGCTCTGCCTGCTCAATGAGCGAGAGAACATCGCCCATATCCAGGATGCGCGAGGCCATGCGGTCCGGGTGGAACTGCTCAAAGTCAGTAACGTTCTCGCCGGTAGAAGCAAACATGATGGGCTTGCCGGTCACCGATGCCACGGACAGGGCTGCACCACCGCGGGCGTCACCGTCCAGCTTTGAGAGCACAACGCCGGTGAAGTCTACGCCCTCGTTGAAGGCGTTAGCGGTGTTGACGGCGTCCTGACCGATCATCGCATCGATGACGAAGAGCACTTCGTTGGGGTTAATGGCATCGCGGATGTTGCGTGCCTGCTGCATGAGCTCGGCATCCACACCCAGGCGGCCAGCGGTATCGACGATGACGACGTCGTGCAGTTTGGCACGAGCCTCAGCCACACCGTCGCGCGCCACCTGAACCGGGTCACCGGTGGGGGTATCAAACTCGGAAGTTACACCGGGGTGAGGTGCGTAGACGGGCACACCGGCACGGTCGCCAACCACCTTGAGCTGAGTAACAGCGTTGGGACGTTGAAGGTCAGAGGCCACCAGCATAGGGGTGTGCCCCTGCTTCTTAAGCCAGTGGGAAAGCTTACCGGCCAGGGTGGTCTTACCCGCACCCTGCAGACCTGCCAGCATGATGATGGTGGGGCCGGTTTTTGCCATGTTGATGCGGCGGGTCTGACCGCCCAGAATACCAACGAGCTCTTCATTAACAATCTTGACGATTTGCTGGCCGGGGTTTAGCGCCTCCGAAACCTCAGCACCCAGAGCACGTTCTTTAACATGGGCGGTAAATTCGCGGACCACGGGTACGGCGACGTCGGCGTCTAGCAGGGCGCGGCGGATTTCGCGTACGGTTGCGTCAATATCCGCTTCGGTCAGTTTGCCCTTACCGCGCAGATTCTTGAAGGTGGCTGTTAGACGATCGGAGAGTGAATTGAACACGAGCCGTGAACTACTTTCATCGCTGGGGACGCCGCCACCTATTCCCTGCAAAGTGGAGGGTCAGGTAGCAGCATGTTTATCAACTATCTAGAATAACGTATTTTCTGGTGGTAAAGCGCTGGGCTTTGTAACGAGATATCTGTCCCTTGTTACTGTGTGGGCGATGCTTCACCACGTCACATGTCGCCGCCTTCTGGCTATATCTGTGGAAGGACAGCCGCAGCAGGCGGGCTATAGACCATTGATTTAGAGGGCCCACGCCGAGATGAGAGCGTCGTTAGAGCTGAACTGCACTAACAAAAACCAAGCCACAGTTGATGTCACAAATATCAAAAAGAGCACCAACACAACAGGGGTGGTGTCTTGGTCTTCTTACTTCACCGCTTCGTACACCGCGAGTGAAGACATTTCATGAGACATGAGCTACACCCTTTCTCTCACAGGGGCCTCTTCTAGAGGGCAATCTCCAGCAGAATGGGGGTGTGATCCTGGCGGGTACCAGAATCAATCATCTCTGAGGCGGTTACCTTATCTGCTACACGGTCTGAAACCAACCAGTAATCGATGCGCCAGCCGGTGTTATTGATTTTACTGGTGCGCGAGCGCTGTGCCCACCAGGTGTAGGCCCCGGTGATATCCCCGTGCAGGTGACGGAAGGTGTCGGTGAAGCCCTTGGCAAGAAGGTTAGTGAACCCCTGACGCTCTTCATCGGTGAAGCCGGGTGAGCGGCGATTGCTCTTGGGGTTTGCCAGGTCGATTTCGGTGTGGGCTACGTTGAAGTCACCGGTTGCGAGCACGGGCTTGATAGCGTCCAGCTCGGCTAGGTAGGTGGCATAGAGGGCATCCCAGATTTGGCGGTCGCCCAGACGTTTGAGTCCATCGGAGGCGTTGGGTGTGTAGACCTGAGTGACGAAGCAGTGCTCGAATTCGAGGGTAATCATGCGGCCCTCAGCGTCCATGGTGGTGGGTGCCTGAATCTTGGGGTAGGTCACCACCGGGTTCATGCCCTTCTTATAAAGAAAGAGGGTGCCAGCGTAGCCCTTGCGAGCCGGTTCAACCGAGGAAACCCAGGCAATTTCATACTGCGGGAAGTAGCTTTCGAGTGCTTCGAGGTGCTTTCGGGTGGGGCCTTTATCGGAGAGTTTGGTTTCCTGGATGGCCAGGACATCGGGTGCGTGCTCAGCCAGGGTGGCAAAGACATCGCGTGAGAGTAGGGCGCGTGCTGATTCACTGGTGAGGGCGGCGTTAAGGGAGTCTACGTTCCAAGAGATGAGTTTCATGCTCACCATTCTAATAAATCGGGCGCAAGGACGCCGGTGAGCTGCTTCCCAGCTCACCGGCGTCCTTGCGCCCCAGCAGTCTGACGAGGGGTAACTAGTGTTTCTTAAATCGCTGCCAGATCGCGTTCACCGGTGCTGACGCGCACTACCTCGTCTACGGGGCTTACCCAGACTTTGCCGTCCCCGGGTGATCCGGTGTTGGCGGTGGCAATGATGACACCGACAATATCGTCAGCTTGTGCGTCATCGGCCAGAATCTCTAGACGGACCTTGCGAATGAGCCGGACATTGTATTCCTTACCGCGATAGATCTCGGTGTGCCCGCCTTGCCTGCCGTAGCCGCTGGCCTCAGAGACCGTCATGCCGTCTACGCCCAGGTTTTCTAGGGCGATCTTGATGTCTTCAAACTTTTCAGGCTGAATCAGTGCCGTCACCAATTTCATGTTGCTGCCCCTCTCTTACTTTTCTGCGAAGGCACCTGATGCCGGTGCCATGGCGTATGCGGTTTCTGCGTGCTGGGCCAGGTCGATGCCCTGCACCTCCTGCTTCTCAGTGACGCGGAAGCCCATGAAACGGTGGATGGGGAGCACGATAAGTAGGGTGAGAACCGCACAGAAAATCACGGAGATGATAGTTGCGATACTCTGCGTTATCAGCAGCCCCAGACCGCCACCGTAGAAGAGTCCGGCTGTACCGGTCTCTGGGGTAGCGATGAACCCGAGTGCCAGCGTGCCGATGATGCCTGACACCAGGTGAACACCCACAACGTCCAGGGAGTCATCGTAGCCAAAGCGGTATTTGAGGCCAACAGCCCAGCCCGATGCCACACCGGCGACCACACCCAGGGCGATAGCCCCTACCGGGTTAATGTTGGCGCAGGCCGGGGTGATTGCCACCAGCCCTGAAACTAGACCGGACGCAGCGCCAAGGGAGGTAGCGTGGCCGTCTCGGATGCGTTCAAGGAGGGACCAGCCCAGCATGGCAGCTGCAGGAGCGGCGAGGGTGTTGACCCAAATCAGACCCGCCTGCGCGCCATCCGAAGCGGCACCCACATTGAAACCAAACCAGCCGAACCAAAGGATGGCCGCGCCCAGCATGACCAGGGGCAGGTTGTGGGGACGCTGGTCGGGGTCTTTACCAAAGCCCTTGCGAGCGCCCAGAACCAAAGCGAGAATCAACCCGGCGACGCCTGCATTGATGTGAATCACCAGCCCACCGGCAAAGTCGATGGCTTCGCCAAAAATTGACCCAATCCAGCCTTCTTCACCGAAGAGACCGCCGCCCCAGACCATAAAAGCAAGTGGGCAGTAGACCAGGGTGAGCCAGAGCGGAACAAAAATACACCAGGCCCCAAAACGAGCGCGATCGGCGATAGAACCGGAAATAATGGCCAGCGCGATGATGGCGAAGGTTGAGCTAAACGCTACCGCTAGCAGGTCGGTGCCACCGGCTGCAAGAGTTGAAGATAGCCCGAAGTCGCTGAAGGGTGAGCCTACAATATTGGGGATGAGGGCGTCCCCGCCGCTCATACCGTACCCCCAAAGCACCCAGCAGACACTGACCAGCCCCATTGAGATGATGGACATCATCATCATATTGAGGGCTGACTTAGCTCGTGTCATGCCGCTGTAGAACAGTGCCAGACCGGGAGTCATGAACAGAACCAGTGCTGCGGCAACAATCGTCCACACGTCAGTTGCGGTGAGTTCCATGCCTCTTACCCCTTTCAAACCGTTTCGAGACAATTTCTGAAAGAAACTGTGCGCGGGACGTTACCCCGCAGTGTTGTATTGACAGGTTCTATTCAACAGGAGCAATGTTTCGGCGGGTGTTGGGTTCAAGTTTCCTGTGAGTTACACCGGGCAGGGTTTTGTTGCAGCGATGAAAAATGGGGTTACGGCCAGGTTACTGGGAGTAACGGGAGCATTTCGGTCTCGGGTTTACGCAGTCATCTGAGCACTGCTAACAATGGTTTGCTAGGCGAGCAGCTTTTTAATGATATTTTCCTTGAAGCCCCTGTAGGGCGGGTAGATTGCCCGCAGGGTGTCCGGCAAGAGGTGCTTGGTGAAAACAACCTTATCGTGGCTGAAATTTTCTACCGATTTCTGACCGTGATAAGCACCCATACCGGATTCTCCCACTCCGCCAAAAGGCCAATCATGAGGTGAAAGATGCACCAGGGCGGCGCCAAAGACTAGCCCGCCACTCGAGGTTTCAGCAACCAGACGCCGTTGGTTTTCCTCTGAAACAAACCCATAGAGCGCCAGCGGTTTATCGCGGCCATTAATGAAGTTCAGCGCCTGATCCATGCTTTTCATGGGTACCAGGGGCAGAATGGGGCCGAATATTTCCTCCGTCATCACCGGGCTTTCCAGGGACGCAGGGCTCAGCAGGGTCGGCTGGATGTAGCGGTCCGCAACATCAGTCCTTCCGCCGTACTCGACGGTTCCTTGGCTGAGATAAGACATCAGGCGCCGGTGGTGCCGGTCATTAATGATGCGCCCGTAATCCGGTGAAACCTGAGGGTCAGTGCCGAAAAATTCAGTAATAGCCGTTTGCAATTCCGCGAGCAGCTGCCGCTCCACACCGTCTAGCACTAAAACGTAGTCCGGGGCCACACAGGTTTGCCCGGCATTCAAGAATTTTGCCCATGCGATACGCCGCGCAGCGACGCCCAGATCGGTGGTGCCATCCACCACCACCGGTGACTTACCACCCAATTCCAAAGTGATGGGAGTCAGGTTTTCGGCAGCGGCGCGAGCGATAATTCGCCCTACCTGCCCGTTACCGGTATAGAAAATATGGTCAAAACGTTGGGCCAGCAACTCAGTGGTCTCTTGGACCCCGCCTTCCACCAGGGCGATAGCTTGCTGATCCAGATATTGAGGCACCAGCTGGGCCAACAGATGAGAGACTTCCTCAGCAACCTCACTGGGTTTAAGGACCACCGTGTTACCGGTAGCTAGCGCACCAATCAGCGGGGCAAAAAGCAGCTGAACCGGGTAGTTCCAAGGAGCTATGATGAGCACCGTGCCCAGGGGCTCTCGAACCAGAGATGCCCGCCCCGGCATCAAGCTCAGGGGCACATTCAGCCGGCGTGGCGCCGTCCATTTCTTGAGGTTTTTGAGGGCATAATCGATAGCAGAAACCGTGATACCAATTTCGGTCATGTGCGCTTCGAGCGCTGACTTACCTAAATCTCTGGCAAGTGCCTGCTGAATCTCTGCGCTATTCTCGGTCAGCAGAGCGCGTAAGGCAAGCAGTTGCTCGCGCCGCCAGCTACGCGGCTTGGTCGCACCGGTGGCAAAATGACGGTGAAGGGCTGTAACGGTCGCTTCAATGGTGTGAGGGTTCGTGGTCATGGTTAGTGATCTTTCCTGAGAGTTACCGTTGATCTGATGTTGGCTTCAGCAATTGAGCAGCTAGGTCTACCATCTCGACCGCGCAGCCGTACCAGAGACTCAAAGCATCATAGGCGGCGTCCTCACTGAGCACACCGGCGGCACCCACCGGTTCAAAGGTTCCGTGGTCCATTGCTTCCCTATCATCATGCCAGTGCTCACTACCGTAGTAGCCCTCCAGCTGATGGTAGGATGCCAAACCGGCTCGGGCTTGGGCAAGAGCCGCCTGCAGGGCACGAGCTTGCTCTTGAGCCGCCCCTAGGGCAGTCTCCATCTCCTGCACTCGATGGTGCCGATCATTGATGTCTACTTGACCGGTAGTATCCTCAATATCCATTCTTCAACTCTAATGCTGCTGGCGGTCCCTGTCTGCCGCAGTGGCTGCCTAAACCCCACAAAAAACTGGGAGCCACTCACATGAGCGGCTCCCAGTTTTATCTGCGGGGGGGGGGCAGTAGATAATATTCTGGGTCTTTAGTCCAGCAGGGCGTCCACAAAGGCAGCCGGTTCAAAGGGCGCCAGGTCATCGGGGCCTTCGCCCAAACCAATGAGCTTGACGGGCACGCCTAGCTCTTCCTGGATCGCCACGACGATGCCGCCCTTAGCAGAGCCATCCAGCTTAGTGAGTACGATACCGGTGATCTGAACGACCTCTGAGAACACCTTGGCCTGAATCATACCGTTCTGTCCGGTGGTAGCGTCAATTACCAGCAGCACCTCAGTCACAGGGGCTTCCTTCTCTACCACGCGCTTGATTTTGCCTAACTGGTCCATCAGACCGGCCTTATTCTGCAGGCGACCAGCGGTATCAATCATGACGGTATCAACACCGCGTTCTTTGCCCACCTTGACTGCTTCAAAGGCGACGGAAGCGGGGTCCGCGCCGTCCTTATCGCTACGGACGGTGTCAACCCCTACGCGGTCGCCCCAGGTCTGTAGCTGGTCGGCGGCAGCGGCACGGAAGGTGTCTGCCGCACCCAGCAACAGGTTTTTGTCTTCAGCTACCATCACACGTGCCAGCTTACCGACGGTGGTCGTCTTACCCACGCCGTTGACGCCCACCACCAGGACCACGCCGGGGTTGTTTCCCTCACCGTCCAGGTTCAGGGAGCGGTCGGTTTCTTCGCCAACAATCCTTAGAAGCTCTTCTCGCAGCATAGCTTTGACTGCTGCAGGGTTTTCGGTGCCCTCGACGCGCACGCGGGATTGCAAAGCCTCGACAAGCCGCTGGGAGGGGCCAGACCCTAAATCTGCCAGAAGCAGGGTTTCTTCAACCTCGTCCCAGACATCTTGGTCAATCTTGTCGCTGGATAACAAAGCCAGCAGGCCCTTACCCAGAAGGTTATTAGAGCGCGACAGGCGAGCACGCAACCGCACCAAACGTCCCTGGGCTGAGGCCGGCTTTTCAATGGTAGTGACCGGCTCGCCCTGCGCTGGAGCATCGTCAGCATCGCGGGTGGTCTCGTAACCACCGGGCGGTGCCTTGGGGCCGCGCAACAGCACGAAGAGCACGCCGCCTAAAACCAGCACACCCAGCAGTATGTACACAATCAGAGTCAAAGTATCATTCACATCTTCTAGCTTGCCATATCCTCCCGTATCAGGCTAAGAGTAGCTGTAGGAATTCCGCTCAAGGGCGTAGTGGCTATCGGCTCTACACTAAAGACGGGGCTCTGAGGTAGCTTAAAGGAATACACATAAGAGCTGAGTAAAGAACCAGAATAGAGATAACACGCACCTATGAGCAAACACATTCCCACCCCATCAATGGATACCGGGGCAATACCCGTCATACCCCAGTCGGTGCGAAACGAGAGCCTTAAGGACCAGCCGCCACGGCCCCAGCCCACCGTCAAGGTGCCAACCCAAATTAAAGTGCTGATTGCAGCGTCCTTTCTGATTGCCCTGGGGTATGGATTGGTTGCACCGGTGCTTCCCAGCTTCGCGCGCAGTTTTGATGTGGGCGCTATGGCAGCCACATTCGTCGTCTCAGCTTTCGCCCTCACCAGGCTCCTTTTTGCCCCTACCAGCGGTAAACTCATCACCCGCTTCGGCGAGCGCAAAATCTATTCCACAGGTCTCTTGATTGTTGCTTTGGGGTCGTTGGGAGCTGGACTCTCGGTCAATTACCCCATGCTCATTGCCTCTCGCGCGGTGGGTGGCATCGGCTCTGTCATGTTCACGGTGGCAGCTATGGGCATCCTGGTGCGTAACTCTCCCCCGGCGATTCGCGGTAGAGTCTCGGGCTACTACGCCACCTCTTTCTTGCTGGGCAACATTCTTGGCCCGGTGCTGGGCGCTCTAGCAGCAGGCTGGGGCATGCGCATGCCTTTCTTTGTCTATGCTCTGTTACTCTTCGGAGCGGCCACAGTGGTACTGACCAAGCTGAAAGAGGAACTCCAAGAGGTTAACCTCAACACCCAAGGTATTGCCGTACCCAAAAAAGCTCTGACCTTTAAAGAGGCTTGGGGGTTCACCAACTTCCGCTCCGCTCTCTTCACCAACTTCGCAGTCGGCTGGTCGGTCTTCGGGTTGCAGAGCTCGGTCATCCCCCTGGCAGCTGTAGCGGTGCTCGCTGACTTTCACCGCAACGAGACCGGCTACGACGCTGCCGCGCGCGGCGCTACGCTCGCTGGTTTCACCCTAGCTGCATACGCGGCAGGTAACGCTCTGACGCAGATTTACTCGGGCAAGATGGGTGACCGTATTGGCCGCCGCCCCATGATCTTTGCCGGTTTGCTGCTCTCTGGCTCTGTTACGTTAGTCTTCGGTTTTATTAATCACCCTGCCGCTTTCGTGGCAACCGCTGTGCTTCTAGGTATTGGTTCAGCGCTACTGGGCCCGTCCTTGCAGGCTTGCCTGTCTGATGTCATTGGAAACAAGCGGTCAGGTGGTCAGCCGCTTGCCTACTATCAGATGGTCTCTGATATCGGCCTCATTATCGGCCCGCTGATAGCAGGTGCCATCATTGATGCCGCCGGCTTCTTCCCTGCCTTCGTGCTCTGCGCAGGTCTGCTGTTGGTAGCTTCTCTTGGGTGGTTGCCCGGCTTCAAACCCAAGTTCCCGGCAGATGTCGCCGAAGAAGGGTACACCGGTAAATAGCCAGCCTGTAAGGATGGGTATCAAACCGTCTCTTCTCAGGCCTTTTCTATGTGTTGAAGCTTTAGCGGTATTTCCTTACTTTTGGGGTGCGAAGCATGTTTCAACCGCATGCTGGTAAGCAGCCAAGCAGTTGGCACGCGCCGTCCTAGCCAGAGCTGTCCAGGTGAAATGGTCAAAGCCATGGAAACCACCCTCATACAGGTCATAGGTTACCGGCACCCCAGCGCCCTGAAGAGCCTCCACATAATCCACAGTTTCGTCGAGGAAGGGATCCTGCAAACCAATAAAGGTATAGGCAGGGGGCAACCCCGCAAAGGACTCTGCCCGTGCAGGTGCCGCGTAGGCTGGTACCCTGTTACTTCCAAAGAGGTCACCCAGGTAGAGTTCCCAGGCGAGGCGGTTCCTGGTTTCATCCCAGACCAAATCCTCATTGCCCATCATGGACGGTGTGTCCATGCGGTCATTCATCATGGGGTATAGCGGCAACTGGAAAGCAAGCTGCACCTCCCCCGTATCCCGGGCCTTAAGCGCCAGCGCAATCGCCAAACCGCCACCAGCACTCATGCCACCGATCAACAACTGATCCGGGTTAGTGCCCAACGTTCGCCAGTTATCGCGAGTCCACAAGAGCGCGGCGTAAGAGTCATCAAAGGCGGCCGGATAAGGCGCCTGCACCGAAGTGCGGTATTCAGGGGCGATCACCACGGTGTCAGTGGTCAGCACAAAGTCAGCAATACTGCGCACTTCAGCCGAGGCACTCCCACGGGCATACCCACCCCCGTGCAACCAAAACAGGGCGGTGGAGCCGCGCCCTGCGTCTTCACCCACTCGCTTCTTAGCGCGGTAGATGTAGAGAGGTAACGGTCCCGCCGGGCCATCAATCATGATGCGGGAAATGTCAATCCGCCGGTGGGTGGGAACATCAATATCGTGGGCAGTTGGCTTGCTTCTGGGAGCATCAACAAGCTCTGACATCGTGGAAAATCCAGTGTAGCGGCTTACCAGCCAACCGGGCAGGAGGAGTTCCTTATCGGTTTGCGGGTAGCGGAAGCTCAAGGTTGCCAGCCCCGCCCCAGTGGCACTCAGGCCGGCAGCTAGCACGCCTCCAGCAGCGAATAACCTTTTCTTAGCCGTCATTCTTATCTGCTCCTTCTGTTACCGCAGCTGTCACATCAGCACCACGCTGAGAGATCACCGTAGAAACGCCCTCTCGCATGGAAATACCGTACAGCGTATCAGCGCTACTCATGGTGCGCTGGTGGTGTGTCACCATAATGAGCTGGGAAATTTCCCTGAGGCTCTCCAGGACCCCCAGCAGACGGCCCAGGTTACGGTCATCTAAGGCAGCTTCAACTTCATCTAGCACGTAGAAGGGCGCTGGCTTGGTCATAAAAATTGCCAGCAAGAGAGCCAGGGACGCCAGCGAGCGCTCACCACCGGAGAGCAGGGATAGGCGACTCACCTTTTTACCGGCAGGGCGAACCTGCAAATCAATCCCGCTGTTCTGGGGGTCGGTTGGGTCAGCGAACACCAGCTGTCCCACACCGCCAGGGAAAAGCTCAGCAAAAATCTGTTCAAACTGTTTTTGCACCTGAGTGAAAGTTTGCTCAAAGGATTTCTCGATATGCTTCGAAATGTCTTTCATGACAGCGCGCAGGTCTGATCTGCTGTTCTTGAGATCCCTCATCTGCTCCTGCAGATAATCGTGCCGCTGTTTCAGCGCTTCGAACTCTTCTAATGCCAGTGGGTTGACGACGCCCAGGCGCTTCAGTTCTTTCTCAGCAGTCGCCAGATCCTGTTCAAGCTGTTCACGGGAGACAGACCCCTCAGTTGAGTCAGCTTCATCCGATGTGCCCTGGTGTGCTGCAGCAAGCACGTCTTTTAGACCCTGCCCTAGCTCATCAAAGGCGCGGCTCTCCAGGGCTTCCCATCGCGCTTCTAAACGGGCATGAGTAGCAGCCGCCTCGGCCTTTAGCGTCAAGGCGGCGGCAACGCTCTTTTGGGCGCCATCGAGTTCCTGACGTACACCGGCTATCTCTTCGCGCAGACGCAGCACGGCTTGCTGGCAAGCTTCGTGCTGCTGGTCTAGCTCCCCAAGGGAATCGGCCAGTGCCGCTAACAGTGCTTTTGCAGATTTTTGAGCTTTAACAGCCCGCGCGCGTTTTAAATGCCCTTCTTCTTCTCTTTTCTGTGCGTGCTCTTGGGCACGTTGAACAGCTTCAAGGGCTGTTTTCGCCTGAGCTACTCTAGCTCCAGCACTCTCTTGAAGTTCTACGAGGTGGGCATGCTCAGACTGAGCCAAGATCAGACGACGGCTCGTTTCGGTGGCATCTGCTCGTGCCTGCATCAGAACCCGGGTGAGCTTTTCGCGCTGGTCGAGCGGTTTCTGGGCAAAGCAAGCATCCAGGGCTTCGATTGCAGCCTGCAGTTTAGTATCAGTTTCCTCAAGAAGATCGACCGCCCGCTGCGCTCTCTCGGATAAGCGTGAGGTTTCGGCGCCGGTCGTCTCAGCCCTAGCCTGGAGCGCGGCTAATTCAGTGCTGGCTTTGGCAAGGGCCGTTCGGTCAGCACCCAGGGTGCGGGCAATGCTCTGTTCTTCTGCGGTAGCTTCGGAGTGGGCACTCTGTGCGTCAGCACTTGACTGCTGGGCTGTTCGATAGGCAATCTGAGCCTCGCAGAGTTCTTTGGTGACTGCCGCCAGCTGGCTATGCAGTTCAACTGCCCCCGCACCATCTGCCGGGTAAAACACTGAGCTGGAGGTTCGCGCAGTAGCCTCTTGGCTCACCAGCCTTGCCTGAGGGTAGCGGATTATAAGCCTGCGAGCTTGCGCATCATTATCACAAAAAGCCAGATTGCCCAACGAGATCAGCAAAAGCTGTTGGAGTGATTCAGGGGCTTCTACCAGGTCAGTAAAGCGATATACCCCCGGCTCAGCATAAAGTTCAGCTTGAGCGTCAAGTTTTGCTTCAGCATTGTGGTGGGGGTTGAAAAGTGCAGATACTGCCTGCTCAGGTTCTTTACCATCCTTACCAATCAGCGCAGAGGCCAGTTGCCCCAAGGCAATCCCCACTGCCTTTTCCCACCCTTTCTTGACGGTCAGGAGAGAGGCAACTTCTTCTGCTCCATCTGATCTAGCAACAGCAATTGCGTCGCGCATAGCGGGCTGGGCGAAATCATAACTCATCGCGGCTTTGAGAGCTTCGCGTCTCGCTGAAAGTGATTCAACTTCTACTTCAGCTTGATGAGACTGCTGTAGACTGTTCTGCTCAGCTAAAGCCGTCCCCACTCTTTTAGTCCGTGCTGAGGCTTCAGCCTTCACGCCGGCTTCGACCCTTTGCTTAAGTTCGGTAACAGCGTGCCGGGCAGCAGCTATTTCTTTCTCAGAGCCAGCCGCGTTATCCGTGAAATCTTCTAGCTCACCGCGGCGGCTTGCGCACTCCACCTCAGCTCGGTCATGCGCCGCACGAGCTAAAGCTAATTCACCGGTGAGTCGGGCAGCTTCTTCCCGGTAGATAATTTGTGACCGTTCAATATGTTCCAGATTCTCGATAGCTTCGGTGACGGTACGTTCAGCATCCTCCGCATTATCACGAGCAACTTCAACCGCCTTCTGAGCATTATTGAGCGCCTGCTCAATGCGCTGAGCTTCCCGCTTTTCACTCATCCAAGCAGCCTGAGCCTTTTCCACCCGTTCCCCGTCGTCGGCAGCAGAGCTACTCTTTTCTGCTTTCAAGCGTTCGCTAGCAATCAGCTCAACCGCTTGGGCACGATGCTGCACCGATTCAGCACGTGTTAGTAGCTCCCTCACACTGTTACGCTCAGCGGTTTTAGCTTTCTCTCGAACAGCTAAGGTTTCCAGACGTTGAGTCAGCGACTCCCGTTTGAGATGAGCTTCTTTTTGTAGAACGCCAGTTCGTTCACTGGCAGCAGTCTCTTCCTCACGCTTGCGTTCCAGCTGCTGAGCATCAAGTACCAGCAATTCTTTTTTAGCTGAGCGGACGCGGGCAGCCACAGCAGATGCCGAGCGGGCAGCCTCAGCCTGCTCCCGGCGTCCTTCTAGCTGCTGGCTTAGCTCACTGGCAACATCTTCAAGGCGGTCTAGGTTGCCTTTCATGGCTTCTAACCTGGTAGCGGTTCTACTCTGGCGCTTGCGGTATTTTACGAGGCCAGCAGCCTCCTCGATGAGTTCACGGCGATCAGCCGCTGAACCGTGCAAAATTTTATCGAGCTGCCCCTGGCCTACCAGTGAATGGAGCTCTCTGCCTAAACCGGCGTCCGAAAGAAAATCTTGCACATCAGATAAGCGGGCGGGCTTGCCGTTGATTTCATAGTCAGACCCACCAGCAGAAAACATGGTGCGGGCAAGAGAAATTTCAGTATAGGGCAGGGCGAGCGAGCCGTCCGTATTATCGATCACCAACTCTACCCGCGCGCGGCCCAGGGCTGTACGCCCAGAACCACCGGCAAAGATGACATCTTTCATTGAGCCACCTCTGAGAGCAGATGCACCCTGCGCGCCCAGCACCCACGCCAGGGCGTCCACCACATTGGACTTACCCGACCCATTGGGCCCAACAATGGCATTAAGCCCAGGTTCGAACTCAAACATCGTTACTGAAGCAAAGGATTTGAAGCCACGCACGGATAAAGATTTAAGGTGCATCAGGAGCTTTCGGGTTGGGGATAGATAGCAGATTTTTCTGCGCTATCAACAGTACCCCAGCTCTTTTTGCCCTACAGCGATGTGAGAATCACCCGTCAGCTCAATTAAGCATATTAAAATTTTGGGGCGTAAAATGTAAATTGATTAAGCGCCTGCCCGTGTGGTGGGTGTGCCTTTTCGCCCACCTGAAATGCTAGAAGAGTAGATGACTGCCAACTCAGATATCCGTCACCGCAATGCGTCGCTGATTTCCATCACGCGAGTGCTACCCCCTAACACGGTGAATAGTTCCTACTTTGATGAGCAGTTGGCTCAGACCTATCAGCGTCTCAAAATGCCTAAGGGGTTGCTGGAACGACTGGCAGGTATTACTGAACGGCGCTCCTGGGGCGAGGGCATGACCTTCGAGGACGGCGCGGTGGCCGCCGGTGAGCAAGCACTCGCAGCTGCCGGTATCGATAAGGAGCAGGTGGGTCTGCTCATTAATGCTTCGGTAACCCGCGATAACTTTGAACCGGCTGTTGCTGTGGGTGTTCACGACCGCTTGGGGTTGCCCCGCCATGCTCTGACTTTTGATATCACCAACGCCTGCTTGGGCTTTGTGAACGCTATGACTGTGGCATCAACTATGATCGATGCGGGCGCCATTGACTACGCCCTGATTGTTGCTGGGGAGGATCCTTCACCGTGGCACGCCACTGCCCTGCGTCAGCTAAGCCGCCCCGATTCCACCCGTGATGATGTGCTGGCGCAATTTGCCACCTTGACCCTGGGTTCTGGTGCTGCGGCTGCAGTACTGGGACGCTCAGACCAGCACCCCAATGCCCATAAGATTGTGGGGTCAGTGACCCGTGCTGGCACTGAACACCGTGATCTGTGTGTTGGCGGCGAAGCGGATACCGGAATGAACACCGATGCGGCGGGCCTGCTCAAGCACGGTTTAGCGCTGGTGGCAGAGGCTTGGGAAGAGGCCTCCCAGAACGGCTGGGACTGGTCCAACATGACCTCTTACGTCACCCATCAGATCTCTAACGCCCATACCAATGCCATTATTGAGGCTGTTGATTTGGACCGCGAGCGCCTCCCACTTACCTTCCCGGTATGGGGCAATGTGGCTGCTGCCGCTCTTCCCATGACGCTGGCTGAAGATTCGGTCAAGTACAGCAAGGGTGACCGTATTCTCTGCCTGGGTGTTGGGTCCGGTTTGAATACCGCCCTGATGGAAATCACCTGGTAAATATTGTGTGAGGATGCCTACGCCGGCATGGCGAAAGGCACCTGGAACAAGGCACCTGGCGAAAAGCCGGGGCTGGTTACCTATAGAGGTTGAAAATGAATGAAACGCTAACCCCCCACCCCTCTGACTGGCCCGGCGTTAACCCAGAGTGGTCGCACACGCTGGCTGTTCCCTCAACTGCTTCGGTTGAGGCTGAAGGTAGCGTGCGTACCTGGCACTACCTCGATAACCTTGCCGTGTTGAAATCCGCTGGTAAAGAGCCAGTGGGCACCGTGCTCTGTGTTCACGGCAACCCGACCTGGTCTTACCTGTGGCGGTCTGTAGTAGCTGCTGCCAGCGAAGGCGAGCAGCCCTGGCGAGTAGTTGCTGTCGATCAGCTAGAGATGGGCTTTTCAGAGCGCACTGGCTTGGCACGCTCACTGGCTGACCGCATTATCGACCTGGGCGACTTCACCGCCGCGTTGGGCCTTGACTCTACCGATCTACCGCTGGTTACCTTGGCTCATGACTGGGGCGGTCTCATCTCTCTAGGCTGGGCGCTGGGTCACCGCGATATTCTTTCGGGCATCATGCTCACCAACACCGCAGTCTTCCACAATTCAGTCGAGAAAATCCCGGTAGCTCTGCAGGCAGCTCTCTCCCCTACCCTCCACTCCTGGGCAACCCGAGGTTCCACCGCCTTCATTGATGTAACGCTGGGGCTAGCCCAGGCACCTGGCGGCCTGCCAGCAGAGGTCAAGAAAACCTATAAGCTGCCCTACACCACCGCTGAGCACCGCTGCGGTGTGCGCAATTTCGTGGCGGATATTCCCGCTACTGAGGCCGCGCCCTCCTACCGACCCATGCTGCGAGTGGCTGAAGGTATTAAGGGGCTGGACGTCCCTGCTCTCATGCTTTGGGGTACCAAAGACCCGGTCTTCCAGCGCCGCTACATGGCTGATGTGGCCACCCGTTTACCTCAAGCTGATATTCACCGTTTTGAGAATGCCAGCCACTTGGTGGCAGAAGACGAAGATATTGCTACCCCCATTCTTAAGTGGCTGGACCAGCACTTCATCAGCCAGCAAACAGCACGTTCTCTTCATGTGCAAGCTCGTGAACAGTTGAACCCAGTAAGCACTGGTTACCGCCCGATGATTGCCGAGGTTGAAGCACGTGCAAAAGATACTAGTCTCGCTGTAGTAGATATGGACGCCGCCGGTGACGGCACTTCAGTTGCCCGGCAGCTCACCTGGCAGCAGTTGGACGCCGAGGTCACCCGAATAGCCGCAGGTCTGCATAAGCTGGGCGTGCAGCGCGGTGACCGAGTAAATCTTCTGGTGACCCCCGGTATTGATTTGACCGCGCTCATGTACGCCTGCCTCAAGCTGGGAGCTGTGATTGTGGTGGCTGATACCGGTCTGGGGCTCAAGGGTATGACACGCGCACTTAAGGGAGCCCGCCCCACCTGGCTCATCGGTATCCCCACTGCCCTCGCTGCGGCCCGTTCCCTGGGTTGGCCCGGGACTCGTATCGCCGCTACGTCGCTCAAGCCGGCTGCAGCCCGTGCTCTGGGAGTTGTGGGGTCAGTGGCCGACTTTGAGACGCCCTCTACTTTCGAACTCACCTACCCGCAACCTGATGCGGACGCCGCGATTCTTTACACCTCGGGCTCCACTGGTCCGGCTAAGGGTGTGGTCTACACCCATCGCCAGTTGGCTGCCATGCGTGATGCCATTGCTGGCACCTACGATTTAGCGGCGGGCAACGGTCTAGTCGCTGGCTTCGCACCCTTTGCTCTGCTGGGGCCAGCACTGGGTGCCACCAGCGTCACCCCCACCATGGATGTCACCAAGCCTAAAACTCTCACCGCTTCAGCCCTGGCATCGGCTGCGGCAGCTATCGACGCCACTACTGTTTTTGTCTCCCCTGCCGCCATCATGAACGTCATTGCTACTGCCGGGGACCTAAACACCCAACAACGGGAGGCCCTGGGCAAGATAGGTACGGTGCTCTCAGCTGGCGCCCCCGTTACCTCTGCCCTCTTGGCTCAGCTGCAGGACATTGTGCCAGCAGCTGCTCTGCACACCCCCTATGGCATGACCGAGGCTCTGCCGACCACCGATGTCTCCTTTGAGAAGATTCAGCGGGCAGAAATGGACGCCGCAGACGGCATGCTGGGCGCTGGCGGGGGTGTCTGCGTGGGTAGTCCTGTCTTCGGTGCGCGAGTGCAGATTGCTCCTTTGCTCGCCGATGGGTCTGCCAGTGCGGAGGTGACAGAAGAACCCGGTGTGACAGGTGAAATCCTGGTCTCTGCACCCCACGTGAAGGATCGCTACGACACCCTCTGGGTAACTGAAGGTGTCTCTACCTCAACCCCCGGGTGGCATCGCACCGGTGATGTGGGCCACTTTGATGCCGCTGGTCGCCTCTGGGTTGAAGGGCGTCTAGCTCATGTGCTGGTCACCAGCCAGGGAGTGCTGACCCCCGTTGCTCTGGAACAGGCAGCAGAGCTGGTACCCGGTGTTTGTCGGGCTGCCGCCGTTGCCGTGGGGCAGACCGGCGCGGCGTCCCCGGTGATTGTTGCCGAGGTTGGCCCTCGCTTTGAGGGTAAGAAAACCCGAGTCGGCCGGGCACCGGTTGAACTGACGCAGCGGGTGCGCCAGGCGGTGTTGCAAGAAACCGGTATTGAGATTTCAGCAGTGCTGATGGTTGCTGAACACCCCACGGATGTGCGCCATAACTCCAAGATTGATCGCCCGGTATTAGCGACCTGGGCTCGCAAGGTATTGGCTGGCAAGAAGGCTCGCGTGGGCAAGGGAGTTATCGCATGGTAGTCTCACTGCGCCCCATTACCCCTTCAGATTTCGCGCCCCGCCTCGGTGAACGCGTATTACTCACTGGCGCCTCAGGCATGTTGGGCAGAGAAACCGTCTTTGCTCTGTTGAGAGCTGGCTACGATGTTCGAGCTTTCCAGCGAGGGGATGCTGGCATCGCTGAGGTACTGCCGGAGTCAGTCACCGATCGTTTTTCGCAGGTACGCGGCTCGGTCAATGACGCAGCTGTGCTCAGCCAAGCCTTAGATGGTGTGGATGGGGTCATTCACATGGCCGCTAAGGTATCGGTGGTCGGTGACTGGGCTGACTACGAGCGAGTCAATATTGAAGGAACCCGTGCGCTGCTGGACGCCGCGCGGGAAGCCGGTATCCGTAAGTTCCTCAATACGTCCTCACCCTCGGTTGCTCACACCGGCAGTGCCATTGAAGGTGAGGGTAACTCACCGGCATCCCCCGAGCATGCCCGGGGTAACTACGCCCGTTCTAAGGCAGCAGCTGAGCAACTAGCGCTGAGCTACGATTCGGCCGATTTCTGGGTGGGCGTCTTGCGCCCGCATTTAGTCTGGGGCCCCGGTGATACCCAGCTGGTTGAGCGCGTCCTTGAACGCGCCGCTGCCGGGCGTCTGCCCCTGCTC
The DNA here is from genome assembly GCF_040946345.1 of Rothia sp. LK2492. Taxonomy (NCBI): domain Bacteria; kingdom Bacillati; phylum Actinomycetota; class Actinomycetes; order Micrococcales; family Micrococcaceae; genus Rothia; species Rothia sp. LK2492. The sequence continues at coordinate 233,051 of NZ_JAYWLX010000003.1, read as the reverse complement.
AATGATGGCACTGCCCTGATTGATACGCTCTACATTGATAACGCTGCGGACGCTTTTGTGCGTGGTTACCAGCGCCTTGAACAGATTCATGGCACCCCGCTGGTAGTCACTAATGGGCAACCACGCACGGTAGCGGAAATTCTGGCTGGAATGTGCACCGCCTGCGGCGTGCCTGCTCCCTCCCGTTCACTCCCTGCCCGCTTGGCGGTGGGTCTCGGGCTGGCGCTGGAAAAGATTTGGGCACTCCGCGGTACGGATGAGATTCCGCCCATGACGAGTTTCTTGGCAGAGCAGCTCTCGACCTCTCACTGGTTTGATCAGAGCCTCACCCAGCAACTGCTGGACTGGACGCCCGCAGTGAGCTTGGAAGAGGGCTACACCAAGCTAGGTGCCTTCTACGGGGACCGGTTCAGTCGCTAACTCGCTCCAGGATACTGGCGGATTCCTGCTTCACGCTCCTATGCCTTGACGCCGCGCGGTCTACGCTGACAGTGAGGGCACCGGTAGGAGCTCCGCCCCCCGAAGGGTTCGCGTACCATGATGCTGGTGCGCCCCGCTTCAAGGCAGCGTGCGCACGGCTTGCCAGCCTGCCCGTAAGCAAAGAGGGATCGGTCGAAGTAGCCTGACTCTCCGTTGACGTTGACGTATAGAGCATCGAAGCTGGTGCCGCCCTGGGCAAGGGCGTCCTGCATCACCCGAGTGGCCCCGGCGATGAGTTCTCGGGTTTGGGCGGGGCTGAGCGTTTTAGCGGGTTTGGCATAGTGCAGACGGGCCCGCCAGAGCGCCTCATCTGCATAAATGTTGCCTACCCCGGAGACAACGGACTGATCTAGTAGAAGTTTTTTAATACCGGTGGAGGTTTTCAGCATTTTGCTGCGCACCTCAGCCAGGTCAAAGTGAGGGTCTAGCGGGTCTCGGGCTATGTGAGCCACCGACGCCGGGATCAGCGGCAGATTCAGTGCACTTGAGGACGCCGCCGGCACCGGCTCGCCCTCGCGATTGGTTGTTTCAACCAGAGGGTCGAGGAACATTCCGCCGAAGATACGCTGGTCTACAAAACGCATGTCGAGATCGCTGGCCTGCCCCGCTTCATCAGTGGCACCAGCCAGGTTGAGCACGATTTTCTGGTGTTTTTCAGTAGCCATCGCAGGTTCTTTAAGGAGCACCTGTCCGCTCATCCCCAGGTGTATGACCAGGGCAATCGGCGCCACCTGCCCCTCGTGGGCAGCTTCAGCATCACGGGCGAGCAAGACCCAAAGGTACTTACCACGCCGGCAAATATCAGCGATAATAGCGCCTTCAAGCTGCTGGATAAAATCAACTGGCCCGGCCAAGTGACGCCGCACCGAACGTCCGTCCACCACGGTGACCCGCTCTATGGCAGCACCCAGGGTATGCCCCGCAAGACCGCGGCGCACCACTTCAACTTCGGGTAATTCAGGCATACCTCTCCCCTTCTTTAGTTCCCCCCTATTGTGCCTCGGCAGGTACTGCCTGGCAAAGAAAGAACGTGCCTGCTAGACCCGAATACACCACCGAGGCGGTACATTCGAACCTATCAGGCACGTTCTTTTGATGAAATTTTAGGGCGGAGCCATTATCAGTTGCCGTGAATAGCGTAGTAGGCGGCCTCAGCCGCTAGGCGCTCGGCTTCCTTTTTGCTCGTCCCCTGCCCGGTCCCCAATTCCCTGTCTGCCAGGAGTACCGTTGCAGTGTAGCGGCGGGCGTGGTCAGGGCCGGTACCCTCAACGCGGTAAACAGGTTCACCGGTGCCAGCGGCAGCGGCGTACTCTTGAATCTCAGTTTTCCAGTCGCGGCCAATGTTCAGAGTTTTCTGGTCGTCCAGCAGCTGCCCCACGTGCTCCAGCACCAGCCGGTGAGCGCGTTCGGGGCCGTAGCTCATGTAAACCGCGCCGAAGACAGCCTCCATGGTGTCCGCAAGAATTGAATCTTTATCGGCACCACCGGTCTTGGTTTCGCCCTTCCCCAGAAGGATGCAGGGACCAAGGCCCAGCGTGCGAGCGAGGGCGGCGAGGGTTCGGGTGGAGACCACCACGTGGTGACGCTTCACCAGCTCACCTTCAGCCAGGTCCGGGAACCTTCTATAGAGTTCGGAGGCGACCGCTAGTGAGAGCACCGAGTCACCTAGAAACTCTAGACGCTCGTTATTGGGCACGTTTCCGTTCTCAAAGGAGTAAGAACGGTGAGTCATTGCTAGACGAAACGCCTCGGCGTCGAGACCGACACCGAGGCGTTTCATAAACTCTTGTGATTGAGAGTTGTTCATCAGCGCTAAACTTACGCGTCAGCTACCTTGCGGCCCTTGTACTCGTAGAAGAGTTCGGTGCCTGCAGAGTCAGTGACCAGCTTTGCCTGGTGAGGCAGGGAGTAGGTTACGCGACCGTTTTCAACGGTCTTGACCAACTGAGGAGCGGACGCCTTCCACTGGGAACGACGTGCGCGGGTGTTAGCACGGGACATTTTCCGCTTGGGAACAGCCACAGCTATCTCTTTTCTCTTGAATTATCTTAAGTTTTATTTGTCGTCTGCATCGAGCAACGCAGAAAGCGAATTCCACCGCGGGTCTAGTACCTCGTGGTGATGCTCGGGGTCTTCCTCCAGGCGGATTCCACATTCGGAACACAAACCCTGGCAGGAGTCCCTGCAAACAGGCTGGAACGGCAATTGTAGAATTACGGCGTCCCGCAGTGCCGGTTCGAGATCAATTTCATCGTTCTCTACGGCGTACTGCTCATCTACTTCATCTTCGGGGCCACCTGAAGGTGCCTTCTCAAAGACAAAAAGCTCTTGGACATCGGCTGTTATATCAAATTCAACCGGGTCTAGGCAGAGGCTGCATTCACCGTTCATGGTGACAAATGCAGTACCAGTTACCAAGATACCATCTGAAACGGATTCCAGGCGAACATTGAGGTCAATGTCGTCACCCTCTTCCGCCCCAATTAGAGCGTTACCAAAGTCAATTGGTGCTGGCACAACTTCTTCAAGGGTTTCCATACTGCCCGGTCGTTTGCTGAGATCTCGCGCGGAGATCTTCAGGGGCGATGAATCTTTTCGTGAAATGACGAACTCCCTCAAGAATGTTTTAAACCAAGAACCAATTCTAGGTGGCTAGCGGCGACTATTCAAGCCTGCTTCGGTTTTAACACTGTTTCCCCTGACACAGTGGGGTGGATGGATGCAGTCTAAGTGGTGAGCGCCCTCAACGCTGGTTGACTTTGCTCTGCAAGAGGGGCAGCTAGCTTTGAGTGACCCCATCATCCTTACCTTCTGGCTCGACGAGTTTATGATCGATCTACTGAGCTTCGGCGAAGGCTCGCTGCACGGCCCGCGGGACGAAGGCGCGCACGTCCCCGCCGTACCCTGCAACCTCTTTGACAATGGTGGAGGAAAGGTGGTTGTGTTTGGGGTCTCCGGCAAGGAATACTGTTTCGACACCGGAAACGTGCCGGTTCATGCTGGCCATGGGTGCTTCGTATTCAAAGTCTTGGGCATTGCGCACGCCTTTAACCATGAGGATTGATCCACGTGAGCGCACGAAGTCGGCCAGGAGCATGTCGGTTGGCAGGGCTTCTACGGTGACATCGTCAAAGAGGGCGAAGGTTTCTTCTGCCATCGCGATGCGTTCTTCAAGGGTGAAGCGGTAGGTCTTTTTGGCGTTGTGCGCGACCGCCACAATAACGCGGCCGTAGAGCTTTGCGGCGCGGGTGATGATTTCTACGTGACCGTTGTGGATGGGGTCAAATGATCCGGGGCAAACTACCAATTGCATGCCTCCCAGCCTAGCAGTCTGAGAGATAGCTGATCATTATGTGACAGAGTGGGGACGCTTGAGCTTGGGTGTTGGGTACAGTGGAGTGAGTTTGTTACCGAGTTTTGCGAGGTTCTTGTGGTGCAGCGAGCGTATGAACGGGTAGGTCAGGCAGCGGGCCTGATGGGCGCTGATGGCTCTTGGCGGTCTACCATTTTTGAGGAAATCTCTGCTCTGGCTAACCAGCAGGGAGCCCTTAACCTGGGGCAGGGCTTCCCTGATACCGACGGGCCGGCGGTGATGTTGGACGCCGCAGCTGAGGCTATGCGCACAGGGGTCAACCAGTACGCCACGATTGCCGGGCTGCCTGTCTTGCGAGAGGCTATCGCCCAGCATCAGCAGCGCTTTTATAATCTTGAGCTCAACCCCGAGACCCAGGTGCTGGTGACGGCTGGTGCCTCAGAGGCTCTGGCGTCCTCTATTGGCGCGCTCGTGGAACCGGGGGAAGAAGTCATCCTCTTCGAGCCCTACTACGACCTCTACCCCGCCGCAGCGGCTCTAGCTGGGGCGCAGATCAAAACGGTACCGTTGCTGCCTCCCACTTTTACACCGGACCTTGAAGCTCTTGAAGATGCGTTCAGCGAGCGCACCCGCTTGATTGTGGTCAATGACCCGCATAACCCCACCGGAACAGTTTTTTCGCGGTCGGTTCTTGAGAAAATTGTGGGCCTGGCGCGGCAACACGACGCACTCATTTTGGCTGATCAGGTCTATGAGCATCTCTATTACCCCGGTGTGGATTTTACTCCCATCCAGGCTGTGCCCGGAGCCGCCGAGCGAACCCTGGCGGTATCGGCTATTTCTAAGACTCATTCCCTGACCGGTTGGCGGGTGGGTTGGGTCACCGGTCCGGCTCATCTGCTGGAAGCAGTACGTCCGGTCAAGGGCTATTTCTCCCACAGTGCCGCGGCGCCGCTACAGGTAGCGGCAGCAACCGGTGTGGCGTTGGGTGACGATTTCTACCGAGGATTTAGGGATAACTACACTGCTCAGCGTGACCTGCTGATCGCTGGCTTGGCAGGTTCACCCTGGCAGATGATGGAGCCTTCTGGCACTTTCTTCGCCATAGCCGATGTCTCTCAGGTCCTAGAGGCCAAGAGCTTTGCTGATGCGGAAGAGCTCTGCGCGGCGCTGCCCCAGTTGGCAGGTGTAGCACTCATTCCTCTGACCGCTTTCGTGACCGAAGGCTTCCGCCCGCAGGTTGCTTCCTACGTGCGCTTTGCCTTCTGCAAAAAGCCGGAGGTCTTACGTGAAGCGGTGAGTAGGCTACTGGCCTTCACCGCTCACTAGTTACGGGCGTCCTTGGCTCGCATCAGGTCAAGTGCAATCAATGCACCCACCATGGCTAGGCGAACGGGCTCTGGTGCATCAGGATCGAAGGACACCGAGTAACGGCTGCGCCCGCGCAGACCGGCCACTACCCCGCCCCACTGGCGGCTCACCTGGGCAGCTACCCTTTCGCCGGTGCGAATGGAGAAGTCGTATTCGAGGATGCTACCGGCTAGTTCCAGAGTCAGACCAGGCATTTCGATCTTCAAACGCTTGCGCATCATAGAGAATTGTTTACGCACGTGGGCCAGCAAGGAGCCATCGGGGGTGATGAGTTCGTAGCGGTCAAAGCCCATGTCGAAGGGGTCTTTGATGTGAAGTAGAAGGTTACCGCGTTCATCGAGCAGGTCGAAGGTTCGACTGCCTTTGAGCAGGCGTGCCCCAACCCCGCCGGTGGTGAGCACCTGACCGACCAGGTTGCCGGCGGCGTCCTCAATTCTGAAGTCGTTGCTCAGCATGCTACTGGTCTGCTGAAAAACCAGGGTGTTACTGGTCAAAAGTTGGGGAGTGTCATCGTTCTTGCTCATGCCCTTAGCCTAGCAAGAGGCTAGGTGGCTGACTCCACATAGTAGAGCACTGTTTCGCCGTATTTTTTGTCAGCAAACTTTTCGAGGGTACTGGGCCAAACGGGCTCGCCAGTGCGGGCAGCCCGTTCAACCACAATCACCGCCCCATCAGCAAGGTGCTGGGCAAGGGTGGTAAGGAGCTCGACCAGCTCCTCGTTATCCACTGAGTAGGGCGGGTCTACAAAGACAACATCCCAGGGCTCTCCCCGGTAGGTGTTCAGGTAGCTGCGGGCGGTCATCTTGTGCACGCGGGAGCTACCGCCACCAGCTTTTGCCACGGCTGCGCTGTTCTTTTCAATAGCAGTAATGGCTTTGGGGTAGTGATCCACGAAATCAGCGTGCACGGCTCCGCGAGAGAGAGCCTCGCACCCCAGTGCGCCTGAGCCGCCAAAGAGATCCAGTACTCGCACCCCCTGGGTGAGCCCGTAACCCTCAAGTCGGGAGAAAAGGGCTTCTTTCACCCGGTCAGTGGTGGGGCGGGTGTTATCACCGGGCACACTGGCCAGGCGCAAACCGCCGGCAAGACCTGAGACAATACGGCTCACAATGACTCCAAAAGGTGAGGGAAGGGTGGTGCCTCTAGCCTAGTCCAAAGCCGGGCAACACCGCACACTGAAAGAGGGGGATGGGAAGACAGCGGCTAGGCAGAGCCCCTAGCCCCTGCCCAAGAATGCTTCGCGGTCGGCGTCCAGCGCCCGGTCGATGGTGCGCGCCAAATCGGGGTGCGCCGCCAGGGTGGGGTCAGTCTCAATGAGGGCAAAGGCGTCCTCCCTGGCCCTTTCAATCAGCTTGGCATCGGTCAGGGCGCGCAGCAGTTTGAGAGTAGATTTCTTACCCGACTGTGCAGCCCCCAGAATGTCACCTTCGCGCCGCTGCTCCAGGTCGATGCGGGAGAGCTCAAAGCCGTCGGTCGTGCTGGCAACGGCGGTGAGACGCTCACGTGAGACCCCCTCCGCCGGTTGCTTGGTCACCAGCAGGCAGGTACCGGGTAGTGAACCTCTGCCAATACGCCCACGCAACTGGTGCAGTCCCGAGATGCCAAAGCGGTCGGCGTCCATGATAATCATGAGCGTGGCGTTGGGGACGTTAACGCCCACTTCAATCACGGTGGTTGAGACCAGCAGGTCAAGTTGACCAGCGCTGAACTCGGTCATGACCCGGTTTTTCTCGGCCGTGTCCATCCGCCCGTGCAAGCCGGCGATGCGGGTGCCTGCCAGAACGGGGGTATCTTCTAGCTGTTCGAGTACAGATTCTACGGAGGCCAGTGCATCACGAGCGCTCTCTTGCGCCCCTGGACCAAAAAGGGTCTCCCCCGCTTCAAGGTCTTTGGCGGCATCGGTCCCCCCAATTTTGGGGACCACCACATAGACCTGATGGCCCGCGTCAATCTCTTCCCGAGCCCGTTGCCACAGACGCTCACCCCAGGAAGGTTTTTCGGCCAGTGGCACCACGTAGGTCGATATCTTCTGGCGGCCAGCTGGGAGCTGATCCAGCACGGATGTGTCGAGGTCACCAAAGACCGTCATGGCAACGGTGCGGGGAATAGGGGTTGCCGTCATCACCAGTCGGTGGGGCAGCTCACCGCCCGGGCCGCGCAGGGCATCGCGCTGTTCCACACCAAAACGGTGCTGCTCATCGACCACCACCAGACCCAGGTTAGCGAACCGCACAGCCTCAGCTAACAGGGCGTGGGTGCCAATGACGACATCCGCAGCACCAGAGGCGATAGCTAGAAGGGTCTCTCGCTTAGCCTTAGTTTTCAGAGATGCAGTCAGAAGTAGCACCCGCACCTTGCCGCTAGCTTTTGATAAGGAGGCCGATGCGGGGGCCAACTTGTCCTGCACGGTATCGAGGGGGGCCGCGTCCAAGGGTGAAGTATCGAGAAGGTCGCCCAAAATCTCGCAGACCGAGCGGTAATGCTGCTCTGCCAACACTTCGGTGGGTGCTAGCAGGGCGGATTGTGCAGAGTTATCAGCAACCTGCAGCATGGCACGCAGGGCAACCACGGTTTTACCCGATCCCACATCACCTTGGAGCAGACGATTCATGGGCACGGTTGATGCCAAGTCAGCTTTGATTTCATCGCCGACCTTCAGCTGCCCTTCGGTGAGTTTATAGGGTAACAGGGTGAGCAGGCGGTCAGCGTGAGCGCCGGGAACAAAGGGGCGCGCAAGCGTCTGGTGTGCTGCCCTGGCTGCCCGTATGCGGGCTAGAGCACTTTGGAGCACAAAGGCTTCGCGATAGCGCAGGGAGTGCTGGGCAGCTCGCCAGGTTTCCTCGGTATCGGGAGTATGAACAGCGCGGTAGGTCCACTGCAGGGAGGGTATTTTGCGGGCTCGACGCACGGTATAGGGCACCGAGTCTTCCAGCTCGTTAAGGGGCGCTGCATCTAGCAGGGTTTCGACCGCCGCAGCAACACGGTCAGTCGGACATTTGGGGCTGGCCCGGTAGACAGGGATGGGTGCGCCGGCTTTAGCTCGGGCACGCTCAATGGCCTGCTCCCCCACCGGTTCAGGAGAGCTACGGTCGGTGAGCACCGCATAGTGAGGATTCGTCAGGGTCAGCTCGCCCCGATAGGTGCCTACCTTGCCCGAGAACATCACCTGGTCGCCTTCGTGAATCTCACGGGCAGCCGTCCAGGCATTAAAGAATGAGAGCGTCATGGTGCGCTGATCGCCCACCATGGCGTAGCTGTCAGTTGCATAACCCCCAAAGACGGCACCGGGGTTATAGCTGGCAGATACATCGTAGGTATCTGCATTGCCGGTGACACCAGCTGCGTAGCCAGCTGAGCCGGTAATGCGGGGGTTGCTGTAGGGCCCGGTTGCTGTCGCGGGTGCGGCAGCTCCACGGTAAGCGTTGGGGTTAGGGATGCCCGGATTGGCGCGCCCATACTTGACGGCAAAACTAACGGAATGTTCTTGGGTAGGCTCGGTTTCGTCGCCGCCAAGGTGGTCGGTGATGGTAATTTCAGTGATGGAGCCGCGCCGGGAAGCCATGGTGCGGGTCGTCACCCTCAACACCTTAGCCACAATGGTTGCTTCTTGCCCTTCGAGCAGGGAGCTAAAAGAGGTTAACTCCCCGCGAGGCAGGTATTTTCGCGGGTAGTACTCCAGTAACTGACCCACCGTTTCAAGGCCCAGATGGGTCTTCAGGGATTTAGCCGTCGTTGGCCCCAGATAGGTGCTGAGCTTAGCGTTCTCTAAGCGGTCTTCGGCAGCATAACGGGCCAGTGCCTGCCGCGCTTCCTCGGGTAGAGGCTCAGACTTTTTAGTTCTGCGGCGAGCAGGTTTTCCACTGGTTTTAGTCTGAGCTGGGCTCTTAGACCTAGAGCTGGACGCTTGCCCAGTCTTGGCGCTCGCCGTGACACGGCGGGTAGTTTTGGTCGGTTTTTTTCTAGCTTCAGCGGTCGAAACTTTCTGCTCCCGCGCCTTGCCCGAGTTGGTTGTTGTGCCACTAGCCGGCACCTCAAAAAGAGCGTCATCGCTCATGCCAGTTCTCCGGCATGTCGCTCCCGATGCTCAGCGGTGTCTAAGGCTGTCACTCGCACGTCCTGAGGCTTACCCGCGGCTTCTAAGACTCGCAGAGCATCCCTCTCTTTGGCAACGTGCACGTGAATAGCCCAGAGAGCCTCATGTCCTGCATACACCTGGGCGATGGACACAGAATCACCAATAGTATCCAGGGCGCTACGTAGGGCGGTGACCTCATAGACCGGCAACCGTATGGTGCACATCACCTCCACCTGAGGTTGTGTCTTAGCACCAGCAACCTCCGAATCAAGCAGCTTTTTGCCTTCAAAAGCAGGGGGAAGAACCAGAAGATCAGAGTAGTTAGCGGCAGCCTCTGTAGCGGTTATCGCGGTGTACAGGGCAGCAGTTATGAGAAGCATTCCGAGGGCACCTGAATCCACCCAACCATGACGCGCGTGCTCGGCATGGGCGCTTTGCCGTACAGTCGCTTCAGCTGCATCCACCAGCTTGGCCAGGTAGCCCCCAAAATTTTCTGTAGGCGGTACGACGACTAAGGCTGACATCACGGTGAGAGCGGTTCCCTCAGCGGGCTGACTGAGCGCGCTCTGGGCGCGCTGGGCACCCGCTAACAGGGCATGCTGTAGCTGGGCTACATCCGGGCAATCAAGCCCCTCCAGCTCACTGGCTAAGCCCAGCAACCAAACTGAGACTAGAGTGCCGGAGTTTCCCCGTGCACCTCGCAGAGCAGCGCGTGCGGCGGTTGCGAAATCAGGTTCATCGGCTAGTCCCGCGGTATCAGCTGCCCGCCCTACGGTTGCAACGAGGTTAGTTCCTGTATCAGCGTCAGCTACGGGAAAAACATTGATGCGGTTAAGTAAGTTTCGGTGTTCAACCAGCTGGGTGCGAGCGCGTACCAGCCAGGGCAGCCACCAGTTAGCGGGCAGTTGCTTCAAAGTGGTCCCACCCCTTCGCACGGTAAGTTTTTCCATCAACGGTCACGGCGCCTCCCGGCTGGGTCACCCTACCAATCCGGGTGAAGCCAGCGGGCACGGAGTCTGCCGGGCAAGTCGCCAACAGACCGTGGTCTTCTCCACCGGTTAGCACCCAGTGCAGGGCGAGGTCATCGGCGTTCTGGCTTGGTGCCGTGCATAAATCTGCTGCCTCCTGGGCCCTGGCGACCCAGGGCGACAAAGCAGCAGCGTCTATATCAATGTTAACGCAGGACGCTCGGGCTATTCTCCCAGCATCGCGCAGCAGACCATCTGAAACGTCGAGCATGGCAGTGAGTTGGTGAGCTGCGGAGGCACCACTGGCTAACGGTGAGCACGGTCTTTGCTGAGCTTCAATACAAGCAGACAGCCCGGGAGTGAGCTGGTAGCCTGAAGAGTTCTCTAACAAGGCTAGGCCAGCGGCGGCGGTGCCCACCGCTCCGGCCAGGACGAGTGCGTCCCCGGTTTGAGCCCCGCTACGGAGGACCGGGGTGAGGCAGGTTCCTACAGCCGTAACCGTTACCGAAATCTCGCTTCCGGCTCCTAAATCTCCACCAGAAATACTGCACTTCTCAGCGCCCTGGGCGGTGCAGGCCTCGGTCACCCCGCGAGCAAAGTCCTCTACCCACGTCACGGGCGTATCTGGGGTTAGTGTCAGGGAAATGAGCAGGGTCTGTGGGACGGCCCCCATGGCAGCAATATCAGCCAGATTCTGAGTCGCAGCCTTCCACCCCACATCGTACCCGCTTGTTACCATGCCGTTAGCCCACGTGCATCGGAAATCTTGGTCTTCTGTTTGGGTATCGGTGGTTATCACTGTCAACCCGTCGCGCAGATTAAGCACAGCACAGTCGTCACCGGGGCCAAGCATGAGACGGTCAGCCTTGGTGTTATGACTTTTAATGATGGGTAAGAAGGCCTCTAGCAGCTGGTCCTCACTGACGTCTCGTGCTCTTTGCATGATGGGGTGTTTACCCTTACCTATCGTTTGTCGGTTCGACTCTGGCGCATAAAGTTGCCCACGATGAACAAAAGCCCACATGCTGCAATTCCTGTGAAAACCACGAGCGGGCCAGAACCGCTCACAATGGCTATACCTCGTTCAAAAACGTTACCACTGGGCATGGCGCTAACACTGCCTTCACGCGTTTCTGCTCCCACCACACCGGCAGCGGTGCTGGAGTCAGAGCGGGGCAAAGGGTCGCTCTTGGAATTAAGAAAGCCTTCAACCCACCCAAAGGTGCCATCATAGCTTTGCCGTTCAAAGTACTGGGGATTGGTGAGCCCAAGAACAGATGCAGGTAGCCTGCCAGAAGCCACTGCGGTGGCTTCGCGAGAATCTACGGGAGCAAGCGGAGGGGTAATAACGCCGGTTATACGGTCGCTATTGAAGGTAGAGCCGAGCGTCCAGGGGGAAAGAGCAGCCACAGCCCCTTGAGCTTCTTCAGTGCTTTGCTGAGGTGCAGGTCGCAGGGGCTGAGCCTCGTCATTCGGCTGAGGCAGTGTAGGGACGGATTCCACCTCTTCAGGCGGTTGCGCGCTAGGCTGAGGCGATGCCGGCATCGTACTGGGAGCCTCAGTAGGTTCGGGCGCAGGCGTTGGTTCAGAGGTTGGCTCGGGCGTTGGTTCAGAGGTTGGCTGAGTGGGAGTAGCGCTCTCAGTGGGGGGCGATGTTGGCTCAGAGGTTAGGTCAGGGGTTGGCTCGGGAGAGGACGTCGGCTGCTGCGGCGAGGGGGTGCCGGGAGTAAATTCAGCGGGGGCGCTGCGAGAAGATGTGGGGGTCGGTGAAGCGGTTGCAGTTACGCTCGGGGGCGTTGTTGCCTCAGATGCAGGAGCTGTTTCCATTGCCGCTGCAACGGGTAGCACCATAACACCAAGTGCCCCGGCAACGGCTAGTGCACTGCGTATACGACGCATCCACTCATCCCCTTCCACACGGTCTCAGTTACCTAAATCTTTTGTACTACCCTACCGAATGTTGCCTCCAGTTGAAATGTTGGGTTCAACATGCGCGGAGTGAGGGCACCATATAGACAGACAGGCAGGCGTTAGAATGGTTGGGTGAACACGCTCAAAAAGACCACCCTTCTCACCGTAGTCTGCTTTTTATCCCTCGCTTTTTCGGGTTGCGGCCCGCGAGTTGTTAACCTCCAACCTGCTGAGGACGCAGCCAATCCGGTCTGCGCCTACGCTATGGTCGCTATGCCAGAAACACTCGGCGGTTTTGAACAGCGTGAGACCACCGCTCAGGGCACTACTGCATGGGGCGAGCCGACCGTGTCCGTTCTTAAATGCGGGGTCAGTTTGCCCACCGCACCAGTTGCAGACCCCTGCGCTTCGGTCAATGGTATCGACTGGATCATCAAACCAGCCGATGAACAAATGGCTGAACGTGATGAGCAAAGCGCCACGGGCACCTGGGTAGCGGAGACCTTCGGCCGTACACCCGCCATCCAAATCACCTTCGATGCTGACCAGGTTTCCTCATCAACCCTGCTGGCAGAAATTGCTTCGGCGGTAGGCCAAATTCCTCAGCAGCAAGAATGCACCAATATTGATGACACTCTCTCTGACATAGAGACTGCTGACTCATCTGCCTAAACAGCAATAAACACACAAAGCAAAACCCCGCGTTTTCACTGGTGAATGATAACGCGGGGTTTTGTCTCTTAGCGCAGGCCTAGCGGGCGTTCAAGAGCCAGGGTAATCAGTTCATCAATCAGTTGAGCGTAGCTCACCCCGGTGTTCTCCCACATGGTCTTATACATAGAAATGGGGGTAAAGCCTGGCATGGTGTTAACTTCGTTAATCACCAGGTTCCCGTCTTCTGTGTAGAAGAAGTCGGCACGGCACAGGCCCTCCCCGTCTACTGCCAGGAAAGCTTCAACGGCTAGCTCTCGTAGCTGCTGGGCGACGTCGGTGGGTAGGTCTGCAGGGCAGCGGGTTTCAGCGCTGGTCTTAGAGACGTACTTAGACTCGAAATCATAGAAGCTGTGTTCCTGATCCACCATCACGATTTCACCGGGATGTGAAGCCAACGGGTTAGCTGATTGACGGCCATCGAGCACCGCGCACTCAATTTCTCGCCCTAGGATTCCCGCTTCGATGACAAGTTTGGGGTCATATTTGTGTGCTTCTTCAATGGCGGCATCGAGCTGTTCAGCAGAATCCACCTTGGTAATGCCGAAGGATGATCCGGCGCGTGCGGGTTTTACGAAGACCGGGTAGCCTAGCGCCTGGATGCGTTCACGGGCTTGGTCAGGGTTCTGTACCCACTGGCGGTGGGTGATTACTTCATAGGGCCCAACCGCCAGACCGGCGGCTTCAAAAGCAACTTTCATGAAGTGTTTATCCATGCCGATGGCTGAGGACGCCACACCGCAGCCTACGTAGCGCAGGTCAGCCATTTCTAGCAGCCCCTGAACGGTTCCGTCCTCACCAAAGGGGCCGTGCAACAGCGGGAACACCACGTCAATGGCAGGGCCCATTTCAACGTGGGTCTCGTCCTTGGAATCAATGAGTCGCAGACGGTTATCTCCCCCGCCCAGGGGCAGAAAAACCTGCTTGCCCTCAGTCGGGAAGTCTGCCAGTGCGTTTTCTTCCAGCAGGTGGTTTAGAAAATCTTCATCGGTCAAAAACCAACGCCCATCGCGGGTGATACCAATGGTGACGACGTTGTACTTTTCATGATCGATAGCTCCAAGCACACCGCGAGCGGTAATCAAAGAAATCGAGTGCTCCGATGAGCGTCCACCACACAGGAGTGCGACGGTGGGCTTCTGGCTCGAAAGAGTCATGGCATCCTTACGATAGGTGGTCTGAGACGATCGGTACATTGAACTGGCCTTGTTCGGCGACCGCTAGCTAATGTGATCGCTCTCTGATTTAAGCGCTCTACCCAGCAGTGCCGGTGCCAGCTGCTCAACTGATATTGTACGGTTCAAAACTGCAACCACTGCTTCAGTGATAGGCATGGCGACCTCCACTTTTCGCGCGAGTTCTGCCACAACCGGAGCTGATTTTATGGATTCAGCGGTCTGGCTCATGACGGTGTGCAGCTGGTCTGGCTCTATACCTTCTGCGAGGAGGCGGCCAGCGGTATGGTTACGTGAGAGCGGGGATGAGCAGGTAGCGATGAGGTCGCCCATGCCAGCTAGTCCGCTCATGGTCTCCAGTTTGCCGCCCAGTGCCAGGGCAAGACGGGTTGTTTCTGCTAGCCCACGCGTCATCACCGAAGCTTTTGAGTTGTCCCCGTACTGTTTCCCTTCGCACATTCCTACGCAGAGCGCAATAACGTTCTTAACCAGCCCGCCGATTTCAACACCGATAATATCGGTATTGGTGTAGGGGCGGAAGTAGTCTGCTGCGCAAATTGAAGCTACTTTCTGGGCTGTTTTCAGAGTGGTAGCTGCCACCACGGAGGTGGTGGGCTGCTCAACGATAATTTCTTTAGCAAGGTTGGGTCCAGAAAGCACGGTGACTCGGTCAGCGACCCCAGAGATAGTTTCAGAGGGAGCGTCGATGGCAACTAGGTTGCCCTGGAGCACTTCAATAATCACTTCACTCATGCGCAGACCACTGCCCATCTCGAGGCCCTTGGCGAGTGAAACCAGAACCGCGTCAGGCTCGAGGAGAGGCGCAAAAACTTCAAGCTGTGCTCGGAGCGCCTGAGCTGGAATCGCCAGAACAACGATGTGAGCGCCATGTAGTGCTTGTTCCACATCTGAAGTGAACTCCAGATTATCCGGTAGCTTTACCCCCGGGAAATAGGGTTCGTTAATGCGAGTGCTGGCCATCTGGGCCATAGCCTCTGGTTTACGGCCCCAGAGCACCACCTGACGGTTACTTCCCGCAGCGGTAGCTGCATCCGCCACTACTTTGGCAAAGGCAGTGCCCCAGCTACCGGCACCAAGAACAACTACTTTTAATGGAAGAGAAGAGCTCATATCTGCCTTTCTACTCCGGGGTTCTAGTTGTTCTCGGGTGCTTGACGCACACCTAGCACGGCGTTCCAGCGCCCGGCTGGGGCTTTTTCACCGCGGATGGTCTCAAGCAAGTCAGTGACACAATCCAGCATTCTGGTCGTAGCGTCCGCTAGTTGTTGGCGGTTCTGCTTAGCTCCCGGCTCGGTATCGGTGAGAAGATCGCTGAAATCAATGGGGTCGCCCACTACAATCTGCACCTTCTTGCGGGGGAACCCAAAGCGAGGCTTTCCACCACGGGGCCAGAATTCATGATCACCCCAGTGGGCGATGGGAATGACGGGAGCACCGGTTGCTAAAGCAAGGCGTGCTGCACCGGTTTTACCGGTCATGGGCCACAGTTCTGGATCCTTGGTGAGGGTGCCCTCGGGGAAGATAAGTACCGCTCCCCCGGCGTCCAGAACGTTGCGCGCAACGTCCAGGGATTTACCGGCCTGCGCAGAACCACGGCTGACGGGGATGTGAGCGCACTGGCGCATGAGCCACCCCAGAACTGGCACGCGAAAGAGCCCCTCTTTAGCAAGAAACCGGGGTAAAACGCCCCTGATGAAGAGGGGGTAGGCTGCAGTAATCGGGTCAACCACGGTTAGGTGGTTGGAGATTACAATGTAGCCGCCCTCTTGCGGCAGTTTCTCGATACCGGTGATATCAATCTTCATGGGTAGATGATAGAGAGGTCTGAGCAGGTTACCTGCCAACCGGTATACCGCATCACCCTTGGCGGTGGGGCTGATATCACCCAGTGAGGAACTCTTGGCGGCCATCTTAAGCGGAGACCTCGAATTTGGCGCCCAGAGCAGTGAGCTTATCTGCAAAGTGCTCATAGCCACGGGAAATGACCGAAACACCGGTGACGTTGGAGGTGCCTTCAGCGGTGAGTGCCGCAATCACGTGGGAGAAACCACCGCGCAGATCAGGCACGTTGATATCAGCACCCCGCAGAGGGGTCTTACCGGTGATAATCGCTGAGTGCAAGAAGTTCTTGTGGCCAAAACGGCAGGTTGCGGGGCCAAGGCAGTCGCGGTGCAGCTGCACTGAGGCACCCATGCGCACTAGGGCGTCGGTAAAGCCGAAACGGTTCTCGTAGACCGTCTCATGGAGCACCGAAACACCCTTTGCCTGGGTCATGGCAACCACCAGGGGCTGCTGCCAGTCGGTCATGAAACCGGGGTGCACGTTGGTTTCTACGAAGAGGGGGTTGAGGTCCCCACCCTTATGAAAGAAGCGAATGCCCTCGTCCTGAATATCCAGGCCGCCTCCGAGCTTGCGGTAGACGTTAATGAAGGTCGCGAGATCCTTTTGGTTGGCACCGCGGACGAAGATGTCGCCCTGGGTTGCAAGCGCAGCGGAGGCCCAGGAGGCTGACTCGTTACGGTCAGGCATAGCAAAGTGGTTGTAGCCGGTGAGCTCGTCCACACCCTCAATGATGATTTGGCGGTCGGTTTCAACGGTGATGATGGCGCCCATCTTCTGCAAGATAGAGATGAGGTCCATAATTTCGGGCTCTATGGCAGCGCCCTTAAGCTCTGTTTTGCCCTTGGCGCGGGTAGCTGCCAACAAAACCTGCTCGGTGGCACCCACCGAGGGGTATTCTAGCTCAATGGCGGCGCCCTGAAGCCCGCCTGCGGGGGCGCGCATGCTGATGCCGGTGGGCAGTTTCTCCACCTTGGCGCCGAACTGCTCTAGAACGCGCAGGTGGTAGTTGATGGGGCGGTCGCCAATTTTGCAGCCGCCCAAATCGGGGATGAATGCTTCACCGATGGTGTGCAGTAGCGGGCCGCACAGAAGGATGGGAATACGGGAATCACCGGCGTGAACTTCAATGTCGGTGTGGTTAGCTACAGACACCTTGCTGGGATCCATGCGCAGCTCGCCAGCTTCCATGTTGTAATCCACGGATACACCGTGCAGTTCAACAAGGTCAGTGACAACCTGAACGTCCTTAATCTGAGGGACGTTGCGGAGCACTGAGGGGGTTGAGCCAAGCAAAGCTGCAACCATTGCCTTGGGAACCAAGTTCTTAGCACCGCGGACGTTAACCTCGCCCTTAAGAGGGGTGCCACCTTCAATACGCAGTGCGCTGACCATGTGTGTCCAATCTTAAAAAGTTTCTTACCCGGTAAGTTTACCCTTTAAGTGATGTTCTCATGTGCAGCTGAGACGTAATACCGGTAATAGGCACTCCTACAGGCCCCGATTCAACCCTCAGCACCCTTAGGCCAGGCGTCGGCAGGTGCCGCGGTTACCACTCAGCCAAAAGCCATAGGACGCCGGGGATGAGTCACCGGCGTCCTTGCGAACTTTTCGTAGCAGTGGTTTAGCTACTGGGTGCGGGGCAACCAGGCGGGGCGGGAAGCTTCGAATTCAGTGATAGCTTCTTCATGCTGAAGGGTCAGCCCAATATCGTCGAGGCCTTCCATGAGACGCCAGCGCACATAGTCATCGATTTCAAAGGGTACGGTGAGGGCACCCACGGTCACAGTCTTGGATTCAAGGTCCACGGTGACCTCGGTGCCCGGTTCTGCCTCGAGTTGCTTCCATATCAGTTCCACGTCATCCTGTGACACCTGGGCCGCTACCAGCCCCTGCTTACCTGAGTTGCCGCGGAAAATATCGGCAAAGCGTGCTGAAATCACCACGCGGAAACCGTAATCTCTCAGTGCCCAGACCGCGTGTTCGCGGGAGGAGCCGGTGCCAAAGTCAGGGCCAGCCACCAGCACGCTGCCGTGCTTGTAGGGCTCCTGGTTGAGAATGAAGTTTTCATCCTTACGCCAGCCTGCAAAAAGGGCGTCATCAAAGCCGGTCTTAGTAACGCGCTTGAGGTAAACGGCAGGGATAATTTGGTCGGTATCAACGTTGGATGATCGCAGCGGCACGCCAATGCCGGTGTGCTTCTTAATCGGTTCCATAGTTCAGTCTTTCTGGTGCGCCCCGGGAGTACGTCCGGGGACAGGTCAGGGTTCAGAGGAGTTTAGAGGTCAGCAGGCGATGCCAAGGTACCGCGGATGGCGGTAGCTGCCGCTACCAGAGGTGACACCAGATGCGTGCGGCCACCCTTGCCCTGGCGCCCTTCAAAGTTACGGTTAGATGTCGAGGCGCAACGCTCCCCCGGTGCTAGCTGATCAGGGTTCATACCCAGGCACATAGAGCAGCCTGCAAAACGCCAGTCGGCGCCGAAGTCTTTGAAGATTTGATCGAGGCCTTCTTTTTCAGCCTGTGCGCGTACCTTCTGGGAGCCGGGCACCACCATCATGCGCACCCCGTCTGCCACTTTGTGCCCCTTGACGATGTCTGCAGCTGCCCGCAAATCTTCGATGCGGGAGTTGGTGCAGGAGCCCAAGAAGACCACGTCAACGGGAATCTCCTTCATCGGTGTACCAGCGGTTAGGCCCATGTAGTCCAGGGCACGGCTAGCAGCCTTCTGTTCGTTCTCATCGCCGAAGTCCTCGGGGAAGGGAACAGACTGGGAGAGCGGGGTCCCCTGACCGGGGTTGGTTCCCCAAGTAACAAACGGCTCAAGTTCATCAGCGTTGATGAAAACCTCACGGTCAAAGGTCGCACCCTCATCGGTAGGAAGGGTCTTCCAGTAGTCCACCGCAGCGTCCCAGTCCTCACCGGTTGGTGCGTGGGGGCGACCCTTGACGTATTCGAAGGTCGTTTCATCGGGAGCCACCATGCCGGCGCGGGCACCTGCCTCAATGGACATGTTGCAGATGGTCATGCGCCCCTCCATAGAGAGGTCGCGGATAGCAGAACCACGGTATTCCAGCACGTAGCCCTGGCCACCGCCGGTGCCAATTTCAGCGATTACTGCCAGGATGATGTCCTTGGCGGTAACACCGGGCTTCAGCGTTCCCTCAACGTTAATCGCCATGGTTTTAAAGGGCGCCAGGGGCAGGGTCTGAGTAGCCATGACATGTTCGACCTCTGAGGTGCCAATGCCAAAGGCGAGCGCCCCAAAGGCGCCGTGGGTTGAGGTATGGGAGTCACCGCAGACCACGGTCATACCGGGCATGGTGAGACCCAGCTGGGGGCCAACGACGTGCACGATGCCCTGCTCAGCATCACCCAGTGAGTGAATACGCACCCCAAACTCTTCAGCGTTCTTGCGCAGGGTTTCAATCTGGGTGCGTGAGGTGATATCGGCAATCGTTGAGAAAATGTTCTCGGTGGGGGTGTTGTGATCCTCAGTTGCGATGGTGAGGTCAAGGCGGCGCAGAGGGCGCCCTTCAAGGCGGAGGCCCTCAAAAGCCTGCGGTGAGGTAACTTCGTGCACCAGGTGTAAATCGATGTAGAGAAGATCAGGCTTGCCGCCCTTGCCGGGCACTACGGTGTGCGCGTCCCATACCTTCTCCGCCAGGGTGCGGGGCTTAATACCCGTTACACCATCCATGAGTCCTCCATCAACAAAATAAGTACTGTCATACACCAGTGTGACGCTGTTTTTTCAAACTTTCCAATAACTGAACTTGCATATCAGAATATGAGAAGTCATGATAGATACACGGACACAATCCTAGCCCCACGGTTTCACACCCAGAAACACACACTGACCGCGATACGAGACCGCACCGCCCGTGCGTCTCCACCAGGTGAAAGACTGACCTCATGCAGGAAAACCGCAGCTCCGGCGTCGGCGTCCTCGACAAAGCCGCCCACATTCTTGATTGCCTTGAAGCTGGCCCCGCCTCGCTCTCCCAATTGGTTGAAGCAACCGGCCTCGCCCGCCCCACCGCCCACCGTCTGGCCGTGGCACTGACCCACCACCGTCTGGTAGCTCGTGACATTCAGGGCAGGTTCATGCTGGGCCCACGCCTGGGCGAACTATCATCTGCCGCCGGCGAAGACCGCCTCATTGCAGCGTCCGGGCCCGTGCTCAACAATCTGCGCAATGTCACTGGGGAATCCTCCCAGGTTTTCCGCCGCCAGGGCGATTGGCGCGTTTGTGTTGCCTCAGCAGAGCGCCCCATTGGCCTGCGCGACACCATTCCCGTGGGCACCCAGCTCTCTATGAAGGCTGGATCTGCAGCTCAGATTCTCACTGCCTGGGAAGAGCAGGCACGCCTTGTTGAAAGCATACATAACGCCCGATTCTCTGCCACCATGCTAGCTGCGGTGCGACGCCGCGGGTGGGCACAGTCGGTGGGGGAACGAGAGCGCGGCACCGCCTCGGTATCAGCTCCTGTGCGCTCGCCCGCTGGCAAGGTTATTGCAGCTATCTCAATCTCAGGTCCCATCGAGCGCCTCACCCGTCAGCCCGGCAGGCTGCACGCCGAAGTGGTCTGTGAAGCAGCCGCCGCTCTCACTGAGGCGCTGCGTAGCTAGTTACCCATCAGCCCTTCAGCTCAGCATCAAAAAGGTGGCTCTTGATGCGGACAAATTCTAGTCCGCATCAAGGGCCACCTTTAATTTTGAGCTGGAGTCAGCACGCTTTCATCTGCCTGCGCTGAGAGCCGGAGGCTATCGAGCCCGCTCTAGAGCTGCCCGGTAGTCAGCTAGACGGTTGAGTTCATCTTCGACCGGTGCCACCACAGCCCGTTGAGCAACGTCCGCAACATTGTTCTCTAGCTGGCGCGTGATTCCACGAGCGTACATGCGGTGGCCAGCTGCCGCGATGAGCCTGCCCAGCATCGCTATCACAATACCCAGCAGCAGACCGGTCATCACTAGCAGGGTCGGGACAGGTAGCGGGAAGCCTTCAACGGTAGGTGGTTCCGGCAGAACGATCTGGAAGTAGGTAGCGAGGGCTAGACCGGTGAGCCAGAGCAGGCCCACGAGCGCCGCAACGATACCCAACCACTGGAAGACGTTAAGCACCTGCCACCACCAGCGCTTCTTGCCCGCATCATAGTGAACGGTGGCAATAGCGCGCTCGATTTCACTGGGCAGCTGGTCTTCATAGGTGCGAGCTGAATCCCTGATGCTGTGACTCCAGGGCTCATCCACGCCTTCAGAAACATCACCCGCAAAGGTACGAAGAGAGGTGCTCATCGCCGCTTTCTGAGAAGCACCCAGCGGAGGCAGAGAAGATTTAGAAATCGGTGCGCCATCGTGTTCCTTATGCAGACCCAGGCGCTTGAGAGGGTCCTTGCGAGCCTTGAGCAACCAACGGGTTGCAATCCAGCCGGTCTTCTCAGCCGCGTGCAACTTATAGGAGTTAGCTGCAGCCTTCACAATGCCATCTGCACCTGATGCGGCGTATAGGCCAGCTTCAAGTTGCTCAGTATTCTCGGGGGTAATTCCGCGAGGATGCCCACCGCCGTCCTGGCGACCCAGATCAGCACACACCGTGCGCAAATCAGCATCGATACGTTCTAGTGCGGCATTCTTTGCTACGGCTACCTGCCCCAGAACTTCGCGTAGACGGGGCACGCCTTCGCCAGTGCGGGCTGAGACTGCCAGGGGGTCAGCAACCAGAGTGGAAGAAAGCCCGTCCTGTGCCAGCAGAAGTTTGAGTGAATCCAGTACCGCTGGCACTTCTGCGGGGTCCAGGCGGTCCACCTGGTTGAGAACAGCTAGGGTAACAGCGCCGTGGGATGCGAGCGGGGCGATGAAGTCCTGGTGGATGACGGCATCGGCATATTTTTGGGGGTCCATAACCCAGACCAGCACGTCCACGCACTGCGCCATTTTTTCAACGATGACGCGGTTGGAGGCCTCCACCGAGTCAAAGTCCGGCAGATCGAGCAGTACTAGACCGCCGGTTGCCTCTTCTGTTTTTGCGTGCCCCACAGATTTACGGATTTTATTCCACATGCCTACGGTGACCGGGACGTCAGCGCGGTTGAGAGCTTCGGTGGCTTCGGCGGCATCCTCGTCCATGTAGGTGCGGTTTTCAACGCCCAGCCAGTCCAGTAGGGGCTCAACCCCAGTCTTGCCCCAGACCGCAGCCTGTGCAACTGATGTGGTGGGGCGGCGGGCGGCGCTCTTGGCGATTTCTTTGCCGACCACGGCGTTAAAGAGGGTTGATTTACCAGAACCCGTTGCGCCAAAAAAGCCGATGACGGTGTGCTCGGCAGAAAGCTCACGGCGAGCTCCGGTGCGCGCTAGTACGTCGGTTGCTCGGTGCAGAAGTTCAGGTTCTAGGCGGCCGGCGCCCAGCTCTACCGCTTTTTCAAGAGCGGCAACGCGCTGGGCTAGAGCGGTATGACTCTGGTCTTTCTTGGTCTCAGCCATCTTGGTTCTGCTCCCCTGCCATCATGGTCTCACCGGCTGAGGTGAGTGTAACTGCTACATCTTCAAGCGCCTGGTGGTCCGGGCCCATCTCTAGGCTGTTCAAGCGGTCTTCAAAACGCTGGGCGTGACGGTCCAGCAGTTCTTTGACGCGGGCTTCGAGGGTTTCACGAGCCCGGTTAGCCATGCGGCGCACAGCGTCCTCACCGAAGATTGCTTCGAGAAGCTTCTGACCGACCACACCTGAGCCACCAGCGATACCCACCTCGATACCGGTTAGTCCACCGGTCATGGAGAAGACAGCAATCATCAGAATCACAGCTGTGACATTGACGCCCAGCGACATGAAACGTGCCTTTTGGCGCTTGTCGGCGCCCTCCTGAGAGATGATGTCCATGACATCCTGTTGCCAGGCACGGATGCTTTCAGCGATTTCCTCGGGGAAGTCCTTATCCTGACCTCCCAGATCCTCACCTGCTAGCAGAGCACGGCCGGCTCGGTCCTCGAGCCAGCGGCGCTGAACTGTTTCGGCCGCTGCAGCGGCCTCTTCCATAATCACCGAATGCAGGCCAACCTCTAGAGCCTGCTCTACCTCAACAACTTTGGTAGGCGGAGTGCCGCGCAGGAAACCTGAGATACGGTCGCGGATTTTGCCGACGGTGCTTTCCACCGAGCGAAAGAACTCACCGGTTCCCACAAAATCCTGCCAGCGGGTGAGCACCTCACCGCGCAACATTTGACCGTCTTTAGTGGATTCCTTGACGTTTTCAAAGGCGTGGGCGTAGGCGTCATTCAGGTTTTGGCGCAGAGCACGCTCGGCGTCTTCCTGTTCCCGCTGGGCGTCAGCGAGCTGGTGTGTTTGGCCAGCCACGCCTCGCACCGCGCCCTCCAGTGTGCGGCGTGCAATGGCGCTGCGAGCATCAGCATCAGCACCTAGGCTACGCAACCAAAAGGTCAGCGGAGTCAGCGCGACGGCGGGTAGCAGACCCTGATCATCACGGTCCTGTTCAGTAACGGACATAATCAGCGCGGCA
Organism: Rothia sp. LK2492; assembly: GCF_040946345.1. Lineage (NCBI taxonomy): Bacteria > Bacillati > Actinomycetota > Actinomycetes > Micrococcales > Micrococcaceae > Rothia > Rothia sp. LK2492. Next base: position 209,673 of record NZ_JAYWLX010000003.1, on the reverse strand, counting down.
GTAATACCGGCTTCAGCCAACATACGGGTCAGGTCAGCTTCAATTTCATCTTCAGAGCCTTCAGGCACACGGTTGAGCACCACCGCAATGGTGATATCACGCTTAGCTGCTTCACGAAGGATCTCCCAGGGCACAGCATCGGCGTAGCGATTAGCCGTGGTGACAAAGAGCCATAAGTCAGCAGCTGCCAGGAGCTGCTTAGCCAGACGTCGGTTCTCATCTGAAACTGAATCAAAGTCCGGGGCATCAACCAAGGCAACGCCGGCGGGCAGTCCAGGCACGGGTACCATAACCAGTTCGTCCTGGCCGTTGTGGGGGTTAGCGCCGGGAAGAGCCGCACCTGGTTCTACGGGGACGCGCACCAGATTAGGCAATATACGCTCAGGAGTGAATGCTCCCGCGTCCTCTGGACGGTGTAGCAGAACTGGCTGGCGGGTGGTGGGGCGGATAGCGCCGGACCGAGTCACGGGCTCACCGATGAGAGTGTTCACCAGCGTAGATTTACCGGCACCGGTTGAACCGCCAACCACCACGGTCAATGGGGCGTCAAGGCTGGAGAGTTTAGGGATGATGTAATCATCGAGCTGGGTTACCGTTTTGCGGGCCAGCTCACGAGCAGCTCCTGCTCCCCCGGTTTCCAGGGGAAAGTGCGCTGCGGCAAGCGTGTCGCGGGCCTCGCGCACGCCCTGCAAAGTGTGAGTGATAGTTTCGTTGTGCACGATTCTATTCTTGCACGTAGGGCTTGGGTAAAGAGTGAACTATAGGGTAAAACAGCGCTAGTGTGGCATAGTAGCTCTAGATAAAAAGAAAACCTCCACTCAAATGAGTGGAGGTTTTCTTGCCTGTGACCCCAACCGGATTCGAACCGGTGTTGCCGCCGTGAGAGGGCGGAGTACTAGGCCGCTATACGATGGGGCCGTCTTCATTTCTGAAGCGTTACTCCTTAAGAGCAACAGATATAAGCATATAGGTAAGGTGGGTTTTGGTGCAAACCTAGAAGCAATGCTTTGCATCACGCTCAAGCTGAAGCTTGGCATCGGGACCTTTGGTGGATGGTGGGGTTAATAAAGAAAACCTCCACTCAAGTGAGTGGAGGTTTTCTTGCCTGTGACCCCAACCGGATTCGAACCGGTGTTGCCGCCGTGAGAGGGCGGAGTACTAGGCCGCTATACGATGGGGCCGCAACAACTTTTTCAAGTTGTTCGCTGGGATACCAGGACTCGAACCTAGAATGACGGTACCAGAAACCGTAGTGTTGCCAATTACACCATATCCCATTGTTGTTTATTGCTGCGTTTTGTTCTTCGAACTCATCGCCGCAACGAGTAATAACTCTATACGCTTTACTCGGGGTGTGCAACTTGAAATTGGTAGACCTGAGTCACACCCAAATTTGCGCCCTGGATGAGCCCTGCAGTACCAAGGTTTAGGGGCTTGGAGCCGGCTCTAATTCGCCGTAAATTGTCTCTACTTTGTTGGATTGCTTACCGGTCAGTGCCGGGGCAACCCCAAGCACCCCCATCAGCTGAACAATCATCAGCAACCAAACCCACCTGCGTCCGCCACACCCGCACCAACTGACCCTCACTGGCGCGTTCCACCGTTCCATCAATCACCTCCCAGGGACCGCCATCAACGCTAAATTCACCTCGATACCCCGTCACCACACTGAACTGATAGTCCCCCGGCACCGTATATTTGTGGCTGGTTGGTGTCTCCTCATCCCAGACATCCTCACCCAGTTGATACCCGGCATACGAGACAGGACCTAGCTGACCACCGTCACCATAGACAAAGCTGTAACTCACTGGCGTAGCTCTCACCTGAACCTGCTGACCAGCTATTTCACGCTGGAACTCCTGGACACTAGCATCTGCCCAAAAGTTGGTGTTGTAATTTTTCAAGGTATGGGGAGCTCGCTCTTGATGGGCATCTGCCGGGGTAATGGGGAAACTCTGCAAATCCTCCACAGTCAGATGGATACGGATAGGCTGGACAACCATCTCACCGTTTACTTCAACAAGCTCAAGACCAGCGCCCTCAAGTTCATCGGGGTTCAGAGCGATACATCCCAGAGGAACACCGTTGTTGTAGTAGGGAGTATCCGATCCGTCGCCCCAGTCAGCGGGGACAACACCCATAGTGCCTAAGGTTCCATCTGAGGCCAAACAGTAGGAACCTGTTTGTAGTGAGGCTCCTTCAGCTAACCGAGCACGCTTATCCTCAGGATTTTTATGTTCTTTGAACTGTATAAGTTTCATGGCAGAGGCAGCTGAATCGCCTGGAACTTCTTCATGAACCGCCACTGGTTCGCTTTTTCGAGAACTCATTGCTTCATTTTTTAAGATGTCTTTTTTGATGCGAACTTTAAAATCATCTGAACCTGCTTCTCCGCTTGACTGGGAAAAAGCAGGAGTAACGACACCCAACGAAATGGCACCGATGCAAAGAACAAGTGATAGTAGCTGTTTCATTTACTCCACCACATTAGCGCTCAGAACCTTCCATCGTCCATCAACAAACTTAATTCGCAAGTCAACACCATCGTAGATAACTTGAGAGTTATCGTTATAGGTTGCTTCGCCATCGAGCCAGAGCACAGAATCTTTGACCTCGAAGTTACTCCCGATGGAGTACTCACCATCCCCCAATGACGTTAGCAAGTTCATGTTGTAGTGAATTGTTATCCCACCAGATATCATCCAACCATCATTGTCATATAAATCTTCAAGAGCTGTATAAAAATCATGCTCGTCGGTGAAAGACTTATCAACCAACAAACTCGCTTCTTGGACATCCCCGGTCTGCAGGGCATAGTTGCGCATGTCCTGGTAATAGGTGATGAACTTTTCCATGCCTTCGGTAGTTTCGACGTTCATTCCAGCAGGAGCCTCAGGCTTAGGCACATTCTGAGCCGGGCCCTGCTCGTCAGCAGCACGATACTCCCCCTCAGGCGCCTTAGACCCACCAGAAAAGCGCTCAGTCACCTCAGCAGTAGCACCCTCAGAAGTATCAGCGCCCCCGGCAGATACCGAGGCAGAAGAAGCAGCCGATGAAGAACTATCGCCAGGCTCCGGGATGCTACCAGTTGCCTTCTGCCCACAGCCGCTCAAGACCAGGGCACCAAGAGCAGCCAGAGTAAGGGTTTGGGTTAGGTAGCGAGGTGAGTGCACGAGAATTACTCCAAGGCTAGTGTGATATGGGTCAATGCTTGTTTCATTTTCTACCACTGGACTTGTGCCAGGGCAAGCCCGCTCCAGCTACCAGCCCTGAACACTCCCCTTTGTGACCGGTTATTACGCATTTTTGCTTGTCATGAGATATCTAAACCAATCCGCGCACCGCTCAGATACCTATGGAAAAGATAAAAGCAGTCCCCAGAAGTAACTACAGCAGAACCTCCCAAAACGCAAAGAACCCCGCTCCCCTGACCACCGGGCAGGTGGCAGGAGGCGAGGCTCAGGGTGGGCAGACTCTAGACCGCCAATGAAGCGGCTAGCTTCTTGAGGCGGGCGAGGGAGGAATCCTTGCCCAAAATCTCCATGGATTCAAAGAGGGGTGGTGAAATACGCTCACCCGAGATAGCGGTGCGCACCGGTCCGAAGGCCAGGCGGGGCTTGATTCCTAGACCCTCAACGATTGCCTCGCGCAGGGCGTCTTGAATGCTTTCAGCAGTAAAGGTTTCTAGGCCCTCAATAGCGGCAATCGCGGCGTCCAGAACAGCGGGTGCTGACTCCTTAAGCTGCTTAGCGGCGTCGGGAGCGGTCTCTATGTCCTCGTCCTTCTTGAAGAGGAAGCCCAGCAAGCCCGGGGTCTCACCTAGTAGCTGCATGCGTTCCTGGACCAGAGGCGCAGCTTCAGTCAAAATCTGCTGTTCGCGCTCGGTCAGGGCCTCAAACTCGTCAGCTGAGACCAGCTCAGCCTTGTGGAGGAAGGGTACCAGGCGATTGCGGAAGTCCTCAGCTTCGAGCATACGCACGTGGGTGCCGTTGATTGCTTCAGCCTTCTTGAGGTCAAAGCGGGCGGGGTTAGCCAGTACGTCTGTGATGTCGAAGTGCTGCACCATGGTGTCCATGGTGAAGATGTCCTCGTCGTGAGACAGGGACCAGCCCAGCAGGGACAGGTAGTTGAGCAGACCTTCCTTGATGAAGCCGGCATCCAGCAGGTTGTAGAGGCTGGATTCGGGGTCACGCTTGGAAAGCTTCTTGTTGCCCTGGCCCATCACGTAGGGCATGTGGCCGAATTCGGGGATGAAGCTGGTAACCCCCACCTCAACCAGGGCGCGGTAGAGCGCAATCTGGCGCGGAGTTGAGGACAGCAAGTCTTCACCACGCAACACATGGGTGATGCCCATCAGCGCGTCGTCCACGGGGTTAACCAGGGTGTAGAGGGGCTTGCCGTTGGCGCGAACCACGACGAAGTCTGGAACAGAGCCCGCCTTGAATGTGATTTCACCGCGCACCAGGTCGTTGAAGGTGATGTCAGTGTCAGGCATGCGCAGGCGCAGAACAGGCAGGCGGCCTTCAGCGCGGTAGGCTGCTTTCTGCTCTTCGGTGAGGTCGCGGTCAAAGTTGTCGTAGCCCAGCTTGGGGTCTTCGCCCTTGGCCTTGTGGCGCTCTTCTACCTCTTCGGGGGTTGAGAAATCCTCGTAGACGTAGCCGCCTGCCTTGAGCTTCTCCACAACCTCGGCGTAAATGTCCATACGCTCTGACTGGCGGTAGGGCTCGTGGGGGCCACCCACACCGACACCCTCATCCCAGTTGATGCCCAGCCACTGCAGGGATTCGAGCACCTGATTGAAAGATTCCTCTGAGTCACGTGCCGCGTCGGTGTCTTCAATACGGAAGATTAGCTTGCCGCCGGTGTGCTTAGCATAGGCCCAGTTGAAGAGTGCGGTGCGCACCATACCCACGTGGGGGGTGCCGGTGGGTGATGGGCAGAAACGCACGCGGGTTTCGGACGGATCAGTAAGTTTCAGAGCGTAATCACTCATGGATGTTTTCACGTCCCTTTCTGTGGTGGTGTATAAGTTTTTCGGGTTCAATTTTAGCGGCTGGGCAGCTTATTCTGCGCGGACGGTGTTAACCAGGGCACCGATGCCCTCGACCTCAATTTCGACTTCGTTGCCCGCTGAGAGCTTGCCGACGCCGGCTGGAGTACCGGTGAGAATGACGTCGCCGGGTAGCAGAGTGAAGTATTCGCTGGCTGCTGCCACCAGTTCTGCGACGGAGAAGACCATGTCTGCGGTGGTGCCGTCCTGCTTAAGGTCGCCGTCTACCCAGGTCTGGATCGTCAGGTCATCGGTCTGCAGCTCTGTTTCAATCCAGGGGCCCAGGGGGCAAGAGCCGTCAAAGCCCTTAGCGCGTGCCCACTGCACGTCTGATTCTTGGGCGTCGCGGGCGGTGAGGTCGTTAGCAACGGTGTAGCCGTAGATTACCTCGGGGACGCGGTCTAGGGGGACGGACTTAGCAATGCGGCCGATGACCACAGCAAGCTCGCCTTCGTAGGAGACGTCGCTGGACCATTCGGGCAGGGCAATGGGGTCGCCGGGGCCGATGACGGAGGTGTTGGGCTTGAAGAAGAACTGAGGGCTGGTAGGGGTTTGGTTGCCGAGTTCTTGGGCGTGGTCGTGCCAGTTGCGGGCAGCGCCGATGACCTTGGAACGGGGAATGATGGGCGCAAGTAGGCGCACTTCGTCCAGGCGGTATTTTTTGTCGGTGGGGTTGACGCCTGAGTAGAAGGGGTCCCCCGAGAGAACGGTGATGGTTTCTTCACCTGCGTCGCCTTCTACGAGGCCAAAATGCAGGTTATCTTCAACAGTAAATCGAGCAATGCGCATGACTCTAGGCTACCGGAAGTGTGAAAGGGTAAGGGATACCTCCGAATAATTTATTTAGGGATTTCCCGACCACGAGTACGGTGAGAATCTTGCACCTGATTAACTAGCTTGTCCGTCATATAAAGAATTTTTCTAAGTTCAGAGCACAAAGGTAAAGACTTACACGATGCTAGTTGTCTAATTACCCGATCGTGAGGCCAAAGAGTAACTTCACCTTGCGAACGAGATAAATTTATTACAGCCATTTCCATTGTTGAAAAGAGCGTCACACCTTCGAGGTAGGTCCAGTTAAAGTCAGTTCCAACCATTGATGCCTTATAAAGGTTTGCACCCTCCAAGTGAACTTCTTTAAATTCAACGTTGTCGAGATTAGCACCGTCCAAATGGGCATCATTTAGATATGAATTTTCAAAAACTGAATCATTAAGTATTGAATCGGTCAAAAATGCACCTTCTAGTCTTGCGTTCTCAAATTTCCCATTTTTGATAAAAGCACCTTTGAAGTTACTTCCCCTCATGTCTCTACTTGAAAAATCTAAATACGATAAATCTAAGTAACTCAAATCAAAAATGAATGAATTTTCATAGCCTACTAAATATTTTGGAAATATATTTTGAATGATGGAATTAAGAGTGCGGATTTCCAATTCGCTTCGAGGAGTATCGCCACCTCCATCATTTATTTCTTGACTTTTGTGGATCCCAAAGAGAATTTTGAGAATGTTACGTTGTTGACTATCTTTTTGGGCATCGACTAATGAGGAAGTAGCAGCCAAAGTTTCCCAGTCCTTATAAAGCGAAGCAAGCTGAAAGAAGGATGCTGAAACTTCATCGGCGCTGTCTTTACCGTAGCGACGGGGGATAACTTCATGAAGGCGCTCATGCAGGGTTTTAATTATCTCAGCGTCCAGTTTCTGTTGTTCAATTTCCTTCTGAGCTAGACGATTTTCTTCACCCGTCTTATAGGTAACAGCAACGGAAACTACCACACCAACAGCTGCGATTAGGGCAGCGAAAGCAGTCGCAATTCCTTGGCGAGCATCCTGCCAATCGGGGTCGTAGGTCGTAAACGTTAAAGCTAGAACAGCAAGTGATGAAATCAGGAAAAAGGCGGGAAGGACCGCTGAAACAATACGAATAAGCTGGTTACTCTCATTTTTATTTTTTTGCTTACCAGCTGATAATCCTCTAATGAGAATCAAGGCGAATGATCCTAGTCCACAGACTGCCGCAAAACTCCAATCTGCCCAGCCGAGAGATTCGAATGCAAAATTCCAATAGTCTCTTCCGTAACGGACCCCTGCAAAAAGCCAACCATAGATAAATCCACCGAGGCCCCAGGTTCCACAGGCAAGCCATAGACTCATACCAGGCTTTGATAAGGGCGAATCTGAAAGTTTGATTTCTGCCGTCACTCTGTTCCTTATACTTACTGATGGATTGGGCTACTAAGTCACCCTTTATTCTCATCCTTCATTGTATTGCGCGGGACCTTTACACCTAGGTGTCGTCCGCTAGATTTCATATAAGTCATTTGATGACCGTTGACAGCACTTCCCTACTCTCTTTAGACTGTGTACCAGTCCTTGCAGTCAACGAAAGGCAGAGCGGTGGATTCTTCAGCAGCTCTCTAATCCCTGCTGAAACCCTGCCCACGGCAGCAGTTTTCAGCACCCCATTTCTATGCTTGAGAACTGCACCACTATGCCTAAAACGCAACCCCACCTTTCGTTTACCCACCTCAGCCACAGCTGGCCCGACGGCACCGTCTGCTTCACCGATATTTCTGGCTCAATTACCGCCCCTGTTACCGCACTGGTTGGCGACAATGGCAGTGGCAAATCAACTCTCCTGCGCATACTCGCAGACTTGCTGGCACCAAGCTCCGGCGAAATTACCCGCCCCTCCCATTGTGCCTACCTACCCCAAGACCTCGGGCTCACAACCGCCACCACACTGGCAGAACTCTTTGGCATTGAGAAAACTCTAGAGGCTCTGGATGCACTAGAGAACGGCAACTACTCCCCCACTATTTATGAGGCAATTGACGATAACTGGGACGCTGCCGAAAACGCAACCGCGGCGCTGGCTACGGCAGGGTTCGGCCCCGCTCAGGCTAACCGAGAAGGGCAAGTACCAGATGCCCGCACCCTCATGGGCAGAACAGTAGGTTCCCTTTCAGGTGGTGAAGCCGTCACCGCTGCCCTCACCGCACTTATCTCACCGGATGCAGGAAAGCCCAGCCCCGACATCCTTCTGCTGGATGAGCCCACCAACAACCTCGACGCTGAAGCTCGGGTAGCTCTCTACCGCAAACTCAGGCACCTGACCTGCCCCGTGCTGGTGGTGAGCCACGACCTTGAGCTCCTAGCGCTGGTTGATGAAATCTACGAGCTGCACGGCGGGCAGCTGCGACATTTTACCGGAAACTATGAAAGCTACCGGCAGGGCATTGATCTTGAACAGGACGCTGCGACCCGGCAGGTACGCGATGCCAAGGTAGTAGAGAGGAAAGAGAAACGCGAGCGCATCGAAGCAGAGACTAAGCTTGCCCGGGCTGAGCGGCGCGGCAAAAAATTTGCGGAGCAGAACCGAAAACCAGGGCTGGCGATGGGCTTGGACAAAATGAGCGCTCAAAAAACGGCTGGCAGGCTCAGGGAGGTACAAGACCAGCGTGTTAATCAAGCTATTGAGGCAAAGCTCAATGCTGAATCTTTACTGCGGCAGGATAATACGGTTTACTGTCAGTTGCCTGCTACAGAACTTGCAGTGGGCAAGCGGGTACTGGAGCTTGAGCGGGCGTCCTCTCGTGCAGATCTGCCCGAAACGCTGGTTCTTCAGGGCCCTGAGAGGATCCGGCTAACCGGTCGTAACGGGTCAGGCAAGACCACTCTACTAAGGGAAGTGATGGGGAAAGCAGTACACACCACCGGTGTGGAGCCTGCCTATACCTGCACCTACCGCGTGCCAAATACCGGCTACCTGCCTCAGTCCATCAGTCTTCCGCCAGAGAAATCCATGCTTCAGTTAGTGGCGCAGGCCAACCCGGTATTGACGGAGCAAGAGGTGCGAGACCAGCTAGCCCGTCTGCTCTTTAAACGCGACCGCGTGCATCTGCCAGTAGGCGCGCTGTCTGGTGGTGAGAGATTCAGGGTAGCACTGGCATGTGAGCTACTGGCAGCTCTCGCTCCCCAGCTGCTGATTCTCGATGAACCCACCAATAATTTGGATATCTCAACGGTTAACTGGCTGGTGCAAACGCTCAATGCCTACCGGGGCGCTCTATTGTTGGTCAGCCACGACGATAGCTTTTGCGCGCAACTTGACCTGACATCAACCCTCAATCTCTCGCCATCCCAGGCTTAAAAGCCCAACTGGCCTGTTCCCGTTGTTTTGGCCTGACGCCGTCAGACCAAAACAACAGGAACAGGCCAGTGGTAGCACCAAAGGGGTGAGTTTAGACCAGCTTCACGTTCCAGCCGAAGCGGTCTTCGACCTTACCGGTCTGCATACCCACTAGTTCTTCGCGCAGACCCATGGTGACTGCCCCGCCGTCCTCACCCGAAGGTGAAGAAATCTCAAAGTCAGCTGCCTTGAGCTTACCGACGGGAGTAATCACAGCGGCGGTACCGCAGGCAAAAATCTCGGTGATCTCGCCCGATGCAACACCCTGGCGCCACTCATCCAGAGTGAACCTACGCTCCTCAACAGTGTGGCCGCGCTCCTGCGCCAGCTTGATAATGGACTTACGGGTAATACCGCGCAGGATAGTGCCGGTCAGCTCAGGGGTCACAATCTTGCCATCAGCAAAGACGAAGAAGACATTCATGCCGCCCAACTCTTCAATGGCGTCATCGCGGTTGGGGTCCTTGAAGATCACCTGCTTACAACCGTTAGCTTCACCCTCTAGCTGAGCAGCCAGGGACGCTGCGTAGTTGCCGCCGCACTTAGCCTCACCGGTGCCACCCACACCCGCGCGGGCGTAGTTAGTTGAAAGCCAGATATCAACGGGCTTGGGAGTGCCAAAGTAGTTACCGGCGGGTGAAGCAATCACAAAGAAGCTCACTGCGTGTGCTGGGCGAATACCCAAGAAAGCCTCGGTTGAAATCATGAAGGGACGCAAGTAGAGGGATTCACCGTCACCGCTAGGTACCCAGTCGGCGTCGACGCTGACCAGCTGGCGGATAGCCTCGGTGAAGAGTTCTTCCGGCAGATTCGGCAAAACCAGGCGCTGAGCTGACTTGTTGAGGCGGGCTGCATTCTCTTCGGGGCGGAAGGTGGTGATAGAACCGTCAGCCTGGCGGTAGGCCTTGATGCCCTCAAAAATCTCCTGGCCATAGTGGAAGACCGATGCCGCGGGGTCCAGGCTCAGAGGGCCGTAAGGCAGCACCTGCGCATTAGACCATTCGCCGCCGTCTACGTGGTCACCGTGCCAGTCAATACGCACCATGTGATCGGTAAAGTGCTTACCAAAGCCCGGGTCAGCCAAAATCTCCGCCCGACGTTCGGGGCTGGTGGGGTTGGTGTTACGGGTAACGGTGAAGTCCACAGTCATGTTCCATCCTTGAGTTAAAGTAGGGGTCTCCTGTAAGAGAGGATACCGCAGGTGAGCCCTCCCACGTGTGAAAAAGTCTGCGCCCCGTTGAAAGAGCGGGGCGCAGATGCAGATTTAGAGAGCAGCGATGATTGCCGAGCCAACCTCTTCGGTAGACCGCTGGGCACCGGGGTTGGCTGCTAGGTCTGCTTCTACGGCTCGCTCGACTCGCGCTGCGGCGCCCTCAAAGCCGAGGTGGCGCAGCAGCATAGCCGCGGCAAGGACGGTGGCGGTCGGGTTAGCAATGCCCTGGCCAGCAATATCTGGGGCTGAGCCATGCACCGGCTCAAACATTGAGGGGAAGGTGCCGCTGGCGTTGATATTGCCGCAGGCAGCGTAGCCGATACCACCGGTGATAGCGCCAGCCTGGTCAGTGAGAATGTCACCAAAGAGGTTATCGGTGACAATGACATCAAAACGAGAGGGCTCAGTGGTGAAAAAAATGGTGGCAGCATCAATGTGCAAGTAATCGGTGGTGACCTGCGGGTACTCTGCGGCGACTTCGTTGAAGATACGGGAGTAGAGCTGACCGGCGTTAACAAGAACGTTGGTCTTATGAATCAGGGTCAGTTTCTTTTTCTCGCGGCTGGTAGCCAGTTCAAAAGCATAGCGGACCAAGCGCTCAATGCCGTAGGCAGTGTTGAGTGAAACCTCGGTGGCAATTTCAGCCGGGGTGCCAGCCCGCAGCAGGCCTCCATTACCGGCGTAAGGGCCTTCAGTGCCTTCTCGCACCACCACGAAGTCGATGTCGCCGGGGTTGCTCAGCGGTGAGACTGCACCGGGAAAGAGCTTGGATGGGCGCAAGTTGATGTAGTGATCAAAGGAAAAGCGCAGGTTGAGCAGGATTTCGCGCTCGATAAGACCGCTGGGCACCGTTGCCGAGCGGGGATCAGCACCCACAGCACCGAAAAGAATAGCATCGTGGGTAGCTAGCTGATTTTTGGTCTCTTGGGTGAGGGTTTCACCGGTTGCTAGCCAATGCTCAGCACCCAGCCTGTAGGGGGTGCTGGTGAGGGTGATGTTCTCGAGGTCAGCGACGTGGTTCAGCACGCGCTCGGCTTGGGCTACTACTTCGGGGCCAATGCCGTCGCCGGCAATGACGGCGAGGTTGATGGAGCGATTTTCAGTCATGTTTCCAGGCTAGCCCCGCCCTCTAGTCTTTACCACATTTTGGTCGCTGGTTTCAGATAGTGGGCGTCTAAGCAACTCACACTACGGACTGCGGGGAGGGCAGCTCGCCGAGCACTAGCGCAGCTGGCGCAGGAAGGGCTACGCTGACACCTTCATGCAGCGGGGCAATTTCAAGTTCTTTTACCGCACCCTGCCTGATATGTACGAGCACAAGAGCAGAATCGTCCACGGTTTCTGCCGATAGTACACCGCTATACCCAGTGGTTGGTGTGTCGAGTGCAAGGGTTATGGAAGGGCAGGTACCACACTCGCATTCACGGACTACCTGCGTATTTGCCAAGCTATCTAGTATTTGCTGGCGTTCTTCCTGTGTGGGGTTGGTTTCAGCGCGGTCTATGGGAAGCGCAGACCGCACTGTGGCTTCCAGGATTGCTTGTTCATCAGTTTTGATAGCTCGCATAAACCCTATCGTAAGACAGCAAGCCTTTTTCTTTAGTCAGGTTAAACAAATGGCGCCGCAACCAACACGGTTGCGGCGCCATTCATGCTTCAAGTTTAGGCGCGTTCGCGAATCAGGTTCTTGACTGCTTCAGCGTCGTTGGGCAGGTCAAGTACGTGACGCTCAGCGTCCATAATGCCCTCAAAACGTGCCGGAATTTCTGGTTCAGAGCCGATAGCCTCAGCAATGGTTTCAGCGAACTTGACCGGAAGAGCGGTTTCAAGACAAATGATAGGGGTGTCAATTTCGGAGGCCAGTGAGCGGGCCACCTTCACACCGTCAGCGGTGTGGGGGTCAAGCAGCACACCCAGTTTCTCGTTGACCTCGCGAATTGTGGCAACACGATCGGCGTGGGTGGACTTGCCCGAGGCAAAGCCGTAACGGTCCGCGGCGTCCGCGAATGCTGGGTCATCACTCAGTGAGAACCCACCCTGGCGTACCTTGATACCGAAGAGATCAGCAATGCGCTCAGCATCGCGCCCCAGCAGGTCAAAAACAAAGCGCTCAAAATTTGAGGCTCGTGAGATATCCATGGAGGGGCTGGAGGTTTCATAGGTATCGGCCGAAGAACGCACGCGGTAGTCACCGGTGCGGAAGAATTCATCGAGCACATCATTCTCGTTGGTCGCAACAATCAGACGGTCGATGGGCAACCCCATTTGGCGGGCGATATGCCCTGCACAGATATCACCAAAGTTACCGGTAGGAACGCAGAAGGAGACCTTCTGGTCGTTGGTTTCGGTGGCACGAATCCAGCTTGAGACGTAGTAGACCACCTGGGCCATGAGGCGTGCCCAGTTGATGGAGTTCACCGCACCAATACGGTGTTCCGCCTTGAAAGCAGCGTCGGCTGAGATGGCCTTGACGACGTCTTGGCAATCATCAAACACACCGTCCAAAGCGATGTTAATGATGTTCTCATCATCTAGACCGAACATCTGTGCTTGCTGGAAGGGGGTCATGCGACCGGCAGGGGTCAGCATGAAAACCTTGATGCCTGTGCGGCCACGCATAGCGTATTCGGCTGAGGAACCGGTGTCGCCAGAGGTCGCGCCCACAATGGTCAGGTGTTCTCCGCGGCGGGCGAGTTCGTATTCGAAGAGCTCGCCCAACAGCTGCATGGCCATGTCTTTAAAGGCAGCAGTGGGGCCTTCAGACAGGTGACCGATGAGCAGTCCGGGTTCTAGTTCCGTCACTGGAACAATGTCTTCAGAGGCAAATTTGGGGTAGCTATAGGCACGGGCAGTAATCGCTTTGAGGTCCTCAGCTGGGATGTCATCAACGAAGAGCTGCAGCACTTCAGCGGCGAGCGCATGGTAGCCCTCAGTGTTCAGCACCTGGCGCCAATGGGTAAGGGTGGCGTCGGTCAGCTGGGGGTATTCTACGGGCAGGTAGAGACCGCCGTCGGGGGCTAGCCCGCCCAGAAGGATGTCAGTGAAGGACGCGGGGGTTGCGCCAGTATCGCGCGTTGAGATGTACTGCATGCTACTACCCTACCCAATCTTGGTGTCTCGGTGGGTCTGGTGCTCATACTGCGGTATGAATTGAGGGGGTATAGCATCTGTCGGTTCTGCTGCCGGCACTTTAGCTCTCTAAGCTGGGAGACGTGGATGATGTTTTGGTTCAGTTAAAGGATGCTGAGCGCCGTAGATTCAGGGTGAATGCCGAGTGCATTGCAGGGGCAGCTGATTACTGTACCCCTGGACACCCGCACTGAGCTTGCTTCTCCTGCAAGCTTTCGTAGCTGAAGGTGCAGTTCTAACCTACGCTTTCGCGCGGCAAGGGTTGGTTGCACCCTGGATAGGTGGCCTAACGCTAGCCTGGCTAGCTGCCTCCCTATCTGCTTGCTTACAAAGCTACTGGGGTGCCACCGGTGGCCGCTCTTCGGCAGGTCACCTAAAGCTACTAGTAAAAACAGCGTCGGTGGGCTTGACGCTAGATCAAAGCCTACCGACGCGGTGATCTCCCTAAGATTTTAGGGCGCTGAAGGTGAGGATGAGGTTGTGGGCACCGTGACAGATGAGGTGTCCTTGGGCTCAGCCTTATCAGCGTTAACCCGTTCAAGAGCAAGCTGATGGGTCTCTTCGATATCGTCTGAGAACTGTTTTAGGCGTTTATACATGCTCTCGTAATATGAGTGCTTGAGCTCAGTAACAGCACCATCAAAATTATTGCTTTCTCGGCAACTGATATCGCTTTTCAGCATTTTTTCCGCTGTTTCAGCATCAACTAAACTGGACTGATAGACAGCCTGATCGGTGGATTCAAGGGAAGTAATCCCAGCATCATTCATGCAGGTTTTCCAGGCATTTTGCAAATCAATATAGGTTTGGTCAGCGTTCAGCTCTTCTGAAATAGCCTGGCCAAATTGCGGGGCTAAGAGTGCAACCTTAATGCCATTTTCAGCACTACCGTAGATGTACTCATAGCTTTGTGCCAAGCAACCGTCTGCTGAGATGTCACCGCTGGTGTAGTCCATGAAGGTCACCTGGAACTGCTCAGCCTTATCGGTACCGATATAAGCGTCAAGCCCTTTTTGGTCAAAGTCAGCTATTTGCTGGCTATTATCTGCAGGCTCAGACCCATAACCGGTTTCCTTAAGTTCTTCTGTGGTGCGGCCCGTGAAGACAGTGTCTTCCAGATCATGGTGCAGCACAGCCTCTTTGTAGGAGCCACCTGCCTGTTTGACGCACCGCTCAACAAATCCACGGCGGGCTTCCTCTGCTTCTGCGGGAGGGTATATCCATGAAGAGAGCTGGGAGATGTGCTCCGGTTTAGGTTTCTGGGTGGGAAGTTCGCTGAAGTTTTCTGGCTGTGTGGAACAGCCGGTTAGCAGCCCCGTAGCTAATAGGCTCAGAATGGATACACCCTTTATACAGCGACTAGTAAGTAATGACACGGCGACCTTTCCTAGATAATCACCCACAAGTCTAACTACTATGTATAGCTGAGGCGCAAAACAACAGACGCGTTGATACGACATTGTTATCACTCTAAACACCATGACTAAGGTACAGATGGCCCCCGAAAACGTAGAAGGTCTTTCGACTTCGCGCAGAAACCTCATGCGCTTTGCTGCTCTAACCGGCGCAGCCAGTGCAGCAACCCTCATCAGCACAACCTCCAGCAGCTCACCTGCTCACGCTTCCGATGCGACGTCCAATGTCTTCCCGCCCGAACTCACCTACCCCACGGTCAATGGCCCATCCCTGGCTCTTTGGGGGAGCTCCTCCTTCGAAGGAGCTCAGGCTGATCAGGGTGTTCCCGCCGGCTTTAACGCCACGATTGAAGCCTTACTGCATTCATACTTAGAAGCTCCAGTCCTGAATTTTGGACGTGGCGGTGAAACCTCCACCCAGATTAATGCTCGCAGGGGAACACCAGAAAGCATGTACAAGTTGGTGTTCCCACAGGACACCATTCCGGCTTCAGGTTCTATTGAAGTAACCCTAGCGTCTGATTCTAACGTCGCGTGGGGCGGCAGCACTCTTGCCGCCGGCTACGTAGGTGGGGTACCTGGTGTCCTGGTGCCTGCGTCCAAGGATACCTTCATCTTCACCAGGCAGGTTGACGGTGAAGCAATCTACGCACCTGCTACTACCCCAGCTAGTTGGTTCCATTCTTATCAAGAAATGATTTCGCGTTCTTCTTACCACATCATTCAAATTGGTCGGAACAATATGAATGAAACCGAGCAGATTCGTAAAGATACAGAACACGCTTTCGCCCTTGCCCCCAAGCGCACCCTGGTGATGGGGCACTTCCGTAGCAAAAGTGATAGCAAAGATTCTGACCGAGCAAAGCAGGTCAGCGGCTATAACGCATGGGCTGCTGAAAAGTACGGCGAGCTGTTCGTCAACCCCGAAACCTTCCTTCGGGAGACCACCCAGGAGAGCTGGTTGAGGTACGGCGCCCTATCAGGTTCGGGAGTGTGGAGCTCAGATACCGATAGAAAAGCCTACGATGAAGGTAAAATCCCGCCCTCTCTCTTCTCAACAGACGGTCTGCACCTCAATGGGTGGGGCTACATTGCCCTAGCGCAAATGCTTTACTACAAGGTCACTGGCCTGGGTTGGTTCTAAGAGTAGATGAGTTAGATACGTACGCCGCCGACTTGCCTCAAGCTAAGCCCAGGCGCCATCTGAGGATGCTACTTAGCCTATAAAACTGCCCCACCTGAAACCTTCAGGTGGGGCAGTTTTTTCTTAGCTTCGGTGAGGGCTAAGGCTTAGCCTTCTTTGGGCTCCTCATAGCGGGGGAAGACCGGGGCGGGAGCCGGCAGTTCGGTACCGGGTACCAGTGCCTGGCCCAGGTCAGCGAAATTGCGGGCGTCTTGGCTAACTGCTAGGAGGTCCAGCATCTTCCCCATCGCGGTGGGCATGACCGGCTGAGTCAAGATTGCAACGATACGCAGTACCTCGGCGGTCACGTAGAGCACCGTGTTCATGCGCTCTAGGTCAGTCTTACGCAGCTTCCAGGGTTCCTGGGAGGTGAAGTAGCGGTTAGCTTCGCCTACCACCTGCCAGATACGTTCTAGAGCTTTGTGAAACGCCAGTTCATCGAAGTCAGCGCGCACCGGCTCGTAGAGGGCATTCGCCATATCGAGCATGGCCTGATCCTCAGCGGTGAAAGCGCCGTGAACCGGCATCTTGCCCTCGCAGTTCTTGGCAACCATAGATAGCGAGCGCTGGGCCAGGTTACCCAAGTCATTGGCTAAATCAGAGTTGATGCGGCTCTTGATAGCTTCGGCCGAGTAGGAGCCATCCTGGCCGAAGCTGACCTCACGGAGCAGGAAGAAGCGCAGCTGATCCAGCCCGAAGGAGGACACCAGATCTACAGGGTCAACAACGTTGCCGATGGATTTGCTCATCTTTTCGCCGTCAACCAGCAGGAAGCCGTGGGCGAAGACTCGCTTGGGTAGCTCGATACCGGCTGACCAGAGGAAAGCAGGCCAGTAGATAGCGTGGAAGCGTGAGATGTCTTTGCCGATGACGTGGTAGCTGGCGGGCCAGTAGGTCTTAAAGAGGTCGCTGTTGGTGTCCGGAAAGCCGACGCCGGTCAAGTAGTTAGTCAAGGCGTCCACCCAGACGTACATGACGTGCTTTTCATTGCCGGGCACGGGCACGCCCCAGTTAAAGCTGGTGCGGGAGATGGAGAGGTCGCGCAGCCCGTCCTTCATGAAGCCTGCTAGCTCGTTACGGCGGGATTCGGGGTAGACGAACCCATCGGTTGCGTAGAGCTCTTTGAGGCGGGCGGCGTACTTGGAGAGTCGGAAGAAGTAGGATTCCTCCTCGTTCCACTCCACCTCGGTGCCTGTTTCAATGGCGTAGCGTACGCCGTTGCGCACCTCGGTCTCGTCTTCTGCGTAGAAGGCTTCGTCACGGACGGAGTACCAGCCCTCGTACTTGTCCAGGTAGATGTCCCCCGCCTCTTCCATTCGCTTCCATATAGCCTGGGATGCTTCATAATGGTCGGGGTCTGTGGTGCGGATGTAGCGGTCGTAGCTGATGCTCAGCTGATCATCCATAGCTTTAAAGCGGGCGGCATTCTGGTCGGCGAGTTCTTGAGCACTCATGCCCAGTTTCTCGGCGGTAGTTTGCATTTTTTGGCCGTGCTCATCGGTGCCGGTCAAAAAGCGTACATCAAAGCCATCGAGGCGCTTGAAACGAGCCATCACATCGGTGGCAATATGTTCGTAAGCGTGACCGATGTGGGGGTCGCCGTTGGGGTAAGCGATTGCGGTGGTGATGTAGAAGGGGGTTGAAGTCATAGGCACAACTTTACCGTGAACCACGCCCCATGGGCTAATATTGCCCGCTTCAGGGGTGCGCTCTACCGTTGCAGGGCGTAGACTCCCCCACCCCCTCTATCATCTGAACAGCGGTGGGAGATTAGAGGCCGCCCTTCCAGTCTTTAGGAGCAAATTGCAGATGCTGGAAAGGGAAGTCATGCAGGTTCTCTGGCGCCTGACCATACTTAGCTTGCACCTGGGTGTACCAGCGGGAATTCCCTTGAGTGGCTTCGGTCTGACTGGTGTCGTATTCGTAGTTAGCTGCCATGCACCAGATGTTGCGATCACTGCCGTAGCCCCCGTATTTCTGGAGAGCTTTGGCAATCATGAGGGTCAGTGGGCGCAAGCCCAGAGAATCTAAATTGACCGCCGGATTGATGCGGAACCACTGCCCCTCGTAGGGAGCAAGGGGGTCTGTTAGGTTGCCGTCTCCTTGACGAGCAGGCCAGGAGTAGCCGCTGCGGGCGTTGGGCAAGGTAAAGGAGACCGCATGGTTGATTCTCCCTGCTAGCACCTCATCGATACCGATTTGAGTGAGCTCGCTAGCCATTCCAACCACACTGCTGGAGCCTCCGGTGAGCTGGAGGCTATGACCTGATCCGGCCAAAGCTCGTGCGTCCTTGATGTAGCCACCAGAACTGTAATGCCAGCGTTCCTGATGCTCGCCCTCAGTTGTTTTCTGAACCATAAAGAAGGACCGCCATAAACCGGTGCCCAGGTCATAGACAGCAATCGAGCGATCCCCGCCACCGGGTATTTGAAAATTTTTGGGGAGGGGTATGCGCACCGGGGTTTCAGCACCCATCAGTTTTTTATATTCATCGCTCTGGTATTTGACGCGGTGATCAAAGCTGTAAAACCACTCGTAGTTTTGGTGGGGGTCCTTACTGTTAGTCCTTACTGTTAACCGTGTGGATAGGGATGTTGTAGGCAAAAATATTGCCGCTCAGCGGGAGCCTACCCTTAAATTGATCGGTGACGTAGGTTGAATGCAGGTTCTTGAGGTAGTTAGCCATCTGTGCAGAGTTGGGGAGAACCGGCATAGCTGCAACGCTGCGTTGGGCAACGGTGCCTCGAGCCAGATAATTAGCTGGATGCAGCGGGGAGACGGGGCTTGCCTGTGCCTGGCTATGGGGCTGAGTGAGGGCCAGCGCTAGACTGCCGGTCAGTAATGGGGCAAGAGCTCGGCGGGGTAGGTGTGGTTGAACGGTCATCGTTAGAGTGACTTTCTGTTGGATTCTGGGAATCCGGTATCACCGTGCAGCAAGGGAGCCAAAGCACCCAGTGCATTTAGACCGGGGGGATCTTAAACGCGAGCTGTTTATTAAGGGTCCGGGAAATCACCAACCTACCAGCAACAGCCTCCAGCGTCACCCCCTTACCCATTTCTGATATGGGCAGACACTTTCAGGTGGGGTGGACTCGGGAACCTATCAACGCTAAAGGGTCTTGCTCTTCCCCTCGGTGGAAAAGCAAGACCCTTCTTTGTAAGACTTCTAGGTCTATACCTCTAGCTAGTCAGCCAGGTTGATGATGGCGGCACGCTCAGCAGATACTACGCGCTTGATGCTGTCGAGCACCTCGGGTGAAAGAGCCGAGTCCAGGGCGAGCACGCAGAGTGCTTCTTCACCCTTACTCTGACGGGAGACCTGCATGCCTGCGATATTGATGGACGCGGTGCCCAGTAGGGTACCAATCGCAGCGATGATACCCGGGCGGTCGGCGTACTCAAGCACCAGCATGTGGTCGGTGATGGGAATTTCGATGTCGTAGCCGTTAACGTTGGTCAGCTTCTCAACCAGTTTGGGGCCGGTCACGGTGCCAGCCACCGAGACAACCTCACCATTGGCAAATGCACCGGACAACACTGTTTCGTTACGGAAGTACTCGGTTTCGGTGGTGGTGACCAGCTCGACCTCTACACCGCGCTGCTCAGCCAAAACGGGGGCGTTGACATATGAAACCTTGTCAGAAACAACATCGGTGAATACACCCTTAAGAGCTGAAAGCTTGAGGGAGGTGACATCCTTAGTGGCAATTTCTCCAGCTATTTTGACCTCTACGCGGGTGAGGGCTTCGTCCCCACCCAGTGCAGTGAGAATACGGCCTACCTTTTCTGCCAGGGGCACGCCGGGGCGGACGTCCTTATCGATGGCACCACCAGCCACGTTAACAGCATCGGGCACAAGGTCCCCTTCCAGGGCCAGGCGCACAGACTTAGCAACCGAGATACCGGCCTTTTCCTGAGCCTCGAAAGTCGAAGCGCCCAAGTGCGGGGTGGCTACCACCGAGGGTAAGCCCACGAAAGGCACATTCTTTGCGGGCTCCTTGACGTAGACGTCAATGGCAGCACCAGCAATTTCGCCGGCACGCAGGGCGGCATCCAAGTCTGCTTCATCAATCAGACCACCGCGAGCTACGTTCACCACGTAGGCGCTCTTCTTCATCTTCTTAAAGCTCGTAGCATTGATCATGCCCAGAGTTTCGGGAGTGCGGGGCATGTGGATGGTGATGAAGTCAGAGCGTTCAATCAGCTCGTCCAAATCTACCAATTCGGCACCAAGAGCTGCTGCGCGAGCGGAGGTAACGAAGGGGTCGTAGGCGATGAGCTCGGTACCGAAGGCGCGAAGACGCTCAGCCACAAGGCCACCAATTCGACCTAGGCCGATAATGCCCACGGTCTTCTCATACAGTTCAACGCCTGAGAAAGAGGAGCGCTTCCACTCCCCTGCCTTCATCGAAGCATCAGCGGCAGCAATGTTGCGTGCCAGGCCCAAAATGTGGCCCACAGTGAGCTCAGCAGCTGAAATCACGTTAGAGGTGGGGGCGTTCACTACCATCACACCGGCTTTGGTTGCCGCCTTAATATCAACGTTATCCAGGCCCACACCGGCACGAGCAATAACTTTCAGTTTCTGTGCCACTTCGATGGCTTCAGCGTCAAGCTGGGTGGCACTGCGGACCAAAATTGCATCGACATCTTTGATAGCAGGCAGAAGTTGGGAACGATCAGCGCCGTCGCAGGAACGAATCTCAAAGTCAGGCCCCAGAGCCTCAACTGTTGCGGGGGATAGTTCTTCTGCAAGTAGCACTACGGGTTTGGTGGTCACGGTGGGTTCCTTATGAATAACACTGGTGGTTGATGGGTTCAGCACTACTGTCACCGACGCTTCGGACCCTAAGGACGCCGGTGAGCAGTCGCTCTTATTGAGCCAACTGAATAATATGGGCTTTTGCTCCCCCGATTGCGCAGTTCACCACAAAGGCTACGTCAACCGGTCCAGGGGCAAAAGTTCTAGAAAGACGGCAAAAGCCGGCTACCCGTTCTATCGTATCGGGTAACCGGCAGTGTTGCCCAACGATGAAGCTCTTGTTCTAGCTATCGGTGGAAGGTACGCCTTAGCGGGCTACTGAACCGTCGGTGTAGTCATCGTCAGCAGTGTTCCAGGCAAAGAGCTTGCGCAGTTCGCGGCCGGTGGTCTCGATGGGGTGAGCCTCGCCCTTGGCGCGCAGTTCCTTGAACTCGGTGCCGCCAGCTGCCTGGTCTTCCATAAAGCGCTTGGCAAATGCACCGGTCTGAATGTCAGAGAGAACAGCCTTCATGTTCTCCTTCACCTCGGGGGTGATGACGCGGGGGCCTGAAACATAGTCACCGTACTCAGCGGTATCTGAGATGGACCAACGCTGCTTGGCGATGCCACCTTCAACCATGAGGTCAACAATCAGCTTGAGTTCGTGTAGCACCTCGAAGTAGGCGATTTCGGGCTGGTAACCAGCCTCAGTCAGGGTTTCAAAACCGTACTGAATCAGCTGGGAAGCACCGCCACACAGAACAGCCTGCTCACCGAAGAGGTCTGATTCGGTTTCTTCCTTGAAGGTGGTCTCGATGACGCCAGCGCGGGTCGCCCCCAGGCCCTTGGCGTAAGCCAAAGCCAGCTCAAGAGCTGATCCTGAGGCGTCTTTTTCGACGGCTACGAGGGCGGGAACAGCGCGTCCTGCTTCAAATTCGCGGCGCACGGTGTGGCCGGGACCCTTAGGAGCAACCATCGCTACATCTACGCCTTCAGGTGCTTCAATATATCCAAAGACGATGTTGAAGCCGTGGGCGAAGAAGAGGGCATCACCTTCGTTGAGGTTGGGGGCAATGTCCTTCTTGTAGACCTCGGCCTGCACCTGGTCGGGGGTCAGAATCATGATGACATCAGCTTCGGCTGCTGCTTCTGCAACAGAGAGCACGCGCAGACCTTCTGCTTCAGCCTTTGCGCGTGACTTTGAGCCTTCTGCAAGACCAATACGGACGTCTACGCCTGAGTCGCGCAGGTTGAGCGCATGAACGTGACCCTGGGAGCCGTAGCCGATGATGGCTACCGAGCGCTCTGAGATGTTGGCGAGGTCGGCGTCGTCGTTGTAGTAGATCTTTGCCATGGTGTGCGATCTCCTTGATCAGTTTGATGTTGAGCTACTGCTCTAAAACTTGTGGGTGTGGATCCTTGTCTCTACCTTAGTCAGCAAAACTAAAAATGAGATGGATTGTCCACATAATGAACTTATGTTTTGCGGATTGAATCACCGCGGCAAGGGCTAGCTGCGCAACGCTTTTTCGCTCATAGAACGAGGCCCACGAGAGAGCGCAATAGTCCCCGCTCGGACGATCTCACGTACACCAAAGGGTTCAAGCACCTCAAGAAGTGCATTTATTTTATTGGCTGAGCCAGTGGCTTCAATGATGACTGACTCGGGGGAAACATCAACGATTTTGGCACGGAAGAGATCAGCTGCCTGGGTGACCTGGATGCGGGCTGAAGCATCAGCACGAACCTTGATCAGGATGTGATCACGCTGGGCTGATTGTTCATCACTCAGTTCAACAATTTTGAGCACATGAATCAGCTTGTTAAGCTGCTTGGTCACCTGCTCCAAGAGGTGCCCATCAGCATCAACGACCAGAGTAATCCGCGAAATACCCGGCACTTCAGTGGGGCCAACAGCCAGTGAATCGATATTGAACATACGCCGGGCAAAAAGCCCTGAAACGCGCGCTAAAACCCCGGGTTTATCTTCTACCAGTACAGATAGGGTGTGGCGGCTCATGCTGTCTCCTCATCATCCCAGCTGGGGGAAATATCTTTTGCGATCTGAATCTGGTCATTAGAGACACCGGCGGGCACCATGGGCCAGACCAGGGCATCAGGGCTGACATTGAAGTCCACCACCACAGGGCGGTCATTGATCTCAAGGGCCTGACGAATAGTTGCCTCAACATCATCATCAGATTCGCAACGCAAACCAACACAGCCATAGGCCTCAGCTAGCTTCACGAAGTCAGGGATGCGTTCGGTGCCCATACCTGTCTTTAGATGGGTATTTGAGTAGCGACCATCGTAGAAGAGGTTCTGCCACTGGCGCACCATGCCCAAGGATGAATTATTAATAACCGCAACCTTGATGGGGATATTATTTTGAGCACAGGTTGCTAGCTCTTGATTGGTCATTTGGAAGCAACCATCACCGTCGATAGCCCACACAGTGGCTTCGGGGAAAGCTACTTTCACGCCCATTGCCGCAGGAACCGAGAAGCCCATGGTGCCCAAACCTGCAGAATTGATGAAGTGGCGGGGCTTCTCATTTTGAATGAACTGAGCTGACCACATCTGGTGTTGACCCACACCGGTCACGTAGTAGGCATCGGGACCTGAAATTTCACTCAGTTTTTCAATGACATACTCGGGTGAGCCAAGGCCATCTTCGGTCTTGGTGTACCCCAAGGGGAAGGTCTCTTTGA
This sequence comes from Rothia sp. LK2492, assembly GCF_040946345.1. Taxonomy (NCBI): domain Bacteria; kingdom Bacillati; phylum Actinomycetota; class Actinomycetes; order Micrococcales; family Micrococcaceae; genus Rothia; species Rothia sp. LK2492. Next base: position 186,037 of record NZ_JAYWLX010000003.1, on the reverse strand, counting down.
AACGATTGACCAGTGCCCACCAATTACTGAGGTCAGGCAGCGCAGCGGCAAATTCCTCGGTGATGATGCTGGTTAGTTCAGGGAGAACGTAGCGCAGGTCGCCAACGATTGGCACATCAGCAATCCGGATTTTTGAGATTTCTGCAGGGTCAACGTCCACGTGGATAACTTTGGCACCCGGGGCGAATTCATCCACAACTCCAGTGACCCGGTCATCGAAACGAGCGCCAAGAGCGATTAGCAGATCAGACTTCTGCATAGCGATGACAGCCGGTACCGTGCCGTGCATACCGGGCATCCCCAGATTCTGCGGGTCAGAGTCAGGGAAGGCGCCTCTTGCGGTCAGAGTAGTCACCAGAGGGGCGTTGATAAGACGAGCAAGCTTCATGAGCTCTTCTGAAGCATCAGCGCGGACCATACCTCCACCGACATAGAGCACCGGGCGTTGAGCCTCAGTAATGAGCTTGGCAGCCTCACGGACCTGCTTTGAATGACCGCGGGTTACCGGGTTGTAGCCCCGCACCTCGGTGGTCGGCGGCCAGGAGAAATCCATCATGCCCTGCTGGGCATCCTTAGTAATATCCACCAGCACCGGCCCGGGGCGGCCAGTTGCTGCGATACGGAAAGCAGTGGCAAGGCAACGCGGGATTTCTTGGGGGTCACGCACCATAAAAGAGTGCTTGGTGATGGGCATGGTCATACCCACGATGTCGGCTTCCTGGAAAGCGTCGGTGCCGATGACTTTGCTGGAAACCTGACCCGTAATGCAGACGATGGGCACTGAATCCATGTTGGCATCGGCAATAGCGGTGAGAAGATTGGTGGCGCCTGGGCCTGAAGTAGCGATAGCCACACCAACCTTGCCACTGGCAACGGCGTAGCCCTCAGCAGCATGCCCTGCACCCTGCTCGTGACGTACGAGAATATGGTTCAGCTGTTCGGAGTCAAAGAGAGGGTCGTAGGTTGGAAGAATTGCTCCACCTGGCAAACCAAAGATATCGGTGACACCGAGCTCTTCGAGTGAACGCACAATAGCCTGTGAGCCCGTCATTCGCTGGCTGGACGGTTGAGCCGTCTCGGTCTTGGCAGCTCGAGACGAAAAAGTCTTAGCGATTGCTGCCGGGTTAATGGGATTTCCCGCTGTCATTGGTCATCCTCGTAAAGTAGGTCAGAGTGTGGTGTGATGTTGAGGCGAATGGGGTTATTCTCTAGGGTCATAGGTTCAGTCCTGGATGTGGTTGTACCTATGAAAAAACCCTCCGCTGTGGTGGGGCGAAGGGCATAGACGCTGTCAGAACACAAACAAAACTTATGCCGCGTACCCAAGAAGGAAACGCACCACAAGAATTCGAATCTGTGACTGCTGGCGTGTTGTCATACATCATATACTCATGATTTATGCTCACCAGGTCAAACTGGTTTTATATTATGAACATTTATGTCGCTGATATGAACATAGGCCAATGCGACTAGGAATTAGACTGCATTCTTTAGGTGCACACCACCACCCTGGCGCGTCACGGTATGTCATCTGTACGTAATGGTTCTACGTGGGTTGCTTTCATATACATCGTCCGTAGACTGGTGCCTATGAACACCCCAGAGCTCAGTAGCACCGAGATCAGCAAGGCCCTACACCAGGTCTTTGACACCCAAATCCTCAATTATGGTGCCTACAATCTCGTCTTTGCTTCGGGCTCATCGGTATACGCAAACAGCGACGTCGCGGCTCAACAACAGCCCCACCAAGAATATTTTTTGGTGGGATACAGGGACACCCCGCGTGAAGCGATTATCGCTCCCCTCGCCCTTCCTGCCATTGAAGCTACTGGGGTACCTACTTCTGTTGATAACACCAATGCGATGCGTACCTTTATTGTGGGGGACGGAACTTACGGCATTGAGCTCACCAACGGGACCAGTTTTACCCTAAGGTTCGAGCCCCTCATGCCAGTCGAAACTCACCATGGGTCAGGTGTTCTGGACCAGCAACTTGATATCGAAGATTTCAAGCGGGTCATTATCGATGCCTGGCAAATATAGACTGTCAGCTAAGACCGTTTAAATAGCGGATGCACATTCTCTAGGAGAACAGAAAAGCCCTGACCAATCGGTCAGGGCTTTTCTGCAGTGGTGCGCCCCCTCGGACTCGAACCGAGAACCCATTGATTAAGAGTCAATTGCTCTGCCAATTGAGCTAGAGGCGCTAATTTTTTTATTGCTTGTTAGCAACGAATAAATACTATACGCACATCATGTCGTACATGCAAATCATAAAACATACTGTGATGATATACACAGCTCTGAGTGAGCTCTAGCGGTCACCCTCACTGCGATAGCGAGCAATCACCTCGGGAGTAATGACGTCCATCACAGCAGTGTTAACGCGTTTAACCTCAGTCGCACCTTTACCCAGATTCACCTCACCCGAATCAGGTGCGCCATAGGAGCTACTAAAGGCACCCTGGTGGGGAATAGAACCCTTGAGAACTTCCTCGGCACCCTGCTCCTTCAGGCCTTCAATAATGTTAATTAACATGCCACGAAATTCAGGCTTGGACAGTTCGCCTACGGATGCAAGTTTTCGGTCAATATTTTCGGCTTCAGAAAGGACGCGCCGGCCCTCATCGGTGATACCAAGAAGGTAGCTGCGCCGATCAATGGTATTTCGCGTTCTAAAAACGTGACCGTGGCTCTCAAGCCGAGCAAGGGTCTTGCCCATTGTTTGGGCTTGGACTCCCACTAATGATGCAACTTTGACCTGAGAAATCATCCCCTGTTGGGCGATAACACTCAGGGCTGTAACTCCAGCGTGAGTCAAGCCCAGTGACTTCAGCTGATCATTCCAGCTGTACTCAAGCATGCGCGCGGCGGTTGATAATAGTCTATTAATAGACCAATTGTTAATTTCAGGCATGTTGTTATTATAAACATATTTACCACGTCGACGCATATATAGTTCTCACCACCCATTTGCACCCCTTTCATTTTTCCGATTTTAGTTGTCCTTATTATTTAGTGACGTCACACCTTCGCATATTAGTATGGGTGGTAACTTATCTTCACCGTCCACCCCGATATTTGGTCTATTCAATGTTATTCATAAGGAGAGAAGAAGGGCATGTCACGCTTAGAAATTGGATCCCCAGCCCCTGCATTTACGCTACCTACCGCTGGCGGAGACGCTGTATCGCTGAGCGATTATTTAGGGCGCAAAGTTATTGTTTATTTTTATCCCAAAGCATCAACTCCCGGCTGCACCACACAGGCCTGCGATTTTAGAGACAGTTTGGAGTCCCTATCGGCCCACGGCTATAGCGTGCTGGGGGTTTCTCCAGATTCAGCAGAAGCCCTGGAAAAATTTATTCGCACACAGAACCTGACTTTTCCTCTGCTGTCCGATGAAGACCACGCTGTCGCAGAACGCTATGGGGCATGGGGAGAGAAAAAGAATTACGGCAAGACCTACACAGGTCTGATTCGTTCAACCATCGTGGTTAATGAAGACGGCATGGTAGAAATGGCTCAGTACAATGTTCGCGCTAAAGGGCACGTTGCTAAACTACGCCGAGATTTAGGGATTGACAGCTAAGCTCAAGCATTTTGCAGTGAGCTTGGAGGTGCTGTAACATTATTCCTGTTGTGCTTACAGCACCGCTTGCGCGAGTGGTGAAATTGGCAGACACGCAGGATTTAGGTTCCTGTGCCTTACGGCGTGAGGGTTCAAGTCCCTCCTCGCGCACTCTCAAAGCCCAGGTTATCTGGGCTTTTTGTGTATCAAAGACCAGATCGCAAGCTGCTACGAAGGGGGATTGTGGCTTCACATAAGATGAATCGGCGTCGTTTTGTGCAAATTTCGGCTGTCATTACTGCGGGCTTTACCCTATCTGCATGTTCTCCTAGCAACTCCGGTGACAGCACGGATCCAGAGCCTTCCCCCTCAAGAGAAGAGCGAATATTCAGGTTTGCACAGGCGGCCCCCTGCCTCACACTAGACCCGGCGCGTACTCAACGCCTCGAGAGCGTCCGCATTACAACTCAAATCTTGGATCCCTTAGTCAGAGCAGATCCCAACACGGGTGAGCCAGTTAGCGGACTGGCGCAAGAATGGACCATCAGTGATGATGGCTTAATCTATACTTTTGAGCTTGATCCCCAGACCACTTTCAGCGATGGGTCTGCGCTCACACCCCAAGCCCTTGCATCGAACCTAGAACGCTGGGAGGCGCTGGGGCAGCAACCACTCACGCGCCTCACCCAGCCTTACCACCAACTTTTTGGGTCGGTAGACTCAGAAGAGCAACCTCCCCTCGTCACCTCCTGGGAAATTCCGAGCGATCAAATGCTTCGGGTGACCCTCTCACGCCCCTCGGTCTCCTTCCCTAAGGTGCTCACACAGCCGGCCTTAGGCATCGCCCTTCCAGCAATCATTGGGAAAGACGGTTACTTCACAGAGGACCCCATAGGTACTGGTGCGTTCAAACTCGATCAGTGGAGCGAAGGAAGCATACGCCTTGCACCCAACCCCCACTACAGCGGTGCTGAGCCAGGAATTGACGTGCTGGAGTTCGTCTCCCTCCCCGACGCCGAAAAGCGCTACTACTCGCTGCTTCAGGGAAACGTGGACGCCTTTGATCAGATCGGGCTCGAAGATTATGTACCGCTAGCACTTGACGGGTACGCAGTTCAGACCCGCGATCCCTACGCGGTTGCTTATGTGAATATTAACCTTTCTCACCCAGCATTTGCAGATGTTCTCACACGCCAAGCACTCGCCCAAGCGATTGACCGAAGCAAAATCGCTGCAGATTACTACCCGCAAGGCACCTCAACAGCTTATGACTTTCTGCCGGCTCTTTTTCAGACTCGCCACGAAAAAGCTCGTGAGCACTACGGTTACGACTCAGCTACAGCAGCCTCCCTTCTCAAGGATTCAACCTACGAGGGTGAGCCCATCGACTTTTATTACCCCGTTCAAGTTTCCCTGGCAACTCTGCCCGCTCCCGAGGCAATCTACTCTGTCATATCAGCTAATTTAGTGGCAGCAGGCTTCAATATCGTGCCTAAGCCCTACCGATGGGATGCACCCGATTCTGAGGACATCCCAGCTCACCACCCCGACTACGGGCTTGAGCTCACAGGCTTCCTAGGCACTTTCAGAGACCCCTCTGCCTTCCTGGGTAAGGTTCTTGCGCCAGCTTCAACTGCGCCGGACTCACTCACGGTACCTTCAGCGTCCCGCTCCGCTAACTCCCCCTCAGCAAGCCCGAGCCCAGAAACGTCTGTCACTGAGGCAACACATCACGCTGAAATAATAAAAGCCTTGCAAGCCGCCGACATCATTGAGGATGTCGAGGTACGCAGGTCAGCCTACCGTGAGATCAATGCTAAATTAGCTCTTTTACTCCCAGCTATCCCCCTCACCTACCCCGTCTCAGGGGTAACCCAAGGGCCCCGCGTACGAACCTACGGTGTTGAAGCTACCGGACTAGACCGTTTCAACAGGATAGAGCTACGAGAAGGTCAGTAACTTAAGAGCACACAACCTGCCTTTGTTATGAGCGAGGTGTAATGTGTACTACGCTAAACAATGAACCAGGGGCAACCGGTGTTGCCCGCTCAGCGTGGTGTCCAGCGTCGGCCACCACTTTCAAGTGACGGAGTGTCAAAGTGGCAAGCGAAGTTAAAACTGACGTCGTGCTCGTCGGTGGCGGTATCATGAGCGCCACCCTCGGTGTTTTCCTCAAAGAAGTTGAACCCACATGGGACATCACTCTGCTGGAACGTTTGGACGCGGTAGGTCAGGAAGCCTCCAACCCGTGGAACAATGCTGGTACCGGCCACTCAGCGCTCTGCGAACTCAATTATGCACCCCTCGGTGCTGATGGAACGGTTAACCCCACCAAAGCTATTGCTATTAATGAGCAGTTTCAAATAAGTCGCCAGCTCTGGGCCTCCCTCGTTGAAGAGGGCAAGATCAACGACTCCTCCTTCATCAATCCTGTGCCACACATGTCATTAGTTTTTGGTGATGCCCACGTAGATTACTTGGGTAAGCGCTTTGAGGCGTTTCAGGATCAGAAGCTCTTTGAGCGTATGAAGTTCTCAACCGACCTTGAACAAATTCGTGAATGGGCTCCTCTTTCGGTCAATGGGCGCGATGTTCATCAGAAGGTTGCAGCAACCTGGTCCCCCGAAGGCACCGATGTTGATTTCGGTAACCTCACCACCCAGATGACTGACTACCTGGTCAGCAAGGGCGTAACGGTCACATACGGCCAGCAGGTCACGGATGTAACGAAAGAATCAGATGGAAGCTGGACAGTCAAGGTTAAGGACCGTCTCAACCGTGATCATGGTTCAACAATCCGCGCAAAGTTCGTCTTCCTGGGTGCCGGTGGGGGTGCCCTGAACCTCCTGCAGAAATCAGGCATTAAAGAAGGTAAGGGCTTTGGCGGTTTCCCCGTCTCCGGTCTTTTCTTCCGCAATACCAACGAGCAGACCGCCCTACAGCATAACGCCAAAGTCTACGGTCAGGCATCAGTGGGTGCACCCCCCATGTCAGTGCCCCACCTTGATACACGCTACGTGGGCGGCAAGCGTTCGCTGCTCTTTGGCCCTTACGCTGGCTTCAAAACCAACTTCCTGAAACAGGGTAGCCTCCTTGACCTACCACTCTCACTGCGCCCTGATAACGTATACCCCATGATTCGTGCCGGCTTAGCCAACATGGATCTGACCAAATATCTCATCGGCGAACTCCTGAAAAACCGCGAAAAGCATGTGCTGTCCCTGCGCGAGTATTACCCCGAAGCTGTAGCCGATGAATGGGAACTCATTACCGCTGGTCAGCGAGTTCAGGTCATTAAAAAGGACAAGAAGGCTGGAGGGGTTCTACAGTTCGGAACCGAGCTCATTACCTCAGGCGATGGCTCCATCGCCGCTCTGTTGGGCGCCTCCCCCGGTGCGTCCACCGCCGCACCCATTATGCTCAAGCTGATGCAACAGTGCTTCCCCACCCATTTTGATGGTTGGGCACCTCGAATTAAGGAGCTAGTACCCGGTTTTGGTGTGCAGCTCAACGATAACCATGATCTAGCTGACGAGCTATTTGCTCACACAGCTCAGGTACTAGGAATCAATAACTAACCCTTGGGGTAACTGCCGCGGCCGTCATGCGACGGTCGCGGTATTTTTTGCTCTTAATTCTTCATCCTTAATCCAGCACACAAGAACCTGCAAAGTGACACGGTGCCTTGTGCTGATAGGATGTCTACTGAGTAATTCCCTGCACCCTGAAGGAACACACGATGTCTCTCGAAGAACAGACCATCAGCCGAGCCGCCACTGAGGGTGAGCATCGGCAAACACCTAAGCCTGCCAAATTGACAGACGTCATCGGTAAAAACTGGAAATACATTTTCAAGCGCTCCTTCAGCGAATTCATGAACGATGGGTGCACCGATCTCGCTGCGGCTCTGACCTATTTCACTGTGCTGTCCGTCTTCCCCGGTCTTCTGGCTGTAGTTTCTCTGCTGGGTGTTTTTGGGCAGGGGCAGCAGACCACCGATGCAATTCTCAATTTTCTTAAGAACTACGCTCCAGCAGATATGCTGGCTGTCATCGAACAGCCCATCACCCAGCTCACCTCATCCTCTGCAGCAGGTGTCGCTCTGATTACCGGTATCGTGGGTGCACTGTGGACTGCCTCAGGTTTTGTGGGTGCTTTTGGTCGCGCTATGAACAAAATCTACGGTGTAGTCGAAGGGCGCCCTATCTGGAAGCTTCGTCCCTTCAACCTGCTGGTGACCTTGGTTTTGGTGCTCATGGTAGTAGCCATGATGCTGGTTCTGCTCTCCAGCGAAGACGTCCTCCACACCGTCCAGGACGCTGTTCCGGCTATCGAATTGGGCGGCTTCATTGGGGTTTGGATGTGGTTGCGCTACCCCTTGATGCTGGTTATCGCTGTTGTTCTTATCAGCCTGCTCTACTACGCGACCCCCAACGTTAAGCAGCCTAAGATTCGCTTCCTCACCCCCGGTGCAGCCATCGCGCTGGTCACCATGGGCCTAGCTGGCTTGGGTTTCAGTTTTTACGTCTCTAACTTCGGTTCCTACAACGCTACTTACGGCCTCATTGGTGGCGTCATCGTCATGCTTCTCTTCATCTGGATTATGAATAATGTGCTCCTGTTGGGCGCTCAGATCGACGCAGAGATTCAGCGCACCCGTGAGCTGCAGGCGGGCATCAAGGCCGAAGACGAGATTAAGCTTCCCCCACGTGACGATACCCAAGCCATTAAAATTCAGCAGAAGAAGGACAAGCTCGTTGAAGAGGGCCGCAAGATTAGGCTCTCCCACAGCACGGTTGATTTTCAGCAGATGGCTGAGCAGAAGCAGGATGGTTCAAAGAAGTAGGCTGCGGTGGCTACCCTAGCTTTTACACCTTTGACAGGTGGACGCTCAGCAAAAGCTCCTGTGCTTTTAGTGCATGGTTTCGCCTCCACTCCTTACCATAACTGGGTTTCTACCGGCTGGGTTAAAACGCTTGAAGCTGCCGGCTACCCCCTGCATCTGGTGACGCTCCCCTACCATCGTCTGCAGTCGGTCGAAGATGAAAGTCTCCGACCAGCGACCTTGCTTGATATCTCCTGGGCTGACCATCAGGACGCAGTGGCGCAGCTCTCAGAAGTTCTCAAGACCTATACCGAAGGTTTGGGGCAACCCGCGCACCTTATCGGCTTTTCGATAGGTGCGCGGGTTCTTTGGGGTTTTGCAGCAACTTTCCCTCATCTAGCACTGACGCTAACTCTGGGAGCTATGCCGGTCAATAGCAGGCTTGATCAGGTTCATTCATCGCTACTTGGCGAGATTGATGTACCGGAGGGCTTTGATAGCGTCCTCACTTGTTCCCCCATTGCCCCAGAAAGTCTTGTGTCATTTACCTCAGCACATTTTCCCGCAGTGGACCCAGAGATTATTCCTCAGTGCCCCGTCTTCATGTACGAAGGGTGCAAAGACAGCCTCGCTCATTCCCGCTCAGCCTTTAACCTGCTTTCCACACGCCAGGCAAACTGGCTGGAAATAGCCGGGCGGGACCACATCAACATACTCACCAGTGGGCAGGTCAGAAAAGAAACCGTACGCTTCTTGGACGAGCACAGATGAAGCGCTGCCGGTCAAACCAAGAATCCGCGGTGAAGGTAACAGTAAGCCTGCCTCATCATATCGGATTCACACACGCTCTCAGCCAAATGGCGGAGCTAGAGATAGCGATGCGGTGTGGTCTTAGGTAGCGTTAGAGAATGAAGCCGGGAAGACCGGTCGACACAGATAAAAATATGTCATCCCAACCCATCTCAAGGAGCACTATGCAGACCGTTAAGGCCGTCGTTTCACTGGCTAAAAATGAGCCAGCCACCGTCACGAACATCAATGTCCCTGACCCTATTAAGGGTGAAGCCCTGGTTAAGGTATTGTCATGCGGTGTCTGCCAGACCGACCACCACTATGTTCAAGGTGGTGTTGGCGATAATTACCCCTACCTCCTGGGTCACGAATCAACCGGCATCGTTGAGGCCGTAGGCGAAGGCGTCACCAATGTAGCCCCCGGAGACCTTGTCATCCTCAACTGGCGTGCCGTATGCGGTGAATGCCGCGCCTGCGCCAAGGGTCAGCCGCAGTACTGCTTCGCTACCCATAACGCCACCCAGAAGATGACTCTTGAAGATGGCACCGAACTCGAGCCTGCTCTGGGTATCGGATCCTTTGCAGAAAAGACCCTGGTCGCTGCTGGCCAGTGCACCAAAATTAATGCAGAGCTTACTGAAGACCAGTATGCAGCTGTTGGGCTGCTGGGCTGCGGTGTGACCGCAGGCCTGGGTGCCGTGCTCAATACCGGAGCAGTTGCCCGCGGTGAGTCTGTTGCAGTTATTGGTTGCGGCGGCGTCGGCACCGCCGCTATTGCCGGAGCTAAGTTGGGCGGGGCAACCACCATCATCGCTGTTGATATTGATGAAGCGAAACTGGCTCGCGCCAGGGAGCACGGCGCCACCCACACCGTGAACTCACAGGATAAGGACGCGGTTGAAGCTATCCGTGAGCTCACCGGTGGCTTCGGTGCTGACCTTGTCATTGATGCAGTGGGTGTGCCGGCAACCTTCGAACAGGCTTTCTACGCCCGTGATCTCGCCGGCCGTGTAGTGCTGGTCGGTGTCCCTGCCCCCGGCGCCACCTGGACCATTCCCCTAGATGAGGTCTTTGGACGCGGTGGATCAATCAAGAGTGCTTGGTACGGTGATACCCTTCCCTCCCGTGACTTCCCCATGTTCGTTGACCACTATATCGCCGGCAACCTAGATCTGGACGGCTTCGTCTCTGAACGAATCAGCCTGGAGCAGGTCAATGAAGCCTTCGAGACCATGAAGACCGGCCGAGTGCTGCGCTCGGTGGTTGAATTCAAGTAGGAGCTCTACTGTGACTGAACGTATCGAACGAGTTGTGACCTCGGGGACTTTCTCGCTGGACGGCGGCACCTGGGACGTTGATAACAACGTGTGGATTCTGGGGAATGACTCCTCAGTGATCATCATTGACCCCGCCCACGACGTCGATAAAATCGCGGCTAAGGTCGCGGGCCGAACGGTCGAGAAAATTCTGCTGACCCACGCCCATGATGATCATATTGGCTCAGCCAAAGAGGCATCCGACCGCTTTGGGGCACCTGTTTACCTCAATCCAGCGGATCGGGAGCTGTGGACCATGGTGTACCCCTCCTGGGGTTTCGATGAAGAGCTGGAAGACGGTATGGCCCTGACCCTTGGAGATACCGAGCTCACCGTACTAGCGACCCCGGGGCACTCCCCCGGCTCGGTATGTTTCTACGCTCCCACCCTGAGCTGGGATAACAGCGAGGGCGTAGTTTTTTCAGGTGATACTCTCTTCAACGGTGGGCCCGGCGCAACCGGTCGCTCCTTCTCGAGTTTCGAGACCATCATTGAGTCGATCCGGCACAAGCTACTAACCCTGCCGGAGTCCACTGCGGTGCTAACAGGCCACGGTGATTCCACCGGCATTGGCCTGGAAGCACCCGATCTGGAGGCATGGATCGCTCGAGGACATTAGACCCTGCCTTCCTTCACCAAACGCTGTGGCCCGGTCACCTTCTGAGGTGACCGGGCCACAGTTGGAGCAGCAGGCGATGACGGAGCACGAGCGGCTTTAGTCTTGCGGCAGAGGCGCTAAACGCTCCTCGTACATACTGCGCCAGAGGAAGCCGTAGAGGTGCCCGAGTACAAAGAAGAAGGCAGCGGCAATGAGGGGGACCAAAAGAGCGACCTGGTGGTTGTAGGACTCGCTCAGGTCGGCGGCCCACACAAAGCCCACGGCGATTCCGCCTAGTGAACATGCCTGCATGGTACTCAGTGCTAAATCCAGGTTGCTGCGGGCCGCTAAAGAAGTGAGCACTGAATCCACTACTACCAGGCAAATACCGTAGGACAACCCCACCAGCACCAAGGCCAGCACCAGCCATTCGAGGGATGAGGGCAAGGAAAGAAGCAGGGTAGCCGCGGTCAGCCCCAAACCGCTGAGTAGCCAGGCTACCCACGTAAAGGCGGGCAGCCGTTCAAAGATGATGAAAAGAGCGCTGGCTACAGCGAAGAGACCCAGCAGTGCAATCAAGAAGCCGGTCACGCTTATCTGGTCGGTGGATAGAGCAAAAGCTACGATTGCTGCCTGGGTAGACCCCAGCACCGTGCCCAGACAAATCATGCCAATTTGCGGAAGCCACAGCAGGGAGCGGTTGCCGCCGCGCAGAGGCTTGGGTTTACCTTCTACCATGTCTCGACGCTCGATGGGCAGACTCCCTGGCCTCCAGAGAATCATGAGCAGCCCCAGAACATCGATAATAAGCACAGAGAAGAGCGTTGCCTGGGCATTAAAAACAAGGGTAGAAAGACCGGCAATCACGGCGCCCGCTGGTAGGGCAATGACATCCAACATGGTTTCAAGGGAGATGGAAACGTTAAGTTTACGTCGGTCCTTAGTTTTGAGGTACTCAGCACTCCAGTAGGTGCGCATGACGGTACCCAGCGGGACCGTGGTAATGCCTGTGAGGGCCGCTGCGAGTAAGAAACGGGTGATACTGCCGCTCGTTCCCTCAGCAAAACTCAAACTTTCCAGCAGCAACCAGACCAGCGCCAGAATATTGAGCACGGTGACGGCGAAGAAGATGATGTGTTGCCCCCAGCGGTCTGAAAGCCGCCGGTAAACCGGAATCATGAAAGCCGCGCTGATGCCAACAGTTCCTGCGGCGTAACCCCCCAGCGTGGCTTCATTATTCTGGTAGGCCAGCATCATCATCACCGCCAGCATTACCATGGATGCCGGCAGTCTCATCAGCAGAGAGAAGATAAAGAAACGCCAACCGTGCGTGAGCAGGATATTTTGCATACGTGTTTGGGCGTAGCGGGAGGAGACCCGCATACGGGTGCCCAGTTCACTCACTGCCTGACGCGGGGTTCTAGGTTTTTCTGGCAGCTTATTGCGGGTACGCAGAAAAGGGAAACCGCTCAGCGGCGAGCTGATGCGCTTATTCTTAATGCGGTACGGGCTCATACGGCTCCCGTCTCAGATTTGAGGGATGATCCGGTGGGTGAGGTAGTCAGTTGCACCTGACGGGTAATCCGGTTTTTCATTTCGGCCACGTGCGAGATAAGGCCAATGACTCTACCACCTTCGCGCAGACTATCGAGGGTCGTCATGACCTCTTCAAGGGTTTCCTCGTCCAGCGATCCAAACCCCTCATCCACAAAGAGTGTATCAATTTCAATCCCACCGTTGGTGCGTTGAACTACATCTGCAAGCCCCAATGCCAGACAGAGCGAGGCCATAAAGGTTTCGCCGCCTGAGAGAGTCGATGGGTGGCGAGTGGCACCGTGCCAGGCATCACGAACGGTGAGACCCAGCCCTGATTTACTACCGCGCCCCTCAGCGTCATCGGTATGTTCAAGGGTGTACCGGCCGTGCGTCATCTGTTCAAGGTGCTCTGAAGCCGCCTGAGCTACCTCTTCTAGCTGAGCCGCTAGAACATAGGTGGTCAGTGTCATGCGCAGCGCGTTATCGGAGCTCTTGGCAGCTGTTGCCGTTGCTGCCAGGCTGCGAGCGCGGAGGGCTTGAACTAACAGTTCCTGGTTATAGCCGAGGCTGGTGGTGAGCTCTGTGACGATACTGGTGAGCTCTTGGTAGGCTGCGCTGAGGCGTACTCCTGTACGGAGGTAGGTATCACGCGCTCGCTCTCGGCTCTGACGCAACTGAATCACCTCCTGCAGGGCCTGAGGCGTGGGGGATTCTTCACCCCGCTGGACGCGAGCAGCGATACCAGTCATTGCGCTGCTCGCCAGAAGCCCATCAAGGGTAAATCTTTTTTGCTGGTGGGTTTGGATCAGCATGGTGAGAGCTCTTTCCCGTTCGCTCGGTAGGTGGGCCTCCACAGCTTCTGCACCGCTAGAAAAACCGCTGTTCTGTACCACCTGGGCTAGTTCTTCTTCAGCCCTGATGTGAGCTTTTTTTAGTCTTTGAGCCTCTTGTTGGGTGCTGAGAGCAGAAACCAGGTTTTGTGCTACCTGATTCAAAGCTGTAGCGCGCTGCATGAACCCGGTTGTTTGCCGGTGCACTTCAAGCCCGGCCTCATCTTTTTCAATCCGTTCGGCCAGGTTGTTCAGCAGGGTGCGATGGTGGGCCATAGCTGTCGCACAGGAATTCTCTTTTGCCTTTAGTCGCTCGTGATCCGCTTCAGCTGCAGCACGCTCTTGTGCGAGTTCGCTTCTACGTTGCATATTTCTCTGTTTCTCGGTAAGAGACTCTTGAGCCTGCTGAAGCTGGATGAGAGCAGAATTTAGGTCGCTGGCACCGGCAGCAATCAGCTCAGCCACGCTGGTCTCGGCTGAGGTGAGTTCCAGGAGGGCCGCTTCAGCCTTTGCCTCAGCTTGGTCTCGGGTAGCTAATGCATCCTTCACCTCTTCAGCTGAGATAGCCGGGACTTCCTCTGTGAAAGTAGCTGGCGCAGGGTGTTCTCGTGACCCACAAACAGCGCAGGGCTGGCCGGGTTCAAGATTGCTAGCCAGCGTTTGAGCGGCACGGTCAAAGCGTTGCTGTTGAAGGTTTTCAGCTCTAACACCTGCAGCCCGGCGAGCCTCATTGGTGGTCTTGGCCGCGGCTTCAGCAGCAGCGACCCGGCTTCTACTCTGCTCTAGCTTTCGGGCAAGAGTTACAGCAGTTTCAGCGGTATCACGCTGAACTTGAGCCGCAGTCAGCTGGGACCCGGCGTTCTCTAGGACTGTGAAACGAGCACTGAGTTCCGCGAGTTTGCGTTCCTGCTTTGTTACCGCAGTGTGGGCTGCATCCAGAGCTTTTTGCAGCCCCTCGGTTTTCGTCTCGGCCTGCTTCCGTTCTTGCACCAGAGAGGTGAGCTGGCGGTCGCTGCGAGCAAAATCGTTGAGATTCTCGATCTGGCGGGTGAGCTCAGCAACCTGGTCCTCGGTCGCACCATAGTCAGCAAGATTTTGCACATCGGTAAGGAGCGTATATTCCGGGGCAGCTACCTCTATTCCAGCCAGGGCGTTCTCAATTGCAGTTTCCAGGCGACCGGTCACTGTTTCGAGGCGATCTTGAGCATCTTTCACGGCCGCAGCAGCACGCGCCTGGGCGGTCATCATGGGCAGGACGGTGGCGGCCCGCCGATGCAGCGCAAGGCTGGCTTCAGCTTCGGTTATCTGTTCACGCTGTCTATCCAGTTCTTCTTCCTGAGCCTGTAGGTCACGGTATTGGACCCAGTGCCGTTGTAGCTCCCCCAGTGAGGTTTCTTGCTGGCGCAGCTCAGCAATCTCAGCTGCCGCGGTATCGGTAAGGTCAGTAGCAGCCCGGTTGAGTTCGGTGACGTCATCACGTAGCTGCTGGGTACGGCTCAGCGCTCCTTCTGATGTGAGCTCTAGCCAGTCTGGTTTTAGGGGTTGTTCGCCCGTCGACGTGGCTTCGGGCAGAGTAGCTCCGATATCCCCTACCAGAAGCTGCCGGGCCATCGTAATATCGGCAGACGTCTCCGCCCGCTGGGCACGTTCTATCAGGGAGCGCACCGCCGCCTCAGCTTCAGCTGCCTTCGCTTCGGCACCCTTAGCTTTGTCGTCTAAAATTTGCTGAATGCGCTCAAATTCTCGGGTGGAGAAGAGCTTTTTGAGCAGTTCCTCGCGGTCTGCTGATTTGGCAACCAAGAACTGCTGGAACTTACCCTGCGGCAGGAGCATCACCTGGTTAAACTGCTGTGCGGTCAGCCCAATGACCGAGTACATGAAGTCCCCGGCGTCCTTGTGCCGGGTGACGCTGGCGTCCTCTTCCCAGTTACCCACTTTTGCATCAAAGACCTCAATGGTGACGCTGGCCTGCTCGCGGGTGAGCCCGCTTCCGCGCTTTTTTGGGCGCAGGTAATCGGGGCTTCTAAAGATGCGGTAACGTTTACCCGCCACCGAGCACTCAAGTTTGACCCACGGCTGTGCCTCAGGCTCGGCGAAGCGGGATTTAAGGTCGGTTCGGCCCGATGAGGTACTACCGTAAAGGCCATAGCAGATGGCGTCCAGAATGGAGGACTTACCCGACCCGGTAGGACCATTGAGCAGAAAGATACCGGCTTCGTTGAGCTCATTAAAGTCCAGGCTAATGGTGCCGGGGAAGGGGCCGTAGGCGTTAATTTCTAAACTGTGGATTCTCATTCTGATGCTCCTGCCAGCCGCGCCAGTTCAGTAACCTCGGTCAGATAGGCGGTCTCATCCTCGTCTAGAGAGCGACCCCGTACATGCTGATAAAAAGACTGACAAACATCGAAGGTAGTCCGGGCCTCCCGTGTGCGGCGGTAGCTGTGTAGCTCGGTATGCTGGACGCCTTGAGGTTCAAAGAAAAGTTCAAGCACGTGGTCAAAGTGCTCTTTAAGCTGCTCTAGAGCACGAGCCGGGCGCACCGCGTCGGTGAGGGTAATGCTGACGAAGGCAGAGCGGTAGGCTTCATAAGAACCACCGGTGATGTCTTCAAAAGTGCCCCGCAATTTTTTGACCGTGAGGCAGGTGCGCCAGGTGTACTCCTGCACGCTGACCGTGCCCTGCTCGTCGATATCAATAATCCAGGCGCCCTTGCGGTGGTTCTGCTCGCTGAAGGAATAGGGCAGGAGGGAGCCAGAGTAGCGCACGGTATCGGTAACCCGCTGGCGCCCGTGCAGATGCCCTAGTGCGGTGTAGTCTGCCGCCTCAAAAAGGGAGGCTGGAACAGAGAGCGCCCCACCCACAGAAATGTCACGTTCGGAATCAGAGGGGTCAGCCCCTGTGGCAAAACAATGAGCCAGCACCACCGTGGCCAGAGGTTTTACTTCTGCTACGTTTTCAGTCACCCGACGCATAGCCTCGGTGAGTACGGAGCTATGGTTGATGTCAGTGTTCCAGTGAGCGGCGAGTGGGCGTGGTTCCAGATAGGGAATGCCGTAGAAAGCAACCTCTCCCCCCTCTATCGGGAGCAAGATAGGCCGGCCCACCTGGGTCTGGGAGGTCACCAGGTGCACTCCGCTATGAGCTAACAGATCTGAAGCAAAGCCCAGCCGAACCGCCGAATCGTGGTTGCCGCTGGTAGCAATAACCTGTGCCCCGGCATCCACCAGGGAGCTCAGAGTCTTGCTGAAAAGGCGCACGGTTTCGGTGCGGGGCTGCGCCTGATCATAGACGTCCCCACTAATCAGCACCACATCCACCCCCTCAACGCCCACCAGCTGCACCATTTCATCGAGCAGGTCAGCCATGGTGTCGTCCAAAGAGACGCCGTGAAAGGTGCGGCCCAAGTGCCAGTCAGAGGTGTGCAAAATACGCATAAGCCCAGTCTAATGGGAGCCGCGCCCGCTCTGCTCTACACTGGTGCCTATGACCTCTGCTTTCCACGCGCCCTCCGCTACCTCACCCGCCTACCGCGTTGCCCTGCGCGGCGCCCTCCTTGGGTGTGCAATGGGGGATGCCTTGGGCTACCCCGTTGAAATGCTCAGCCGCACCGAGATGTTTGAGCAGTACAAGGCAAAAAACTCCTTAGAACTTCTCGACACGCTTGCCGCCCAGCCCCTGGTGGTTTCCGATGATACCCAGCTGACCATCTACACCCTTGATGGGCTGAGCGAGGTATTGGAATGGAATAACGACGGTCAGGCAGCCGATGAGCTCGCCTGCATTTGGCTTGCCTACCTGCGCTGGTACCGTAGCACCGGTAACCCCTACCCCGCTACTGCCCCTTTCGCTCTCACCCGCCCCCTGGATGCCCAGCCCAGCATGAGCGTCGCCCGAGGCCCCGGCAAAGCCACCCTGGCGGCGCTGGCAGCCGGTGAAATGCAGTTCATCTCTAAGAACGTCAATCCCCACGCCCTGGGGACCGGGGCGCTCATCCGATCAGCGCCCTTTGGTTTTCTGCCCGTGGCAGATGATGCCACCGTCATTAAGCTATCTGCCCATGCTGCAGCTCTGACCCACGGGCACCCCGACGCTATTCTGAGCGCCAGCGCCTATGCTCTGCTGGTGCGTCACCTGCTAGGTTCCCACGAAGCTATCGACCTCCATTTGCCGGCTCGGCAGGCCCTAGAAGCAGTCGTGCAGTGGCTGGGCACGGTGGAGCAGAGCCAGGCGCTACCCGGGGATGCTGCCCTGACCATAGCTGCTCTGCAGACCGCGCTGAGCTCGGTGGACACCGGTATGCCGCTTGGGCGCACAGTAGAGGGTTTTGGGGACCTCTGGTTAGCCCCCGGCTGTTTAGGTTTTGCCGCCTACCTACTGCTGAGTGCAGAACAGGAAATAGCCGATGGTGATACCAGTCCGGCGCTCGCTACACGGAAAGCTTTGGCGCAGGCAGTGAATTGTGACGGTGACTCTGATTCAATTGCCGCCCTGACCGGCACCCTGCTAGGTGCTCTTTACACCGAGGATGTTTTCGATGCGCAGACGCTTGCTTCCCTCGATGCAGCTCCGGCGATTGAGCTCGTCCTTGAGAACTGGTTGAAACAGTTAGGCGTCAGCTAACCCAGGATTTCACTGCGGTGGTCAAGGTACCATTCATCGGCGCGTTCAACAGCTAGTCGCTGAATGGCACCGCCCATACCATTTTTCATAATATAGGCAAGAGATTGCAGGGGTAAGAGGCCAGCCACCCTCTGTGCGCGGGCTATCTGGGGTGCATCGAGTGCTTTTGAGAGAGATTCCCAGCCATAGAAATTACCCAGCGAAGCGTGATCAACGGCAGGGTCGCCTAGGGTTGCGTGGTCCCAGTCGATGACACCGACCAGCTTATCTCCGTTCCACAAAATATTATGCCCAGCTAAATCACCGTGGATAAGTACAGGTTCGACCGGTGGCAGCTCCAGGACGCAGTCAATTGCTCTCAGCGCAACCTTCTGGGCCCCTGTAAGCAGCTGGGGCACGACGTTGGCGCGCAGGTGGGTATCCCACTCTTCTACACCCCTCCAGTGTTCGTACTGGTGATCGAGATAGGGGCCGTACCCGCGGCAGTCAATGGTGTGAATACCTTTGAGCAGTTTGGCTAGTTGCTTGGGTGGTGCCGCTCCCTGGTCGCGGGGTTCGCCCTTAATCCAGGTAAGCCCTACTGCGGTAAAACCAGCGCGGGTAATGACACGCGTGATGGGCCGGGGCACGGTGAAGGGCAGACTTTGCGGTAGGCGGCGTAGAATCTCGGTGCGCCGAGCTACCAGGTAGCCGGTGAGCTGGGTTTTGGCTACACGCACGCTCAGCTGCCCACCCATGTTGACCACGATATGGGCAGAGCCCGTGGTACGAACGTCCCAACGGTCCATTGGAATGTTGAGACCAGCCTGGGTCATCACTGCGTTGATAACCGGCAGGCTGTTCATCTGTTCTAGCTGTGCAAGGTGCGCTACCATAGGGAACCTTCTCTGCTCTGTGCGTTAGTGGCCTGCTAAAGCTGCCTGGATATGAGGCACCAAAGCCGCCAGGGCTTGAGCGCGGTGGCTAATAGCGTTCTTAACTTCAGGTGGCACCTGGGCGCAGGAAAGACCAGCATATTCACCGGTAAAGGCTGAGGGAGCAAGAATGGGGTCGTAGCCGAAGCCGCCCTCACCGCGAGGTTCGCGCAAGAGAGTGCCAGAAAGTTCGCCGTGTTCTACCGCCTCAACCCCTCCGGGGGCTGCCAATGATGCGGCGCAGATAAAGCGAGCACCGCGGTGCTCATCTTTGATATCAGCCAGCTGGGCCAGCAGAAGCTCCAGGTTAGCGGTGTCATCACCGTGTTGACCTGACCAGCGGGCACTGAAAATTCCGGGGGCGTCATGAAGAACATCAACCGCCAGCCCGGAGTCATCAGCAATAGCGATCAGGCCGGTTGCTTGGGCCACGGCACGAGCTTTGAGCAGTGAATTCTCGGCAAAGTTCACGCCATCTTCTAGGACATCAGGGGCGCCTACCGCACCGGCATCGACTACCTCTGTGTCAACGTCCAACCCGTCGATGGTTCCGCGCAAAATCTCGCGGAACTCCCGCAGTTTGCCGGCATTATGAGTTGCTAAAACAATTTTGGCTGGCATTAGTTCTTCAAAGCCTCACGCTGGATTTCAGATAGTTCGTAGGTTCCTACCAAAGCCAGATCTAGTAGGGAGTTAAGCTCCTCGCGGTCGAAGGGAGCACCTTCAGCGGTTCCCTGAACTTCAACAAATTTACCGTCACCGGTAACGACCACGTTCATGTCGGTCTCGGCGCGGACATCCTCAACGTAGGGTAAATCAAGCATGGGGACGCCATCGATAATACCCACTGAGATAGCTGAAACAGAGCCGATGAGCGGTTGAGCTTTGGCAGGAATGATGCCCTCAGATTTAGCCCAACTAATGGCATCTGCCAGCGCCACATAAGCTCCGGTAATAGCTGCGGTGCGGGTGCCACCATCTGCCTGCAGGACGTCGCAATCCAGGACAATGGTGTTTTCGCCCAGTTCTTTGGTGTCGATGATTGCGCGCAAAGAACGACCAATCAGACGTGAAATTTCGTGGGTGCGGCCACCCACCTTGCCTTTGACAGACTCACGGGAATTACGGGTATTAGTAGCCCTGGGGAGCATGGCGTACTCGGCAGTCACCCAGCCTTTACCTTCGCCCTTGAGCCACCGGGGCACGCCTTCGGTGAGCGAAGCGGTACAGAGCACGCGAGTGTTGCCAAATTCAATCAGCGCTGAGCCTTCAGCGTTCTTGGACCAGCCGCGTGTAATGGTGATGGGGCGCAGCTGGTCAACGGTGCGGCCGTCTGCTCGAACGATGGTGATTGCCGTGTTATCAGTCATGGCTTTAGCCTATACCTCCTGCAGATTTTTGCAGAATTGAGAGTGGTTATCTCAGGGTTTCGACCTAGCTGATGCGGTGCCGCGAGACCACTTCAAGGGTGGTGGTTTTGGGGTTCGCGGCATATTCTTCTGGGCTGCGGCGGGGGTTAACACGGTAGGTGGCAGATTCTTCGGCCACGCTGACCGGGCCATCAAAGACTTCTTTAGCTTCGGCGAGCGCGGTCTCTGGATCGTTCCACACCGGCAGGTGAGTTAGCAGGAGGTTGCGCACACCGGCTTCTCGGGCGGTTTCACCGGCACGCTTGCCGGTTAGGTGAATCCCGCGCAGGGCGTCATCGCGCCCCTCCTGGTAGGCTGCCTCGCAGAGGAAGAGGTCAGCGCCCCTAGCGGCTTCAATCAGGCCAATGCAGCTGTCGGTGTCTCCCGAGTAGGTCAGCACGGTCTTGCCCTCAGAGGTCTCGCACTCTAGACGCAGGGCGTAGGGCTCCTTGGTCGGGTGAACTACGGCGTGAGGGGTAACGGTAAAGGGTCCAATTTTTACTTCTTTGTAGTTGGCCCACTCGTGGAATTCAAATTCGGTGTGCATTCCGGGGTCCAGGGGTAACCCGTGGGTGTTAACCAGGTACTGGTGGATGTCGCTGGGGCCGTAGAGCGGAATCGGTCCCTTTGACCAGCCCTTGGGGTCCCATTTAATCGCCACGTGAAGCCCCGAAAGGTCAATGCAGTGATCGGGGTGCAGGTGGGATACCAAGATAGCGTCAATATCTTCAAGGTTGATGTGGGTCTGCAGGGTGCCCAGAGCGCCGTTGCCCATATCAATGATGATGCGCCAGGTCTTGCCCAGGTCATCAATGGCCGAGACCATGTAGCAGCTAGCTGCGGCGTTGGGCCCCGGGAAGGAGCCGGTGCAACCAATAACAGTCAAACGCATAAGTCGGTCTTTCTAGTCAGCGGTGCGATCGAGGTTATTGTCGATCGATATGGTAGAAGTTGGGAGGGCCGGCGGCACGATGGACAGCGAACCGGTGGGAAAGCGCTCAGCGACCGATTCGGTATGGCTAACCCTGGCTACCTCTGGGCCCAGGAAGCGCCGGGCAAGATGTTCAAAGGTGTCAGTTTCGCCGGTGGCAAGAAATTCGTGGGATGCCGGCAAGTCGGTGGGGCGTTCTAGCCCGGCTTTCAAGAGCGCCTTGTAGACATCCTTAGCTGATTCTTCAGACGAAGAAACCAGGGTAACCCCATCTCCCATGATGTAGGAGATAACGCCGGTCAGCAGGGGGTAGTGGGTGCAGCCCAGAACTAGGGTGTCTATACCGGCGTCCTTCAGCGGTTGCAGGTAGGTCTCTGCGGTTTTGAGTAGTTCTGGCCCCGAGGTAATCCCCCGCTCAACAAACTCAACAAAACGGGGACAGGCTACCGAATGAATTTCAAGGTCACTCATGACAGAAAAAGTGTCTTCGTACGCCCGTGATGTCACGGTTGCTTCGGTGGCGATAACTCCGATTTTTCGGTTGCGGGTAGCTGCTACGGCACGGCGGGCAGCTGGCTGAATCACTTCAACCACCTGTATGCCGTACTTGCGAGTGTAGCGTTCACGAGCGTCCCTGAGGACGGCGGCAGAAGCAGTATTGCAGGCGATGACGAGCAGCTTGACCCCGGAGTCGACCAGCTCATCCATAATACGCAGCGCATGGGCTCGTACCTGGGCGATCGTTAGAGGGCCGTAGGGGCCGTGGGCGGTATCCCCCACATAGATGACCGACTCGTGGGGCAGCTGATCCATAATGGCTCGAGCCACCGTTAAGCCCCCCACCCCGGAATCGAACACACCGATAGGGGCGCTAGCGTGAGGCTCTGCTAGCACCTGAGTTCCCCAGGGAGTTTGAAGGGTTGAGAATGAATCGTTCATCGTGACCTGACATTAGCTAAAAATGAGAGAGAACAATAGGTTGGCGGTCTCACCTACACGCTTTTGAGTGGACTATCACGCCCAGGCCGCCTCTAGCCCGTCATATAAGCGTAGATTTGCCATAAAAAGGGTAGGTAGGCGGGTGAAGCCGGAAGGGCCCTACCTGCTAATCATCGAGCTGGCTGAGCATAGCTTCCATGAGGGAGTCCTGTAGCCAGGTAATGAAGTTATAGAGCAGGGCCATGTACTGGTCAGTGGTTTCCACATCCTTCCACTCGGTCATCTGACTGATTCGAGCGGCGTCTTTTTCGGTCTTCAATTCAAGCCGGGTGGCCAGGGTCAGACGTACATCGTTGAGAGCGGTTGCCCAGGCACGGGCGTGTGCGGCGTCCAACGCTAGGTCGACGCTCCGGGCGTCCATAGCTGCCATGTGGAGGTTAGCTATTTTGCCCCGGCGCAGTGAAAGCTCTGTAAAACGGCGGAACTCATCGGCTATCTCGGGGTCATCGCTGGCTACGGGTAACATACGGGCCAGGGCAGGGTCCGTAGGAATCTGGGCGTTTTCAGAGATGCCCACCAGGTCAGCAAGCGGGTCTGTCGCAGCGTCTTCATCGGGCTCGAGCGTAAGGGCAACGTCTTCAAAGAGCTGGGTGAGAACCTGCACCTCTTCAGGTGTGAAGCGGGCGGTATAGCCTCTGGGTGTTGATTTGAAGCCTTGTGCCATTAGCTTTCCGCCCTTTCAAAAGTTGCCCACAAACCCCAAGTATGCAGGGCTGAGGTGTGCCGTTCGGCTTCTTCTTTACTGCCGGTAAATACAGTGGCTTTACCCTCGGTGTGCACTGTCATCATCAGTTTTTCTGCCTTGGCACGGTCATAGCCAAAATGGGAGCGGAAGACGTAACTCACGTAGCTCATCAAATTGACCGGGTCATTCCACACCAGCACGTGCCAAGGCACATCGGGGGCGGTGAAGATATCAGCATCAAGAAGCTGATCAAGGTCAGGCAGGATTTCAGTACCGGCGGTTGATAAAACCGGCTGATAGTGATTGGACATCTCGCGGAGGCACTCCCTTGGGGGCAAGTTATGATGGATTAGTTGCTGACTAACCCTATCTATCATAGGGCTCGGCTAGGTCCAGCTAACGGATTGAACCGGGCGGGGGTAAACTTGTGCCCGTGACTTCTTCAACTGCACTTTTCACAGACCACTACGAGCTGACGATGCTGCAGGCTGCCCTGGCATCAGGTGCCGCCCACCGCAAGACCGTCTTCGAGGTCTTTACCCGCAGGCTCTCTGGCGGGCGCCGCTACGGTGTGCTGGCGGGCACCGGCAGGTTCCTAGAAGGGCTGCACGACTTCCGCTTCACCTCCGATGAAATCGATTTTCTTGCTGACCGTAAAGTGGTGAACAAGCAGACCCTGGACTACCTCCGAAATTTCCGTTTTACCGGCACTATCCGAGGCTACGCTGAGGGTGAGATTTTCTTCCCCCACTCCCCCGTTTTGCAGGTTGAAGCGACCTTTGCCGAGGCCTGCATTCTAGAAACCTTCATTCTCTCCATCTTCAACTACGACTCAGCTGTCGCAACTGCGGCTTCCCGCATGAGCGTTGCCGCTGGCACCCGGCCCTGCCTTGAGATGGGCTCCCGCCGAGCCCACGAAGAAGCAGCCGTAGCAGCTGCCCGCGCCGCCGTCATCACCGGGTTCGCTGGCACCTCTAACCTTGAAGCTGGCCGGCGTTATGGCCTGCACACCATCGGCACCAGCGCTCACTCTTTCACCCTGCTGCACGATTCTGAGCGCGAAGCATTCGAAGCTCAGCTCGAATCCCTGGGCAAGGACACTACCTTGCTCGTCGATACCTACGACGTTGAAAAGGCTGTGCGCCTTGCCGTTGAGCTAGCTGGCCCGGAGCTGGGCGGCGTTCGCCTGGACTCCGGTGACCTGGTGGCACAAGCTCAGTACGTGCGAGAGCTACTGGATTCGCTGGGAAACACCGGTACCAAGATTACCGTGACCAGCGATCTCGATGAGTACGCCATTGCTTCACTGGCTGCTGCGCCCGTCAATTCCTACGGCGTGGGCACCAAACTGGTCACCGGCTCAGGTGTTCCCACCTCGTCTATGGTCTATAAGGTAGTACTGCGTGAAAACAGCGAAGGTGTTATGGAGCCCGTGGCTAAAGCATCCTCGGGTAAAGCCTCTATCGGTGGTCAGAAGAGCGCGGTCCGCAGGCTCAACGCTAAAGGCAGGGCAACGGCTGAGGTCATTGGGGTCGATATCACTGCCCCGGCTGACTCTAACGACCGCAATCTCATGGTTGACCTGGTGGTGGACGGCGCTGTTCAACCGGGTTTCACCGGCGCCGAAGGGGTGCGCAGAGCCTCTGAACGTCATGCCCGTTCCCTCACTGAGTTGCCTGTTGCCGCAACCCGCCTTTCACCCGGCGACCCCGTGATTCCCACCGAATTTGTGAACAGCTAAACTAGTAGATTCATTCTCTGGCGTAAGGAGCACCCATGCCTAAAGCACTCATTATTGTTGATGTTCAGAACGACTTTTGTGAAGGTGGTAGTTTGGCCACCGAGCGCGGCGCCGAAGTTGCTGCGCTGATTAGCGAGTATATAGAAACCCGTCATGGTGATTACGAGGCAATCGTGGCTACCCTAGACTGGCATGTGAACCCGGGCGACCACTTCTCTGACACCCCGGATTACAAGACTTCTTGGCCTCGTCACTGTGTAGCCGAGAGCCGTGGCGCTGATACCCACGAAAATTTGGATACCGACTACATCGAAGCTTTCTTCCGTAAGGGTGCCTTTGAGGCCGCTTACTCTGGGTTTGAAGGGTTACTGGCACCCGAGAACTCGGTCATGACCGGTGAACGCGAGGCCGGAGCAGCAGTTGAGGATGAAACCCCCAAGCTTTCTCTGGATGACTGGTTACAGGAACACGAAATCACCGATGTTGACGTGGTGGGCATCGCCACCGATTTCTGCGTCAAGGCAACTGCCCTCGATGCTGTGGACGCTGGCTACGAGACACGAGTGCTCCTGGATCTCACCGCCCCGGTCTCTGAAGAGGGCCAGGACGACGCCGTTGATGAATTAGAGGATGCCGGTGTGACGGTCACCGAGGTTCTGTAGGCAGTTCAGAGTATCAAAAAATTTTCGCCCAGAAAGGGTTAAGAGCTACTTGTTCTTAACCCTTTCTGGGCGAAAACTATCTAGGTGAGCCCTCGTTTATTTTCTGCCCACGAACCAGTCCTGCAGTTTTTCAAGGCGGGCTTGGAGCTGCTCGGCTGATGCCTGGGCGACGGCAGGGCCACCGCAAATACGGCGCAGCTCGTTATGAATGGAGCCGTGGGGTTTGCCGGTGCGGGCAGCCCAAGCAGCAACATTCTTAGAGAGCTGGTTACGCAGGTCCTTGAGCTGACGGTGGTCCACCACCTGCGGCGCGCTGGTGGCAGGACGCCTGGAGGCATGATCCTGCTGGCGTGCACGCAGGAGAGTGCCCACCTGGTCGGCGTCCAGTAGCCCAGGTATGCCCAGGAAGTCCTGTTCTTCGTCTGACCCCACTTCAAGACCGCCGGAGGCAAATTCACTGCCATCAAAGAGTACACCGTGGAAAGATGCCTGAGAACCGATAGCCTCAAATCTGCCGCGCGTTAGCTGATCCGAGGCTACTTCTTCACGGTTGGCTTCTTCAATGAGGTGGTCATCCAGGCCCTCGTTGAGCGGGTCTACTGGCTCGTCATTGGCGCCTTTTCGATCCAAGGCGTGATCGCGTTCAGCTTCCATCTCGTTAGCTAGCATCATGAGCTGGGGAACCGAGGGCAGGAAGACCGAGGCGGTTTCACCGCGCTTACGCGAGCGCACAAAACGTCCAATCGCCTGGGCAAAGAAAAGCGGTGTGCTGGTTGAGGTGGCATAGACGCCCACGGCTAGACGGGGCACGTCCACGCCTTCGGATACCATGCGGACCGCCACCATCCAGCGAGCCATTCCCTCGCTGAAAGCCTCGATGTTATTGGAGGCTTCTTTGTCATCGGAGAGAATGAGGGCTGGCTTTTCCCCCGTAATTTTCTGTAGCTGGGCAGCATAGGCGCGTGCGTCAGCGTGGTCGGTAGCGATGACTAGCCCACCGGCGTCCGGTACGGTGCGGCGCACCTGTGTTAGACGTTTATCAGCAGCCGAGAGCACGGTAGGGATCCATTCACCCTCAGGGTTGAGGGCAGTACGCCAGGCCTGGGCGGTCACATCCTTGGTGAATCCCTCCCCCAGGTTGGCCGCCATTTCTTCGCCGGCGCTGGTGCGCCAGCGCATCTGACCTGAGTAGGCCATGAAAATAACCGGGCGCACCACGTGGTCTTTAAGAGCTGGGCCATAGCCGTAGGAGTAGTCAGATGTAGAGCGGCGGATGCCCTCTTTGTCCTCTTCATACTGCACAAAAGGGATAGCTGAGGTGTCTGAGCGGAAGGGTGTACCGGTCAAGGCCAGACGGCGGGTGGCCGGTTCAAAGGCCTCGCGCAGACCGTCACCCCAGGAGAGGGCATCGCCTGCGTGGTGGATTTCATCCATGATGACCAGGGTGCGGCCATTTTCGGTGCGTGCCCTGTGCAGCATGGGTTTGTTAGCAACCTGGGAGTAGGTCAGAGCTACGCCCTGGTAGCCCCGGCCCGTGGTGCCGTCTGAGTTCTTAAAGTTGGGGTCAATGGAGATACCCACTCGCGCAGCGGCATCCGCCCACTGGCGCTTGAGGTGATCAGTGGGAGCCACCACGGTCATACGGTTGATAGTGCCGCGGTTGAAGAGCTCTTTTGCTACGGTGAGGGCGAACGTTGTCTTACCCGCTCCGGGGGTCGCCACCGCCATGAAGTCCCGCGGGTTCTCAG
This sequence comes from Rothia sp. LK2492, assembly GCF_040946345.1. Taxonomy (NCBI): domain Bacteria; kingdom Bacillati; phylum Actinomycetota; class Actinomycetes; order Micrococcales; family Micrococcaceae; genus Rothia; species Rothia sp. LK2492. Next base: position 158,860 of record NZ_JAYWLX010000003.1, on the reverse strand, counting down.
CAAAATATTTTGTCATTGCCTCTGACTGCCAGGCACGCAGTTTAGGCGCTGTGCCCCAAGCCGCGCGGTCAGGATAGGCCGGGGGTAGAGGGGCTGAGCCTTCTCCAAAGAGTGTGGGCTGTGCATCTGACATGGTGAGTCCCTTCCCTCGCAACGACACTGTGCCCAAAGGGGCACCAGAAAAGTTTAGCCCCATTCGGTGAGGAATGGGGCTAGAAAAACTACCGGCTTGGTCACGCCGATAAGTTCCATTGGCCTTGAGTCGGTAAGGTGCTGTGATGACTGGTAGTTCAGCGGCGACAGTGCGCCCCGCCCCATCGTAGGTCACGGTGGAAGGAGTGCCTCCGAATTCTGAGCTGGGCCCTAACGAGTTATCAGTTGACCGGCGTCCTCTCCAGCCACCTGTGCAAAAATACCGAAACGTAGCATCGGCTCAGGGGTAGAGATAGAAGCAGCATAGGCAGGGATGAAAAAGGTCACTGCCAGCATGGGAGCTGGCCATCCACCCGCTAGTGCAAGAGAGTGACGGGTAGTTATGAGGGATTAGCGCCCCTGCTACAGGTAGGGTTTTAGTTATCGTCTTGTCCCGGTGCTAGGCCTTCATAAATTTCCTTGCACTCTGGGCAGACCGGGAATTTTTCGGGATCACGGCCCGGTGTCCACTTTTTGCCGCACAGAGCTCTCACCGGCTTTCCGGTGAGGGCTGATTCCATGATCTTTTCTTTGCGGACATAGTGGGAGAAACGTTCGTGATCACCTGGTTCAACGTCCTGAACTTCTTCGCGTTCTAGTAGTGCTGTGCCACCGGTTCGTTGAGTTTCGGGGAAGGGATCTTCGATTCCGGGAATGGAGGACATGGCTTTCCTTTCGTAGGTTTCTTCCTAGTGTAATGGAGCTACTAGCCCTGTTAGCCGAAGCGGGCAACACGCTGCAGCGCATCTGCCGCATGTTGCTCAAAGCGACGAGACCCTAGCTTGATTCCTAGGATCAAGATGATGAGGCCAAGTATGAGCATGGCACCGCCACCGAGCCATCCCCACAGGGGGTTCCCTGTGATTCCTTGGGCCAGTAGCCCTGCCCCGCCGGGGAAAGAGAGGACCATAGGGATGAACATGATCAGACCACGGACAAGTGCCTTAGCAAAACCATCGGGCTGTTTAGGTGTTTTCCAGGGACTGGAGCCGGGTGGAGGCGCCGGAACCGAGAAATACATATCCGATACCGCGGAGACACCCAAACTCACAAAGAAAACCCCAACCGTGGTCAACATAATCGGAGCAAGGTAAACAGTCTGCTGGCTGACCAGCACATAGATCAAGCTACCGATGACCATCAGGGGCAGATAAATTATGAGCATGGCATAGAGTCGGCCCAGTCGGTCTTCAATCCCGCGTAGGGGTGCCAGTACATGCATGGAGAAGGCGATGTTTTCATAGGAAATCAGGTAGGCAAAGATATACCCGGCGAAAGCTGGTAGAAAGACTGTCAGGAAGAACTGCCCCAAGATATTACTGCCTGTTTCTGAAGAAGGCATGGAGGTGCCCATAAAAATGAACATAGTATAAAAGAGGGGCACCATCAGAATATTGAGGTTACACCGGGTGTCCTTGAACATCATATGGAGAACACGAGCTGTAATAGCCCATCTGGGCTTGTCGGGGAAGAGCCCTAGTAAACCAAGCTTGCCCGCCTCTGAGATGGTAGCGGCCTTATGGGGGGTTAATGCTCCGACGTTAGCCATGGTCTTTTCCATTGCGCGCCGCCACATCGCCCAGGCGAGAGCCAGGTAGACCAAGCTAATAAGTACCAGCAAACCGGCTGTGCCCCAGTGCCCCTGCCCTGCATGAACAGCCACCGCCCAGGGGGCCGCAAAAGGTGTCCATTGCAGGGAGGAAACCACAGTGGGTAGCCGGTCAATCATTGAATAGAGCCCGGTGACTGCACCCATCATGATGGGGCCCAGCATGACCAAAATGCTAAAGCTAATAATGGTGAGAAGATTAGTGACACCGCGGCGGGCTCTCATTGGGATAGAAAGCTGTGTAATCAGGCGCGATACCACCACTACTAGCGCCAGACCCAGCACCAGCGAAAGCGGGTAGAAGGCTAGGGACCAGCCGGTGCTGGTCAGCGACGTGGCCGCGGCCAAACTCATCATAAGGGTGACTGCTCCGGGGATTCCCACGAAAGCTCCGAGCAACTGACCGCCCATAAGTTGGGGGGCAGTCAAGGGATAGGGTGCCAGACGCTCGGGGTCTAGGGTGGCGTCAGCAGCCGCCGCCACCAGAGGTACAATCCACCAGATGAGGGAAAGTACGGTAGCAAACAGCACCATAAAAGTGAGGGACCAAGTTTTATCAACGGTGAGACCCAAAGCCCCCAACCCAAAGGCTGCACCCAGTGCGTAGAGGCCTCCGAAGGCTACACCGACGATCACCCACACATTTTTGCTGGTGAAAAGGGCAGCGAAATTGGCCCATTTGAGTTTTAGGAGGACTGCAACCATGAAATACCCTCCGACACCACTCTGCCACCGACCAGGCGAACAAATCGTTCTTCAAGGCTCTGACCTGCTCTGACCTCGTCCACCGTGCCTGAAGCAAGAATGCGGCCCTTATCCATGATGGCAACATGATCGCATAGACGCTGCACTAGATCCATGACGTGGGAGGAGATAATCACCGTACCTCCGCCAGCCACATAGGCTCGCAATATGTCTTGAATATTCGATGCTGAAATAGGGTCCACCGCCTCAAAAGGCTCGTCAAGCACCAGCAGCTGCGGTGCATGAATCATGGCGCAAGCTAGGGCCACTTTTTTGGTCATACCGGCTGAGTAGTCAGCGACCTGTTGGCCTGCAGCACCGGTGAGGTCCATGGCTACTAGCAGGTCACGGGTACGCTGAGCCACCGTCTGCTGATCTAACCCATGAAGCCGACCGGCGAAAGTGATCAACTGCTCACCGGTCAATTTATCGAAGAGGTGGACGCTATCTGGTAACACCCCTACCTTACGTTTAGCGTCCAGCGGCTGCGCCCAGATATCTGCCCCGCCAATGAGCACCTGGCCCTGGGTAGGTTTGAGCATTCCGGTAGCCATAGAGAGAGAGGTGGTCTTACCCGCCCCATTGCGCCCCACCAGCCCGTAAAACGAGCCGCGGGGAACGGTTAGGTTGATTCCATCAACGACAGCTCTCTGGTCAAAAATCTTGACCAGGGACCGTATATCGAGTGCTGGGGTTCCTTGGCTCTGGGGAGCCACCTCAGCATCTACGATGTTGTCCGTTATCTGCGAAGCTACCTGGGCATGTGCAGAGGGTTGCTGTAACGATTCATCGTGAGCTGGAACAGCGCTGTGGGGAAAGTTTTCTTCACTCATATCCTCCATAGTAGTGAAGTAGCGCACTGATGACCTCCCCCGTCAGGGGGATTATCGTTTTTTCGGCTCATCGATATTCTATAGCCGTATGAATCTAGAACAAGGCGGTCATTAGAGCTGACCGGGCTTTAGTAACGCGGGGGTCGCTGGAACCTACCACCGTAAACAACTCCAGCAAACGTTCGCGCACCGAAGTTTTAGCCTCAGTATCAACAGCTTTAAAAAGGCGCAACAAGCGCGCAAAAGCGTCCTCAACATGCCCACCGGCTATATCGAGATCAGCCACATTGAGATGCGCCTGCACATCAGTGGGATCAGCAGCAGCCTTCTCACGCTCATCCGCGAGACTCAGCCCAGCTACGCGTTCCAGGAGATGCACCTGAGCTAGACCAATCTTGGCATCAGAGTCTGCGGGGTTCTCGTTAAGTGCACGGGTGTAGGCTGAGGTAGCAGCGGCATAATCCCCTCGGTCAAGGGCATCAATTGCCTCCGCATGCAGAGGCGGCAGGGGCATTTCCTCTTCAGATACCACCGGCTCAAACCCCCCACGGAGACCCTGTTGGGCAGCCAATTGAAGCACCTGCCCCAGGACGTCCGTCAGCGCCTCAGCATCAATAGGGCCATTGAAAAGCGGGGCTGGGCGACCACCAATGATTGCTACCGCCGCTGGCACACCCTGAATTTGAAAAGCCTGCCCAATTTCGGGTGCTTTGGTGATATCTACAGCTGCCAGCAGAAGATTGCCACCCGCAGAATTAACGAGTGCCTCTGCCTGTTCTAGCATCGAGACCGATGCTGGTGAGTGCGGTGCCCACAGGGCAAAAATAACGGCACCCTGATTGGAAAGCTGTACCAACTGCTGGAAGCTCTCAGCGTCCGTTACATCCACGCGCCAGCTGGGTTCTCCCGCTGCTGGTGCTTCAGAAGGAGCTAGCGAGCCGTTCTGATCTTGTAGAGAAACACCTAATTCCGGGGCATTACGCACAGAGGCGGGAAGGTGTTCTGCAGAAAATTCGTTGTTAGCGGTGCTCATGGTGGTCTCCTGATTAAAGCTAGATTCTGTACTCCATGGTGCCAAACAAATCAGGGTATGCCCACCCCAGCGAGTTTTTTCTAGCCTAAGGCTGAATCAGGTATACAGTGGTAGAAACCAGCTTCACCAGTTACGAAAATAGCCCATGCCAAAAATTCCGCGTCCCCGCCCTTTGCGCTTTTTAAATCGCAGAGCTTCTTCCCAGACATCACCGAAGAGTAATTTTTCAATATCTGGTTCGGGTGCTGAAGCACAGCAAGAATGGTTCACGCTCCCAACGATTCCAGGGGCTCTCCCCCGTCACCGCTTTGTGCTACCCGATGAGCCCGCAACGGTAGAAACTGAAGATCTCGGCACCGGTGAGCAACCCCGTTGGTCAAAATCAGCTCGTGTTCCAGGTGGCAAAGCTCGGCACATCACCAACCCCATCTACTTTGGGTTTATGGTGACAGTGGGAGTGGGCTTTGCCTTGCTATGCTACTACCTGATGATCAACGTTGGGGCTCTAGCGGGCTGGCTAACAGGAGCCGTCTTTATTGGCTTGGGCCTTGACCCCATGGTGAGAAAGCTAGAAAAGCTCGGGATCCCCCGGGGCTTCGGTGTAGCCACCGTCTTCCTTGCCTTTACAGCCTTCCTTTCAGCTATCATCTTCTGGGTCATACCGGTAATCGCCCGCCAGGCTATTACCTTCATCAACGGCTTCCCACAACAGTTCGAAAGCTTCCTCAACTCAGAATTCTTTGAAGGGCTCGATAGCCGCTATAACATTCGCACAGCAGTCGATGCTGAGGTCGATAAGTTCTTTGCCGATATCACAGCTGATTCTTCAGTAATGAGTAGCTTTTTTAATTCGCTCATTAACGCAGGTTCCACTCTGGCAGAATTTCTCACCGGCACTATCATTGTTCTCTTTTTATCGGGCTACGTCCTGGCGTCGCTGCCCACGATCAAGGCCTGGGGAGTTCGTTTAGCTCCTGCATCCAAAAGAGAAAGAGTGACATACCTCACAGATAAAATTACCAGCTCGGTTGGCCAGTACGTCTCAGGTCAGGCGGTGGTAGCGGCCTGTAATGCATCCTTCGCCCTAGTAGTGATGCTTCTAGTGGGAGTGCCCTTCCCCCAGTTACTCATGCTCTTTGTGCTTATCCTTGCCTTCATTCCCCTGGTGGGTGGGGTGAGTGCCGCCGCCCTTGTATCCCTAGTAGCTCTTCTAGAAAGCTGGCAGACTGCCCTCTTCTTTTTGATCCCCTACCTGGTCTATTTACAGATCGAGGCATACTTTATTTCTCCGCGAATTATGAGCAAAGCCGTAGCTGTGCCGGGTGGGGTGGCCGTCATCGCTGTGGCAGCCGGTGCCGCCCTCTGGGGTGTACTCGGCGCCATTATCGCTATCCCCGTTGCCGCGTCCTTACTCATCTTGCTCCGCGAAGTGCTCATCCCCCGCCAAGACACCCTCTAGATCTACAGAAGGAAGAGTTCCTACCAGAGTCTGCGCGTCTCCCAGCAGTGTTTATGCCAGTGGCGCCGCTCTTCGATGGCTCTTTGTTTACCAAACATGTGATCTTGCTGCCAGACCACCAGGTGAGCGGTACCGGGGGTAATGGAACGTTCGCATTCGGGGCACTTGTAGGTCTTGACAGCGTTGAACGAAGGAATGTGCTGAACGAACCACTCTCCATCCCCTGCCCTCTCGATATAGGGTGCAGGGTCTAAAATGCGTGAGATGTCCCGCCCCTGGGGGCGAGCTTTCTGCCATTTGTTGGGAACAGGACCAGAATTATTTTTGCGGGATGCGTGGTGGGCTTTACGAGGCATGCTCACCATTTTCTCACGGATTGTGGGCCAGTAGGCTGAAGGCCTAAACCTGGGTGCTAGAGTGGTACGGTGCGTTTAGTATTTGCTGATTGTTCTGTTGACTATATGGGTAGACTCTCTGCTCATCTGCCCCGCGCCACCCGCCTGTTGGTGGTCAAGAATGACGGGTCAGTGCTTATTCACTCGGATGGCGGTTCCTACAAACCCCTGAACTGGATGAGCCCACCAGCTCGCCTGCACATTGCCGACCGAGCTGAAATAGACAGCACCTCCTTAGCCGATGAGCTGGACAGCGATGTCTGTGAGCTCTGGACGGTGCAGGCGGCTAAAACCGATGACCGCTTGGTCATTAGAGTTTTCGAGAAGATCAACGAAATGAGCCATGATCTTGGCATTGACCCCGGGCTCATTAAAGACGGCGTTGAAGCTGACCTCCAGCGCCTGCTATCTGATCAGATTGAGCTTTTAGGCGCGGGCTACCGCATGGTTCGCCGCGAGTACCCCACCGCTATTGGTCCCGTGGATATCCTCGCTAAAGACGCCTCGGGAGTTTCGGTTGCTGTTGAGCTCAAGCGTGTGGGCGATATTGACGGTGTTGAGCAGCTAACTCGCTACCTTGAACTTCTTAATCGTGACCCTCTGCTGGCTCCGGTACAGGGCGTCTTTGCTGCGCAGCGTATTAAGCCTCAGGCGCGCACGCTGGCTGAGGACAGGGGCATTCGCTGCGTATCCCTTGACTATGACGCCATGCGCGGGGTGGATGATGTGGAGTCCCGCCTCTTTTAGGGACTGGGTTATATTTAGCTCACCCTTCATAAAGCTTTTTGCTTTGATGGCATTAAAAACAAAAGCCGGGCTTCCCCACATGCGTGGGGAGGCCCGGCTTTTGTGCAACCTAAATGGTCGCGCGCTTAGCTGCGATGGTGACTCGATCATTTGAAACGGTCAAGAAACCTTCGTGCAGGCGGGTCACCTTCTTCTCGCCGGTAACCGACTCGATAAGAAGTTCGCCGTCTTCAGCTAGGAGAGCCATGGTGGGGATGTGACCGGGCATGATACCGATGTCACCGTTGACGGTACGAGCACGCAGGTACTTCGCTTCGCCAGCCCACACGACCGATTCGCGTGAAACGACTTCTACTTTGAGTGCCATGATTACTTGGCTCCAGACTGTGCCTTGAGTTCCTCGTAACGGCGCATCACGTCGTCCATACCACCGATATTGTAGAAGGCCTGCTCGGGGATGTGGTCTACATCGCCGCGGCAGATCATCTGGAATGATTCGATGGTTTCCTTCACCGAAACGGTTGAACCCTCAACACCGGTGAACTGCTTAGCAGTGTAGGTGTTCTGTGAGAGGAACTGCTCGATACGGCGGGCACGGGAAACAACGACCTTCTGCTCTTCGGAAAGTTCGTCCACACCAAGAATCGCGATGATGTCCTGGAGTTCCTTGTTTTCCTGAAGAATTGCCTTGACCTGAATCGCGGTGTCGTAGTGATCCTGGCCAATGTACTGGGGGTCCAGAATACGTGAGGTCGAGCTCAGCGGATCGATTGCGGGGTAGAGACCGCGTGAAGCAATTTCACGTGAGAGCTCAGTGGTCGCATCGAGGTGCGCGAAGGTGGTCGCGGGTGCGGGGTCAGTGTAGTCATCCGCGGGAACGTAGATAGCCTGCATCGAGGTAATGGAGTGACCACGAGTTGAGGTAATGCGTTCCTGCAGCAGACCCATTTCATCTGCCAGGTTGGGCTGGTAGCCCACCGCAGAAGGCATACGACCTAGAAGGGTTGAAACTTCTGAACCTGCCTGGGTGAAACGGAAGATATTATCAACGAAGAGCAGAACGTCCTGGTTCTGAACATCGCGGAAGTACTCCGCCATGGTCAGACCGGTCAGTGCTACGCGCAGACGAGTTCCAGGGGGTTCGTCCATCTGGCCGAATACGAGGGCGGTGTCTTTGAGGACGCCTGCCTCTTCCATTTCAACCCAGAGGTCGTTACCTTCGCGGGTACGCTCGCCAACACCGGTGAACACTGAGGTACCACCGAAGTTTCGGGCAACACGGGTAATCATTTCCTGGATCAGAACGGTCTTGCCAACACCGGCGCCACCGAACAGACCAATCTTACCGCCCTTAATGTAGGGGGTCAGAAGGTCGATGGACTTAATTCCGGTCTCCAGCATTTCGGTTGAACCTTCAAGGTCAGCGAAGTTGGGAGCGGAACGGTGGATAGGCCAGTAGGTGTCAGCCTTGATTTCGTCATTGGATACGTCCAGGGCCTCGCCCAGAACGTTGAAGATGTGGCCCTTGACGCCGTCGCCCACGGGGACGGAGATAGGAGCACCGGTATCCACTACAGCCTGACCGCGCACGAGGCCGTCAGTCTGCTGGAGTGAAATTGCGCGTACCAGCGAATCACCGAGGTGCTGAGCAGTCTCAAAGGTGATTTTGCGGGTGGTGCCGTTGAGGGTAAGGTCAGCGGTCAGCGCGTTGTAAATGTCAGGTACCTGGCCGGCAGGGAACTCAACGTCGACGACGGGGCCGATAACGCGAGCAATACGACCGGTTGCGCCCTGAGTCGGCTGTGCAGCCGATTCGTTCAGAGTTGCAGTCATTGTTCTCACTTACTTGTGTAGAGCGTGGAAAAGTTGTCTTCGAAGTTTAGGAGGCGAGTGCGTCCGCGCCGCCAACAATTTCGCTCAGTTCCTGAGTAATCTCAGCCTGGCGAGCGTTGTTCATCAGGCGAGTGTACTTCTTGATGAGTTCGTCAGCGTTGTCACCTGCGGACTTCATCGCCCGCTGGCGTGAAGCAAGTTCAGACGCTGCGGCCTCAAGGAGGCAAGCGTAAATTCGAGAAGCGACGTAACGGGGCAGAAGTTCATCGAGTACTTCCTGAGGGTTCGGTTCGAATTCAAAGACTGAATTCTGTTCGAACTGATCGTTCTCAAGGCGTTCACCGGGAACAATTTCTTCCCCCAGAGCGCGAGCGTCAGCGACCACGATGGGTAGCAGGCGCAGAACGCGGGTTTCCTGGGTCACCATTGAAACGAACTCGGTGTAGACAATATGAAGGTCATCTACTTCGCCGCTTTCAAAGGCTGAAAGAATGGCATCGCGGGCAGCTACAGCCATCTCCACGTTGGGGTTATCGGTGTTGCCTTCCCACGCCTGCTCGTACTCACGTTCACGGAAGTCAAAGTAGGACTTTGCCTTTCGCCCCATGAGGTAGAGCTTGACCTCGCGCCCTTCACCGCGGAGCTTCTCAATGAGCCCCTCAGTTTTTTTAAGGACGGAGGATGAGTAGGAGCCAGCAAGACCGCGGTCGCTGGTCAGAACCAGTACCGCTGAACGGCCACTAGTACCTTTGCTGCCAGATGCAAGTAGCGGGTGCTCAATGTGATGCTGGGCAGCAATGGCGGTGACAGCCTTGGTCAGCGCGTTAGCGTAGGGGCTTGCCGCCTCTGAGCTCTTACGCGCTTTGCTGATACGTGAGGTCGCGATCATCTCCATCGCCTTGAAGATTTTCTTCATAGACGATGTTGAAGTAATCTTTTGGCGGTAAACCCTAATCTGGGCTCCCATATAGATTCCTTTCGTTCCGTGCTTCGATGGTGCTCAGCTCATAGAAGAGATGAGCACCAACAAAACTCGGGTAAATCGCTAACCGATGGTTTCCTGTGAGACGTCACCGTCTACGAGTGGCTTGTGCTCCTCGTGACCAGCCTCAACCAGGTGGCTTGAGCCCTCTGAACGGAAACCGGTCTTGAAGTCTGCGATGGCAGTCTTCAGAGCGTTGACGGTTTCGTCTTCAAGCTTGCCGCTAGCTGCAATGTCCTGCAGAACGGAGGTTGAACGGCGCAAGTGATCCAGGAATTCTGTTTCAAAGCGCAGGACGTCAGAAACTTCTACATCGTCCAGGTAGCCATTGGTGCCAGCCCAGATGGAAACAACCTGATCTTCAACCGCGTAAGGAGTGTACTGGGGCTGACGCAGCAGTTCCGTTAGGCGAGCACCGCGGGTCAACTGAGCCTTTGAGGCGTCGTCCAGGTCGGATGCAAACATAGCGAATGCTTCCATTGCGCGGTACTGAGCAAGGTCAAGCTTGAGGGTACCGGAGACCTTCTTCATTGCCTTGGTCTGTGCTGCGCCACCCACACGGGAAACAGAGATACCTACGTCGACTGCGGGACGCTGGTTAGCGTTGAACAGGTCTGACTGCAAGAAGATCTGGCCGTCAGTGATGGAGATGACGTTGGTGGGAATGAAGGCTGAAACGTCGTTAGCCTTGGTTTCGATGATCGGGAAGCCGGTCATGGAACCTGCGCCCAGCTCATCTGAGAGCTTTGCACAGCGCTCGAGCAGACGTGAGTGGAGGTAGAAGACGTCGCCGGGGTAGGCCTCGCGGCCCGGCGGGCGGCGGAGCAGAAGTGAAACCGCACGGTAAGCTTCTGCCTGCTTTGAGAGATCATCAAAGATGATGAGAACGTGCTTGCCGCCGTACATCCAGTGCTGGCCGATGGCGCTACCAGTGTATGGTGCCAAGTACTTGAAGCCTGCTGCATCTGATGCAGGGGAAGCGACGATGGTGGTGTAGTCCAGCGCGCCCTTCTGCTTCAGAGTTTCACGGACGGCCGCGATGGTCGAAGCCTTCTGACCGATTGCTACGTAAACGCAACGAACCTGCTTGTTGGGGTCACCGGTTTCCCAGTTATCCTTCTGGTTCAGAATGGTATCAACTGCAATAGCAGTTTTACCGGTCTGGCGGTCACCAATGATGAGCTGACGCTGTCCACGACCAATGGGAATCATGGCGTCGATAGCCTTGAGACCGGTCTGGAGGGGCTCGTGCACTGACTTACGCGCAGTAACGCCAGGTGCCTGAAGTTCTAGGGCACGGCGGCCTTCAGCTTCAATCTCGCCCAGGCCATCAATGGGGTTGCCCAGGGGGTCAACGACACGACCCAGGTAGGCGTCGCCTACGGGTACGGACAGAACTTCACCGGTGCGGTGAACTTCTTGGCCTTCTTCGATGCCGGTGAAGTCGCCCAGGACGATTGCACCGATGTCGCGGGTATCAAGGTTCTGTGCCAGGCCAAGGGTGCCATCTTCGAAGCGAAGAAGCTCATTAGCCATTACTGAGGGAAGACCCTCGACGCGTGCGATGCCGTCGGATGCTGATGCAACACGACCCACCTCTACGCGCTCTGCATTGCCGGGTTCGTAAGACGCTGCGAATTCGTTCAGCGCGTTACGGACATCGTCGGCATTGATGGTCAAATCGGCCATCTTATGTCCCTGCTCTCCTAATTGGTTGATGGTCTGCACCGAACGGGTGCATCCATCTAAACTTGCAAGACGTAGGTTCCCGCCCGCCACCAGTGGATGAACGGGAACTCGCTACTGCCTTATGTATCTTCTAAATCACCGTCGTAAACGGTTTGTCACACTGCCTATGCGAAGGATCGGCTGAGATTTGCTAGGCGGGTTGAAAGAGTGCCATCAATGACCTCGTCCCCTACCTGAACACGCAGACCGCCCAGAACCGAAGGATCGACAGTGATATCGAGCTTTAGGTCCTTACCGTAGGTTGTGTTGAGTGACCCCTGCAACTTAGCGATCTGCTCAGCTGAGAGTGCCTTAGCGGCAGTTACTCGTGCAATCCAACGGTTTTGACGCTTGACGATGATTTCAACAAACTCATTAGCCAGGCGAACTGCGGTGCTACCGCGAGTCGCTGAGCCAACTCGTTCGAGCAGAAGCTTGCCCTCTTCAGTGGTAACCTGACCACCAAGTTTAACGGCGAGCTTCTTGAGTGCTTCTTTGCTTGCCCTACTGTCAGCTAGCGCTGACTGAGCCTCCGCTGAGCTACTAACGGTATTGACAAAGGTCAACAGTTCGTTGACGACTGCGTCCAGTGCATCTGCACCGCCGCGCTGCTCAGCTGACATCGCAATCGCGGTCACGGCAGTTTTTTCAAGAGCATCTGCCAGGTCTCGCTCGAAGCTCCAGCGTGCCTCTGCAGCTGCAGAAACGACGTTAAGAGCGCCTTCAGAAATCTTGCCGCTCAAAACTGCGCGGGCAATGCCGGCGCGCTGTTCCGCTTCGCGAGAAGGATCGGTTAGACCTCGCCTCAAGCCACCGTTGCCATCGATAAGATCGACGACAGCGAAAAGCTCTGCTGCGAGGTGGTTGGGGTTAGAGGCAGTATTATCTGCCAGAACCTGTTCCACCTTGTTCAGTGATTCAGTTGATACTGCTGACATTAGCGAGTAGCACCTGCCTGCTGCTGTGCATCGAGATCAGCAAGAAAACGGTCGACCACACGTGATGAACGCTGATCGTCAGCGAGTGACTCGCCAACAATCTTGCCAGCTAGTGCAGTCGCAAGGGTTCCAACTTCGGTGCGAAGTGAAGCCTGTGCAGATGCACGTTCAGCGGCAATAGTCTTCTGTGCGTTCTCGGTGATGCGAGCGGCCTCAACCGATGCACGTTCCTTGGCTTCAGCGATGATGCTGTCACCTTCGGCACGGGCCTCTTCACGAATTTTCTGAGCCTCAAGTCGAGCGCTTTCAAGCTGCTGACCGTACTCTTCGCGTGCTGCTGCTGCTTCTGCCTGGGCCTTTTCAGCCTTAGCAAGACCGCCTTCGATTGCTTCCTTACGGTCCTGGTAAATCTTTTCGAATGCCGGGACGACGTACTTGGTAACGATGAAGAGGAGGATCAGGAACCCAATGGCGGTAATGGCGATTTCCCAAATGTTGGGGATGAGAGGATTAGCGCCCTCTTCCGCAGCCATTAGAAAAGACATAGGGGTTTTTCCTGTTCTATAGATTGGTCAAGTAGGTTCGACATCAGTCGAACATTACATAATGAATGCCAGGACCAGACCAAGAATTGCCAGTGCTTCTACCAGAGCGAAGCCCAGGAACAGCATGGGCTGCAGGGCCTTCTGTGACTCGGGCTGACGGGCAACGCTGGTCATATAAGCAGCGAAGATCAGACCTACGCCGATGCCGCCGCCGATAGCTGATAGACCGTAGCCGATTGCGGTAAGTGAACCTTCCATGGTTTTTCCTTTCACAGAGCCCACGTGGGTGTTGTGTGGGCAGAGTATTTATTTGGATAACTACCCGTTTGCACGGGTCGCTGTATTCATCTACTACGGTGAGCAGCAGAGAAAATCTTTAGTGGCCTTCTGAAACCGAGCCCTGCAGATAAACCGCGAGGAGCAGGGTGAAGACGTAGGCCTGGATGCACTGAATCATCAGCTCCAGGAAGAAGAGGAAGATGCCCAGGGCACCAGAACCAACCGATGCCAATGCAGCGAAGCCGCCTGCCTCCATGATGAGGTACTGGGTCAGTGAGGCGGCAACCATAATCGCCAAGTGACCACCGAACATAGTGGCGAAGAGACGAAGAGCATGGGTGGCCGGGCGGATGAGCATGTTGGACATGAACTCAATGGGAATGAGGATGACATAGATGACCGGAGGAACACCGGAGGGCATAGTCATGTCCTTGAAGAAAGTACCCAGACCCTTTCGCTTAATACCAACACCAACCCAGGTCACATAAGCAATGATCGCCAGCGCGTAGGCTGAGCCAACGTATGACATGGTGGGTAGCTGAATCAGCGGAATGGAACCGTAAAGGTTGTTGACCAGGATGAAGAAGAAGGCTGTAAAGAGCAACGGCACGAAGGGCTTATAGGCGTGAGCACCGATAATCTCTTTCCCCAGACTGTTGCGTGCCATACCGTAACCCATTTCGCCAATGAACTGGGTGCGGGAAGGAACCATGGCACGCTTGCGAGCGGCATACATAAAGAAGCCTGCCACAATTACCACCGACAGCATCACCAAGAGCATCTGCTTGCCAAAAGCAAACGAGCCGATCTCGAAGATTGCAGGTAGGTGCATATCATCAATCGTGGGAGCTTGATAGCCCTGCTGTTCTCCAGCTGCAACAACTAGCCCGTTTGAAATCAAGGCAAGTCCTTTCTTGCTACTTGTTGGCCGCTTGCGCAACCTCATAGGTGTTCAAAGAATCAAAAGTATGTGTGGTCTCTTATTGAAAAGAGATATTTATTTCTGGTGCGTCTGTCGCATGTGGAGGAAAATCAAATAGACACCGCCAAAGGCGCCAATGAGAACTCCTACCCACCGAATCCAAGAGGCTCCGAGCAAGTGGTCCAAGCCATAGCCTACCAAACCCCAGACCGCTATGCCGATAATGACATAGAGAAGCGTCATAAAGGCACCAGCAGTACCCCCTCCGGCAACCAATTCGCCGGTTGAGCGAAGCTTCTTATCCTGGCTATACCAGGTGTCCTTATCTTCTTTCAACAGCCGCTCACTTTCCTTCAGTCAGTTGCGTCAAAGTACAGCAGTCGTTGCTTGGTGATGACGTACGCTTCAAGCCCTAGCTGCAGAAGAATCGCGATAAGGGCCGCTACCATCATCCAGCCGTTCCTGAAACCATCGGGTACGGGAGCGAGAATCAACAGCAGCGTAAAGATAACTACTTTCACCACATAAGCGATAACCAGTGAACGCGCGGCCGATGTCATCGACCATCGCTCCCCCACAATCACCGTTAGGATGCTGATAAGGAAACTAAGATAGACGATACCTACGCCGGTCAAAAAGCCACCAGCGCCGTCAACGTCTTCTATTATCGCTCCAATAATCGTACCGATAATGGCCAAGATTACAAAAGATAGTGTCACGTAACACAGGATGCGCCACCAGGGCATCTGGCCAACGGGCGGGTTACCGAATAATCGATGCACCTTTAACCTTTCTCAGAGCTGAGGGAAGTGACAGGTAAATCCCCAACAGACACACCACGAGGAGTGCTGACCATATAGCGTCCTGAGTCTCAAAAGGTAGAGCGTGAACCGTGATAGCTGTAATGACCAGTGTAAATACTGTTACTAAAGACGCGCTACCGATATGACTCAGCCCGCAGTCCGTAAGCTGCTGGTAGACGTGGGTGCGGTGAGGTTTGTACCACTGCTCCCCCCTGAGTACTCGCCGCAAGAGGGTTACACCGGTATCAGTCAGATAGACCAGTAGGGGCGCCAGGATGTACTCAAGGTATATACCCGACAAAAAGGCGCCGATAGCCATTGAAGCGATGGCTCCACCCAGAAAGTAGGATCCTGCATCCCCGAGAAAAACATTCTTGCCGGTGCGCACGTTCCAGGGCAGGAAGGCAAGGTAGGCTGCAGCTAGGGCGGCGCCACCTCCTATGAGCCAGGGTGTCGAGTTTGCCCAGCCTGCGTAGCTGTAGGCCAACCCAACGGCAAAGCCGTGTAGACCTGAAATACCGTTGATGCCATCCATAAAATTGGTGACATTGATGTAAGCAGCTACAGCAATGACCCCCAGCGGTAACCACCATACAGGGGTGCCCAGAACATAGGTGAGACCTAAAGTGACGATCACACCAATCAGCACCTGAGCCCCAGCTCGCACCTTAATAGAGACACCGCGGTAGTCCTCAAGCCAGCCGAGAAGCCCGGCGGACATCATGCCAAAGAGAACGCACAGGGCAACCGAGCGATCGGTATAAATTTGCCCATCAAGCAAGGCAATAACGTACCCCAAAAGGACTGCTAGCGCCGTTGCTAAACCCATCCCCCGGTAGACCGGAGAGGTATGAGATGAGCGCTCTGTTGGGATGTCTACGAGGTTCCAACGGTGCAAGAGTGGTCGTACTGCGAAAGGTAGGAGAAGACCCGCCACGGCAGCTACCCCACCGGCTACCAGAATAAGGAGCAAAAGCTCAGAGTTCATGGCCTACTCACCCTGCCCTGCGTGGTCAATACGTTCATAGCCTCTGTGCTCCCGGTAGTTTCTAAACCAGAGGGCGTAATCCAGCTCGCTAGGTGCCTGTACGGGTGCTTTGGCGTGCAAGATATAGGGGTTGAGTTCGCTTCTGCGGGCCTCTTCGCCCGCACCGAAGAGCACTTCGTCCTTTTTCTCGCCAGGACGAAGCCCGATGATGTCAATCTCAACATCGTAGCGCTCGTACATGCGTCGCATGTGCTCAGCAATCTTGAGAATTGACACCGGTTTACCCATATCGAGCACCAGCACTTCACCGCTATCGCCAATATGCCCTGCCAGCATCACTAAGAGGCAGGCGTCTGAGATGAGCATAAAGAAACGGGTGGCTTCTTCGTGGGTGACCGTAATGGGCCCCCCATCCTGTATTTGCTGAGTAAAGAGGGGTTTGATGGAACCTCTAGAGCCAAAGACATTACCGAAGCGTACTGACACATATTTCTTGCCGGTTTGCTGGCCATACCAACTGGTAAGCATCTCAGCAGTTCGTTTGGACTGGCCCAAAGCCGTGGTAGGATCAGCAGCTTTGTCTGTTGAGACGTTGACGAAAACTTCAACATCTACCTCAGAGGCAGCCTTGAGAACATTCCCGGTGCCCAGCACATTAGTTTTGTAGGCTTCCTTGGGATAGGCCTCCAGAGCGGATACATGTTTAAGTGCCGCCGCATGGAATACAACCTGAGGTTGACGTTCAAGAAAAACTGCCCTGATGGCGTCCGCATCGCGTACATCAGCTAGCACAATGGATCGATCATCAAGACTAGACAGCCCGGTCAGAGAGTATTTCGTATCCATGAGCAGGGATTCATCGCGGTCCAGCATCATCAGTTCAGCTGGAGCGTACCTATTTAGTTGCCGGCAGAGTTCAGAGCCAATCGAGCCACCGGCTCCTGTTACCAGAACCCGTTTACCCTTAACATAGGACGCGATAGCGTCCCGATTAATCTGGTAATCAATTTTTCCGCGGATATTCTCGAGAAGGTAACGGTCGTTGTTGGCCAGCTCCTCCCCCTTAATACCCGAGATGTCAGGAATGGCAGAAGTGATGCGAAGAGTTTCTACGCCCAGTTCTTTCATCGCCTGGGTGACCCTCACCAGACGACGCTCTGAGATGTTATCTCCAATAGCAATGAGGACTTTACTGACGTGCAGACGCTTGACCAGCTGCGGGAGCTCTGCGCTTTCGCCGGCGACATGCACCGAATGAATCCGCGCATTTCTCATCGACGGATCATCATCGACAATGGCTACCGGACGGTACTTGGATTTGGGGTCCGACATGAGATTAGAAACCACATTTCGGCCTAAGAAGCCCGCCCCAAAAACGATGACCGGCTCAGAGCTATCCAAATCAGGCCGGTTAGCGTGGTCCTCATACATGCGTTTGACGTAACGCAGTCCCATCATGAGCAAAATAGCGATGGGGAAGGCGATAATCACTACAGAACGCGGAACACCAATGTGACGGGCGAATAGTAATAGAACGAACTGGATGGTAATGACGTTGGCAACCACCAGAGGATAGAGGATGCGACCTTCATGGAAGCTGCCATAAGAGTAGCGATCGCGGTAGAGCCCAGCGCAGAGACCAAAACCCAGCTGCAATACGACGGCTAGTGAGGCGATAAGAGCTAAACCGCTACCGTCAATCTGTCCGATATCAAGTCCGTATCGCAGAATAAAGGCTACGGGAAGGGAGACCAGCCAGGCTACTGAGTCAAGCCCCATCTGAATGTACTTCCACCAGGTTTTGCGTTCATAGGTGTTGGAGAGCACGGGCATGCTGGCTGTTTGCAAGGATGCTTCTTTAGCCACGGTCTCCCTCTCGCTGGACTACTGCTGTTTTGCCGCGCGTCACGGCTCTAAAAATCTTTTTTCGAACATATTCTGGAACGAAACGGTAGACAGAACGAACGGTGATGTTTCGTGCCCACTGAAGTTTTGATAAAGCTCCACCGTTATAGAGTCTGCGCTGCACTTCGTAATCCTTGGTCCAAGCAGCAAGCCCTCCACGCCGAGCGTAGGCTTCAGTGACCCGGTAGGCGACCAGAGGCTCCTGGACGTTGCCAAAGATAAAACCGGCTTTATTCATGCGCACCCACAGCCAGTAATCCTCTGCCCCAGGAACTTCGGTGTAGCTCCCCACGGCAAGAACCGCTGATTTCCTGAAGACAACGGTGGGGTGCAGCATAGGGTTGCGGGTTGCAAAGGTATTGCTGATAGTCCGGGGGTGGGAAGGTGCCGACCGTACAGACTCCACCACTTCCGGATCGGTAAGGAACTCATTCATCGCTGATCCAACAACATCGTAGGTGCAGTTGGCTATCAAAGGGATTTGAACGTCAAACCGATGGGGCAGTGAAATGTCATCAGCATCAGCCCGCGCAACAATATCGTGAGCACAAGCATCCAGACCCTCACGCAAAGCGGCGGCTAAACCAAAATTCTGTGGTAGGGCAAGACGCTTAACCGGCATGGATGCAGAAGCTTCGAATTCATCGAGTACCGCCGAGAGTTCAGCAGAGAGAGGTCCATCTTCAACCAGAACCACTTCATCAGGGCGCAGACTCTGAGCTTCTGTATTAGACCGCAGGGCGTCCTTAAGCTGGTGTGCCTTATCTTTGGCGTACACGCTCATGAGCAGACTGAAAGCAGCACTATCAGACCGGTGACTTCTTTGCCTTTGAGAGGAATTAACGGTTTCCAGGTCATAGACATCCGCCAGCACCTGATCGTTACTGCGGTAGCCGCGGGCGGCGTCCCTCACTCCCTTGAGAAAGTAACCGGTGTAGGTCTTCTTATCGGTGGTGCGTAGTAGGGTGCTAGCCCATAACCTGGCGGTTGAACCACCGTAGAGCATCTTTTCTAGGGGGCTCAGCGTGCGTCGTGCACAGAAAACCCAGAGCTTGTTCCGCACATCATTATAAAAACGGGGCCCGGGGTTGGCATCGGTGGTACCAAAAGTTTTGGTGTGGTGCAGAGCCACAGATTTTTCGGTAGCAATAGCATTGCCGTGATGGGCAAGGCGAGTGGTGTACTCGAAGTCATCATTCCAAATGAAAAAATCAGCCAGAGGCAGCTCAGTTGCCCGCATAGCTGCAGCGTCTAGCAGAACGGAGACGAAAGACGCCGAGCGGATGGGGCGGGCACCCACCGCAGCCGCTTTCTGGGTGCGCTCCTCACCGGCTGCGAACATAGTGCGCATGGTGTTCATGGGGTGGTCGCGTCCGTCGTCCCACACCACCTTGGAGGCCACAAAAACGGGACGTTCACTTCGAACCGGTGAATAATCCGCCCAGGCCCGATAGGCCTCGCTCAGGGTATTGTCAGTCGGTTCAGTGTCATCGTCCATCACCCATACTAGATCCGACTGATGGCGTGCCAAAGCTCGGTCAATCCCCACCGCGAACCCTCCGGCACCACCCACGTTCTTAGGTAAATGCACGATATCGGTGTTCAGCTCATTGCTCAGTGAGTCAAGATAGTCGCCAGTGCCATCTGTTGATGCGTTGTTAATAATCACGACGGTGTGCGGCACTAGTTGACCGGACGCTATTCCAGCTAAAGTTTGGGGAAGCAAGTCTAGACGGTTGTAGGTAACAACCACCGCCACAATGCGTTCTGAGCAAGCAGCTTGTGCTGCTGCGGGTTCACCGGGAGAAACCATTGAAACCTGCTTGATCCTTTCAGCGGGTGGTAGCCTGTTCAAGCTGTGCGGCATAAACACCGCATAATCTTCTAAAGTTTACCTAACTTCTAGCTTAAACCATCTACAGCCAGCCGGTGAGCGCACAAGATACCGGCTTTTCTCAGGGTTGCTTACGGGGTTTTACCGGCACTGTATGACACCCTAGAGGTAAACCCGCACAGGTGCGGGAGCTTATTTGAACCGATGGGAAACACTATGGCAGATACTTCCTGGAAAATCATTGGCGCGAGTGGGTTTGTTGGCTCATCTATTTTGGCTAGGCTGACGGCTGAGGGCCTCACGGTAGATGCAATCGAGGCCCCCCGGCTAGTCACCCGTGAAACAGACCCCCAACAGCTAATTAGCGACGCCCGCAAGCTAGAAGGCATCATCGACTCCCTTGCAGATTCCTTCGCCGGCTGCGATGTCGTCATCAATGCCTCCGGTCTAGCAGCCCCGGATCAGGAAGATTTAGCGCCCTTACTCGGTGCCAACGCCCTACTCC
Source organism: Rothia sp. LK2492 (assembly GCF_040946345.1). Classification (NCBI taxonomy): domain Bacteria; kingdom Bacillati; phylum Actinomycetota; class Actinomycetes; order Micrococcales; family Micrococcaceae; genus Rothia; species Rothia sp. LK2492. The sequence goes on along the minus strand of NZ_JAYWLX010000003.1, from coordinate 138,586 downwards.
CAGCCGTTATCGCTATCGCAGCTCAGCGTACCGGGGTTCGCAGACTGATTCACATGAGTTCAGCTGCTGTGCTGGGACCGGTTCCCGTACTCACAGACACACCAGAAACTGCCCCCTTCTCTGCTTATTCCTTCTCCAAAGCACTGGGCGAAGAAGTACTGCTAGGCTTGCGCTCCTTTATTGAAGAAAAAGCAGCCCAGGGCACAGCACCGGGCTCTGCCGCATCGCAGTTCCCAGCAGCTCCCTCCCACGCACCTGCCCAGGTAGCTCGCCATCACGCCCTTGAAATTTGCATACTGCGAGCAACTAGCGTGCAGGGGCAAGGCCGCCGCACCACCCAAGCTTTCGCTAAGATTGCCTCTTCTCCCCTAGCCTCAGTTGCCGGGGACGGGCAGCACCGCACTCCCGTCTCGTCAAATTACGCCCTAGCAGAGTTCACCGCTATGGTGGGAGCTTTTGACGGTGAGCTGCCCCCCATCGTCCTTCAGCCCTGGGAGTGCGCCACCACTGAATCAGTGCTCGTCGATGCTGGACGACGCCGCCCGATGCGCCTTCCCGAAAAATTCTGCCGCGCCCTGCTGAGTGCCGGTTACAAAGCCTCAGACTACTCAGGTGACAGGCTGACCGGCCCTGTGCGCCGTCTCGAAGTCATGTGGTTCGGTCAGGACGTCGATGACAGCTGGGCACGCACCAACGGTCTCGTTCCTACCGCCCGCGTTTCAGAGGTGCTACGCACCGCCCACAGTTCTCTGGGCAAAAAATCAGACCGCCGCTTCGCGGACTAAGTGTTGGTGGGGGAACTGGGAACCTGACCGGCACGGTATTGGCTAGTTGGTCGGGGCTGGCGTGAATCGCCTAGTGAGCGCCAGCGAACCGGGTGAGAGGGTCAGCTTGCCAATACCGTGGAGGTTAGCGTCAACAGTTTGGACAAGCTTTACCAAGAATAAGCAGAAAGGGGGGGCCATGGGCCCCCCTTTCTGCTCAGAAAATCTAGCTGATGGAGTGGGACTTAACCGACCTGTTCCTCAGCCTCAGTGCCTTCGGGTGAGGTGCATTCAGGTAGTTCTGGTTCGCTAGTGGAAAGCACCTCAGCCGCCCCCTGCGCCGCACCGAAAACTAGGTTCCTGGCAGCATCAACCGGGTAGGGTTTGGTGCTATCTCGCACCACTTTCGTCTCAGGAGTCTGGGCATGCGGCACACGTCGCTGGTCTATCCCGGCAACACCTGAGGCACCCACCAAGCCCGCAACAACAGTGCCGCTCTCGGGCGCCGGTGCACGACGAGCCAGCGGCTCTGCATCAGCTGGCTCAAGCGCATGGTAATCGGCATGATCCATGGCAACCTGAGTTTCAGTAGCCGCGGCCTGCGCTTCACGGACTGCCTGATCCTGGGCCTCTACCTCAGCACGAGTCATGAGGTTGGGTACCACCTCGCGCAGGCGCTCTACCGAAATTGCGCCTTCACGCACGATGACCAGACGGTCAGAGGTGCAGTCAACAATGGTGGAGGGCAGAACAGAAGCAGCGTCAAACCCTTCGCCTCGTTCGAGCGGCCTGGGGCCACCGTCAAAGATAACCTCGACATCATTGCCCAGCTGTTCCATCGCTTCCTCAGCGGTCGTAGCTGCAGGGCGTCCGGTCTTATTAGCTGAAGAGACAGCAAGCGGGCCAAGGTGACGCAGAAGTTCAATAGCCGTAGGATCATCGGGTACGCGCAGGGCAACCGTTCCCTGGGTCTCCCCTAGATCCCAGTTCAGCGAAGGCTGAGCATAGAAAATCAGGGTCAACGCACCGGGCCAGAACTCGGCGGCCAGCGCCGCGGCGTCCTCAGATACATCGTCTGCCAGACCAGCAAGCACTGACTCGTTGAAAATCAAAACGGGCGGTGGCATCTGACGGCTACGACCCTTGGCTGCCAGGAGCGCAGAGACCCCCTCAACGGAGAAAGCGTCAGCAGCGATTCCATAGACCGTATCGGTAGGGATCACCACGGTCTTATGAGAGCTAATCGCTGCTTTGGCAGTCTCAACCGCCTCGCGGCGGGAGGTCTCATCGGTGGTAGTAACAATGCTTGCGTTCACGCTCATCATTCTTTCACACTTGTAGGGGCAGGCAGGGGTTTATAGCCGCTGGTATGACGCGGTTTACCGGCAAAGTCATCTATTGATTTTATACGCTCAAAACCGGCCCGTTTAAAGGCAGTTACCATGAGTTCCCGCTGAGTTTCAGCATGTTCAATGATGAAATAGCCCCCCGGGGTTAGCAGGTCAAAAGCTCGGGCAGTGACGGCTCGGGGCATTTTCATGCCGTCTTCTCCACCGCCGTACAGGGCTAAGGTGGGGTCATGATCACGGACCTCTGGGTCTTGAGGAACAGCACCATCAGGGATGTAGGGTGGGTTCGAGGCAACCACCGTTACCTGCCCCAGCAGTTCTGGCAGAGCAGTCAGTGCGTCCCCCTGCACCAGGTGAACAGCGTGCTCAGCCAGATTACGCTGCGCCCAGGCAGCGGCCTCAGAGGACAGCTCAACGGCGTGGACGCTGGCACCCGCCAGTTCTGCCGCCAAGCTAGCAGCAATGGCGCCGGATCCTGTGCAAAGATCCACTACTACCCCGGCACCTCCCTGGTTTACCAGTGAGAGATAGGCGGTCTTGGCATGCTCAACCAGCAGTTCGGTTTCAGGTCGGGGCACGAAGACTCCGGGGCCAACGCTAAGCGTCAGTCCGCGGAAATGCGCCTGACCCGTCAAATGTTGCAGGGGTAATCTGTCCCCGCGCAAGTTGATGAGATTTTCAAAGCCTTCAGGAACCGCAGACCCCATCAGCGCTAAAGCCTGAACCCGGCCACGAGATACCGGCTCTTTCTCAGATTTTTCCATGAGGAAGGCAACCAATAGCTCAGCGTCCACCTGACCAGATTCAACACCACAGCTCTGCAGGTATACGCCACCCCGATGAAGGGCTGTTGCCAGCTCTTCACCGAGGTGCAGTGAAAACTCACCCACGGTTTACTTACCCTGGCCGAGCTTCTCTAGACGGGCTGCCTCGTCCATCTCGATGGCGGACTGGATAACAGCTTCAAGGTCACCGTTAATTACAGCGTCCAAGTTGTAAGACTTGTAACCGGTACGGTGATCCGCGATGCGGTTTTCGGGGAAGTTGTAGGTGCGGATACGCTCTGAGCGGTCCATGGTACGCACCTGGGAGTGACGCTTTTCAGCGTTTTCAGCGTCAATCTGCTCCTGCTGCCAAGCGAGCAGACGTGCACGCAGCACGCGCATAGCGGCTTCACGGTTCTGAATCTGTGATTTCTCGTTCTGCATGGCGACCACGATGCCGGTGGGCAGGTGGGTAATTCGGACGGCGGAGTCGGTAGTGTTCACTGACTGACCACCGGGGCCCGATGAACGGTAGACATCGATCTTCAAATCGTTCTGGCTGATCTCGATTTCCTCGGGCTCATCGACCTCGGGGAAGACCAGCACACCAGCAGCTGAGGTGTGAATACGTCCCTGAGATTCCGTCGCGGGAACACGCTGGACACGGTGAACACCACCCTCGTACTTCAGGTGAGCCCATACGCCCTCAGCGGGATCGGTGGAGTTAGTCTTGATCGCGACCTGGGCGTCCTTGTAGCCGCCCACATCGGTGCTCTGTGCCGAAATCATTTCGGTCTTCCAGCCCTTGGACTCGGCATAGCGCATGTACATGCGTAATAGGTCAGCAGCAAAAAGGGATGCCTCGTCGCCGCCTTCGCCGCCCTTGACCTCAAGGATGACGTTGCGACCATCATCCGGGTCACGGGGGATCAGCAGACGGCGTAGCTTCTCTTCAGCTGCCGGCAGCTGGGCTTCTAATTCTTTAACCTCTGCTGCGAAGTCTTCATCTTCAGCTGCCATTTCACGGGCCGCTTCGATATCATCGCGCAGGGTAGTGACGCGTTTGTAGGCTTCAACAATACCGTTGAGTTCAGCGTAGCGGCGCCCTAATTTGCGGGCCTTACCCTGGTCAGCGTGCACCGCGGGGTCAGCCAGTTGCTTCTGTAGGTCGGTGTGCTCATCGAGCAGACCCTGGATTGAGTCAATCACGTCTCTTGTGCCTTTATCTTGATGGCGCCCGATACCCGGGCGCAAAAACTTGGTGGTTAAGCGGCTGAGCACCACCCCGCATTTGGGGTGGTGCTATCGCTCGGTTACTCTGAGTGGCCCAGGCCGCTCTTGGCAACGGTAAGCAGGAACTCAACGTTAGAGCCAGTCTCGCGCAACTTTGAGAGTAGGACAGAGAGTGACTGCTCAGGGTCCATGCCAGCCAGTACACGGCGTAGGCGCCACATGATCTTGATTTCGTCAGCCGACAGCAGGTTCTCCTCGCGGCGGGTGCTTGAGGCATTCAGATCGATGGCGGGGAAGATACGCTTGTCAGCGAGCTGACGTGAAAGGCGCAGCTCCATGTTGCCGGTACCCTTGAATTCCTCGAAGATGACCTCGTCCATCTTTGAACCGGTCTCAACCAGAGCGGTAGCGAGAATGGTTAGAGAGCCGCCCTCTTCGATGTTGCGGGCAGCGCCGAAGAAACGCTTGGGCGGGTAGAGCGCAGCAGCATCAACGCCACCGGAGAGGATACGACCTGAAGCAGGGGCTGCCAGGTTGTAGGCACGCCCCAGGCGGGTCATGGAATCCAGCAGAACCACGACGTCGCGGCCCTGTTCCACCAAACGCTTGGCACGCTCAATGGCCAGTTCGGCCACGGTGGTGTGGTCATCTGCGGGGCGGTCAAAGGTGGAGGCAATAACTTCACCGTTGACGGTGCGCTGCATATCGGTGACTTCTTCGGGGCGTTCGTCCACCAGAACCATCATGAGGTGAACCTCGGGATTATTGGTGGTGATTGCATTGGCGATGGACTGCAGCATTAAGGTCTTACCGGCCTTAGGCGGTGCAACGATCAGACCACGCTGGCCCTTACCGATGGGAGCAACAAGGTCAATGACGCGGGTTGAAATCTTCTTAGCATCGGTTTCTAGGCGCAGACGCTCGTTGGGGTAGAGCGGGGTGAGCTTATTGAACTCACGGCGACCCTTAGCCTCTTCTGGAGTGATGCCGTTGATGCTGGTCAGCTGCACCAAGGCGTTGAACTTCTGGCGGCTGCTGTTATCGTTCTCGCGGGGGGCGCGAATGGTACCGACCACGGCGTCACCCTTGCGCATGCCGTAGCGCTTGACCTGGGCCAAGGATACATAGACATCGTTGGTACCGGGCAGGTAGCCGGAGGTGCGCACGAAAGCGTAGTTATCGAGCACATCAAGAACACCAGCTACAGGAACCAGCACGTCATCTTCGGTGATTTCAGGCTCATCGAAGTCACGGCGGTTGCCTCGACGGTCGCGGCGTTCGTTCTGGCGGTCGCGGCGGTTTTTGCGGGCGTTGCGGCGATCCTCGTCGGGGCCATTGGTAGAGGAGCGGTCTGAACGGTCATTGCGGTCTGAACGGTCATTGCGGTCTGACCGGTCATTGCGGTCTGACCGGTCATTGCGGTCTGACCGGTCGTTACGCTCTGACCGGTCGTTACGCTCTGAACGGTCATTGCGGTCACGGCGGTTGTTCTTGCGATCCCCACGCTCTGAGCGGTTCTCCCGCTCAGACTTCTCATCGTTCTCCTCAGCGGAGTCGGTTGCAGCGCTCTCGTTCTTTTCGCCGGCGTTCTGGTTGCCCGAGGTCTCATTCTCAGGGCGGCCACGGCGGCGATCGTTGCGGTTACGAGTGCGGGTGCGCTTGGTGCCGTTTTCGCCGTCAGTCTCATCAGACTTCTGGTTCTTTTGGTCAACTGAGGCGTTCTTTTCAGATTCAACGGCGTCCAGCGCTGCTTCTACAGCTTCCAGGCCGGAGGTCTCGGCCTGGGGTGCACCTGTGCTGCTCGCGCGGCGGTTACCGCGACGCTGAGTACCGGTGCTCTCTTCAGTATTTTGCTCGGCAGGAGCCTCTGAGGTTTCAGCCGCAATTTCAACCTTAGCCGAGGTCTTGCGGGTGCGGGTGCGCTTGGGCTTCTCTTCTGTTGCTACAGTTTCTGCAATTGCGTCTTCACTTTTAGCTGCAGTTTTGCGGGTGCGCTTGGGCTTTTCCTCAGCAACGGGTGCCTCGGCACGATCAGCGACTGCTCCGCCACGCTGATGGGTGGTAATAGCTTCGACTAAATCGGACTTGCGCATACGACGCGCACCGGTAATGCCCAGCTGTGAGGCAAGGGACTGGAGCTGAGCTAGTTTGAGGGTGCTCAGACTGGGAGCTTTATTGTCAGCCGCGTTTGCGGTCTCCGTACCTGCGGTGAGGTCGGTAGTTTCTGCCACGAAGATTCCTTCTTTCGAAATGCGTTTGGTTTCGCGGGGCGGTAGGTCGGGCTGCCTCAGACTGGCTGGCCCTTGCCCTGGGAGTGCGGTAGACACAGTGCTCTCGTCAGCACTGGTGAGGCTACCGCTGGGGCGTTGACTGCTCAGATAAACGCGCGGCTACGCGCTTAGAGCAGAGAAACACTGGTTTTCGGTGATCCGAGAGTGTTAGGGAACGGTAGAGGTACGGGCTTCACGCGGCTCTAAACCGTGGGTAAGAAGAAAGCTAGGCTTCATGCCCTGGGGCATAAAAGCTCTGAGACTTTATTCTTCATGTGTAAGCATAACACCTTCTGTGTCGATATCAACGGGTAGCACGCGCCAGCTGATAGGTGAGCTTTCATACTTACTAATACCCGGTGTGCCGGTAAGTCTTTCAATGGCGTCAAGGACGCTAACACGTTCTTCCTTGCCATTAGCCAGCACCATGACGGTGGGGCCGGCGCCCGAGATGACAGCTGCGTAGCCTTGGCCGCGCAGAGCTGATACGAGTGCTGCACTGGGTTTCATGGCGACCGCCCGGTAGGGCTGGTGTAGCAGGTCGGAGGTGGCAGGTAGCAGGAAGTCCGGGTAGGTAGAGATCGCCTGGGTGAGCAACGCCGCCCTGCCCGAGTTGATTGCCGCTTCGCGGTGCGGCACGGTCTCGGGGATGAGGCCGCGGGCAATCTTAGTGGGCACCTCGTAATCGGGGATAGCTACAACCGGTAGCACCCGTTCATGAGCCGCGATGGGCAGACAGTGCCAGCCGCCGTCTTCTCCGTAAGACACCACCAGCTGGCCGTACAGTGAGGGTGCCACGTTATCCGGGTGCCCTTCCATTCCCGAGCAAATCTGCAGTACAGCATCATCATCCAGGCGCAACTCTTCAGGCAGCAGGCCGTTGGCCGCGGTTACCCCGGCAACGATGGCAGACGCAGATGAGCCCATACCCCGTGAGTGCGGGATACGGTTGTGAGCTTTAATATGCAGGCCGGGCAACTCCAGCAACCCCACTGCTTTCCAGGCTGTCTGCATAGCCTTAACTACCTGGTGGCTAGCGTCCTGAGGTACCTGGTCGGCCCCCTCACCGGTCACTTCAAAAGTAAGCCCAGACTCTGTACGCGTGACGGTCAGGTCATCGTAGTGAGCCAGTGCCAGACCCAAGGAATCATAGCCCGGGCCAAGGTTGGCCGAGGAAGCCGGCACCCTCACAGTAACTGCGCAGCCCACAGGAATGACATCGGGTGAAAGCGCCGGTTCATTAGAGTCGTCGATGATAGGGAGGTTCATAGTCAGGGTGCTCCTAGTAGTAGCTGGCGCTTAGTCTTCAACGCGAATAACGGAGGTAATCTCGTTGACGGTATCAAGAGCGTCAACTACCGCCATGGTTTTGCGCAGGTTGGAGTCGGTAGCCCGGTGGGTCACGATACGAATGATCGCGTGCGCGGTTTCACCGTCACGCTTCTTGGTCTGACGCATAGTTTCAATCGAGACCCCGTGCTCGGCAAAGATACGGGCGATGTTAGCGAGCACACCCAGCTTGTCCTCCACCACGATGCCCACCGAATAGCGGCAAACAACGGCGCTCATGCCGGTAGCCGACAGATCAGCGTAGGAGGATTCGGGAACACCAGGGCCACCCAGCACTAGACGGCGGGAGAGGGAAACAAAGTCACCCAAAACGGCTGATGCGGTGGGGGCGCCACCGGCACCGGGGCCGTAAAACATCAGCTCACCGGCATTATCAGCCTGCACAAAGACAGCGTTGAACGCGCCGTGAACATTAGCGAGAGGGTGATTTACGGGCACCAGGGTGGGGTTGACCCGGATGTTAACTCCATCGCCGTCCCGTTCACAGACTGACAGCAACTTGATTACGTAACCATCGGCTTCTGCAGCCTGCACATCATCAGCGGTAATAGAGGTAATACCTTCGCAGTAAACATCATCAATGGTGAAATCTGAGTGGAAGGCCAGGGAGGCAACAATCGCCGCCTTGGACGCCGCGTCGTGCCCCTCAACATCAGCGGTGGGGTCAGCTTCGGCGTACCCCAGACGCTGAGCCTCAGCCAGAGCGTCCTCAAACTGGGCACCGGTGGTGTGCATTTGGTCAAGGATGTAGTTGGTGGTGCCGTTCATGATGCCCAGCACGCGGGTCACGCGGTCACCTGCCAGGGAATCACGCAGGGGGCGCAGAATCGGGATAGCGCCAGCAACAGCCGCTTCATAGGAAAGCTGCGCACCGCTCTTAGCGGCAGCCCCAGCGAGTTCCACGCCGTGCTTAGCCAGCAGAGCCTTATTACCCGAAACCACCGACTTTCCTGCTTTCAGAGCGCGCAAGATGCGCTCGCGGGCTGGTTCGATACCACCGGTCAACTCAATTACCACATCAGCAGCGTCGATCAACGCCTCTGCATCGGTGGTGTAAAGCGAGGGATTAGCAGAGTAGTGACGTTTGGCTGAGGTATCACGGACCGCAATACCAATCAGCTCAACCTGCGCGCCTATACGATCGCTCAGCACCTGAGCATCTTCGGTGAGCATACGAGCTACCTGAGAGCCGACGTTACCGGCACCCAGCAGAGCAACTTTAATGGACGGGACGGAGCTCATAGGCTTCTCTCCTGAAATTGGTTTCACGCTTAGATTAGCCCGAGGTCACGGGCCAACATATCTTCTTCGGTTTCACGTCGCACGATAGCACGAGGAGCCTTAGCTCCAGAGGTAGCAATCACTGGCGGACGGGTGAGGTAGTTGTAGTTAGAGCTCATAACGTGGTTGTAGGCCCCGGTCCCGGGCACCGCCAGGATATCTCCCGCAGCCAGGTCAGCGGGCAGATAGCAGTACCGAATCACGATATCGCCTGATTCACAGTGTTTACCGACCACGCGGCTAAGAATCTGCTCCCCGGCAGGTTCCCTGTTAGCCAGGGTCACCGCGTAGTCAGACTCGTAGAGGACGGGGCGGGGGTTATCGCTCATACCGCCGTCCACCGAAACGTAGCGGCGCACGCGGGTGTCCCCGTTCTCGTCTTCAATCGCCACATTTTTGATAGTGCCTACGGTGTAAAGGGTGATACCGGAAGGGCCAGAAATTGACCGACCTGGCTCAAAGGACAGGTGCGGTATGGCCATACCAACGTTGGCGCAGGTCTTAGAGACCATGTCCGCAAGTTCGGTGGCGATTTCAGCGGAGCCGCGCGGGGCGTCCTGCTCAGTGTAACCGATGCCATAGCCGCCACCCAGGTCAATTTCGGGAAGCACAAACCCAAAACGTTCGTTGAGCTGCTGCATATAGGTCAGCACCTTCTGGGCGGCGGCACCAAAGCCGTCTGCCTCAAAAATCTGCGAACCAATGTGGCAGTGCAAACCGCGCAAGTCAATGCTCTCAGCCCGGTGGGCCAGCGCAACTGCCACGGTCGCGTAAGCGTCCTCGGCGGTCACGCCCAGTTCGTTTAGCTCCGCCACGGCAAGGCCAGCTAAAGGAGCCGTGCCCGCTGCCATAGACTGACCGAACTTCTGATCCTCGTGCGCGGTGGCGATGAAGTCATGGGTTGAAGCATGGACGCCGGGGGTTACGCGCAACATCACCGGGGCCACAAGGCCCATCTCGGCGGCGATACTGGCAATCATCTGCACCTCGGGGACCGAGTCAGCCACGATACGCCCCACCCCGTAATCCAAGGCTCGACGAATTTCAGCTACCGACTTGTTGTTACCGTGCAAGGCGATACGCTCCCCCGGAACACCGGCGCGCTGAGCGAGAGCAAGCTCGCCACCAGAAGCGGTATCCAGATAGAGCCCCTCTTCTTCTGCCCACTTTGCTACAGCTGTGGTGAGGAAGGACTTACCGGCATAGTAGACAGAAACTTCTGCCCCGTGGGCCGCAAAAGCGGTTTTAAACGCCGAGCGGAACTCGGTAGCACGAGCACGGAAAGTGTCCTCAGAAAAGACATAGGCAGGGGTTTGAAACTCTTCCACCAGAGCAGAAACCGGAGTTCCATCAACGGTCAGCTCACCGCTTTCAGCACGCTTGAATGAGGGCATCCAAATGCTAGGGGGCAGCTCAGCAGGCTGTTGCGGGTAGGTTAGCCAGCTCGGGGCAAAGAGAGCGGATTCGGCGCCCATATTACATTTTCTCCGGAGCTGAGACGCCCAGCAGGCCCAGGCCGTTGGCTAGGACCTGGCGGGTTGCATTGTTCAGGAGCAGACGGGTTCGGTGCAGGTCAGTGATTTCTTCTTCACCCTTGGGAGCCACAGGTGAGACGCCGTACCAGCGGTGGTAGGCACCTGCGAGGGTTTCCAGGTAGCGAGCGACGCGGTGGGGTTCACGGAAGTCAGCTGATTCTTTGACAGCACCAGCGAACTGACCCAAAGCTGCCAGTAGCGCTGAGTCGGCCTCGGTGCTGAGCTGAGCGACATCGTATGAATCAGTGGTGACGCCGGCGAGTTCTGCATTACGTGCTAAGCCACAGGTGCGGGCGTGGGCGTACTGAACGTAGAAGACCGGGTTCTCGTTGGACTGCTTAGTCAGCAGGTCCAGGTCAATGTCGATGTTGGAATCTACCGAGTAGCGGGTCAGCGAGTAGCGGGCAGCATCTACACCTACAATCTCGACCAGGTCTTCCATGGTCACTACGGTGCCGGCGCGCTTGGACATACGCACGGGCTTGCCGTCTTTGACCAGGTTAACCATCTGGCCAATCATGACCTCAACCATATCGGGGTCATCGCCCAGAGCTGCAGCTGCTGCCTTCAGACGGGCCACATAGCCATGGTGGTCAGCGCCCAGCATGTAAATTGCTAGGTCAGCAGGGTTTTCGGCGCGCTTGATCTTGTCCTGGAAGTAGGCGATGTCGCCAGCAATGTAAGCAGCGTTGCCATCTGACTTGATAACCACACGGTCCTTATCATCTCCGAAATCGGTGGATTTCAGCCACCAGGCGCCGTCCTTGAAGTAAAGATTCTCAGATTCCTTGAGCTTCTCTAGCAGCTCGTCAACTTTGCCGTCCTCGAAGAGAGAGTTCTCGTGGAAGTAAACGTCGAAGTCTACGTGGAACTCGTGCAGGGACTGCTTGATTTCCTCGAACATCAATTCAACGCCCACCGAACGGAAGACTTCCTGAGGGTCTTCAGCGCTCAGCGCATCGGGGTGGGATGCCAGAACGCGGTTGGCGATATCGGTGATGTATTCGCCACCGTAGCCGTCCTCAGGAGCTGCCTCGCCCTTGGCTCGAGCCAGTAGAGACTTGGCGAAGCGGTCAATTTGGTTGCCGTGATCGTTAAAGTAGTACTCACGCACAACGGTGGCACCCTGAGCTTCCAGGATGCGAGCCAGTGAGTCGCCCACAGCTGCCCAGCGGGTACCGCCCAGATGGATAGGGCCGGTGGGGTTAGCCGAGACAAATTCAAGGTTAATGGTCTTCCCAGCCAGCACATCACTGCGGCCATAAGCCGACCCCTGATCGAGAATCGTCACAGCCAGCTCACCGGCAGCCGCGGCGTCCAGCACAATGTTCAAGAAGCCGGGGCCAGCAATATCAACAGAAGCAACCCCATCTAGCTCGGAAATACGCGTAGCCAAAATCTGAGCAACCTCGCGGGGGTTCTTACCCACCTTCTTAGAAATCTGCAAAGCAACATTGGTTGCCCAGTCACCGTGGTCACGATTCTTAGGGCGCTCAACACGCACAGCAGGTGCGGTTTCGCCATCAGCAAGGGTCAGTTCACCGGCGTCAATCGCTGCATTCAGCGCGCCGTCAATAGCAAGTGAGAGTTCTTCGGGAGTCATAGCCACCAGTTTACAGGGTTATAGGAAACCCCCTAAGTACGGTTCACGATACGGCCCTAGATGCGTCAGGTTCTACAGTTCACTCAAACTGATGTAGAACCCAATCAACGATTCTTTCCCAAGCCTGACGGTCTGCATAGATAGCAGGGTTAGCGTGCTCAGCACCGGGGACCAGAAGCAGCTCGGTAGCCACTCCCCGATCCCCCAAGGCTCGGTGGGCTTTTTCAGACTGGTTGGGTGGCACACAGGTATCGCCCGTGCCGTGTACGTAGAAAACCGGTGCGTGCCTTCTGTTCCCAGTTCTTTCTGCCTGCTGAGCCAGGTCGATAGGGTGAGCCTTTGACCAGTTAGTCTCCGCCGCGCTCCCGACAGGAGCTGGATAGGAGCTGCCCAGCAACCGCCATTCCGCCCCGTCGTCCTCAGGATGATTCCGATCAAAGCCACAAGCTACACGGTCATCGAAAATGGTACGCAAATCGGAAACGCCGTAAATGCTAACGGTACAGCTCACTGAGGACGAAGGATGAGCTGGTATATTTACTGCGGGCAGCCCTTCAAAATAGGGGTCCTTGAAAGCCGCGCTTGCTGCAGCCAACTGCACCAGGTGACCGCCAGCTGAGCCTCCTGCCAGCGCTATCTTAGCGGGATCGAAGCTCAAGACTTTAGCGTGCTGCTTCAGATAGCGGATGGCTGCTTTGACATCGTGAATTTGGGCAGGAAAGAGAGCCTGATGTGAAAGGCGGTAGTTGATGGTGGCCGTAGCGAAACCGGCTGCCTGGAAGTATTCGCGGATCTTGTGTACATCGTTATCGGAGCGGTGAAAGGAGGACTTGTCACCGAAGCGCCAGGCTCCCCCGTGGACGTAAATCAGCAGAGGCGAAGTGGGAGTGGTACCGGGGTAGTAGTCGTAGGTTTGCGAGGGGTTTCCCTCCTCGCCGTAGTTACCGGAGATAAAGTGCGCTGCCATGTGCTACCCTTTCTGACCGCACCCGGGTGGCTCTGCCCGGCGTCCTCTCTAATGTAACCGCTAGCGGGGCGCCAGTGAAAATGCTTGTGATGTTTCTGGTAAAGTTATGTTCCGTTCGCTGTGATAACAGCGGACATGGTTCAATAAATGAATATGCCCCCGTAGCTCGAGCGAGTCGTTGATTTGCTGAGCGCGCGAGGAAATACAAATCAAGGACTCGGCGCGGAGCGCATCCCCTGCGCTACGGGTTCTATGGTTGAATAAATAAATATGCCCCCGTAGCTCAGTGGATAGAGCACCAGTTTCCGGAGCTGGGTGTCGAAGGTTCGAATCCTTTCGGGGGCACAGCTTAAACCCGCACTTACAGCAGTAGGAGCGGGTTTTCTGTTATTTGGGACCGTCAACCAGAACTAGCTCAACCTCAAAGCCCTCATCATTCTCTAAATAGAGGGCTGTGTGTTTCTCCCCTCCTGCGTGAGGGTAACGGTCAGCAAAAAGTTCAGTCCAGCCATGTTTGGGTGCTTGCTCTCTGATGTCTTCTAGCTCTTGCCTGCTGGCGCAGTTGAGCGCCAGGTGGTTGAGGCCAGCACGAGTGCGCTGATGATCACCACTAACGTCCGCGGACTGTTCAAGCACAAGATAGGAGCCGTCGGGCGCCGGTCAGAAGACTGCAATCAAGTAAGCCCTCTCTGAACTGCACCTCAGATCGCCGAGACTGCTCACTATAGAATAGAAGGCATCCCTGCCAGAAACTTTTGGAGAAGAAACCCGTGCCCCTCAACACCCCTCACATTGCCCCCAACGGCGCTGAAATCGCTGAGACTATCTTGCTCCCCGGTGACCCGCTGCGTGCCAAGTTCATCGCAGAGACCTATCTTGAGAATGTCACCCAGTTCAACACCGTGCGCAATATGTTCGGCTACACCGGTGAGTTCAAGGGCCAGAACGTCTCGGTTATGGGTACCGGCATGGGTATCCCCTCAGCCTCCCTCTACAGCCACGAACTCATCCACTCCTTTGGAGTCAAGCGTCTGATTCGTATTGGCACCTGCGGCGGTCTTTCTGACGCTGTCGACACCTTCGATATCGTTGTAGCTGCCTCTGCCTCCACAGACTCCAACTTCATGGCGCACTACAAGCTGCCCGGCACTTTCGCTCCCACCGCCTCCTGGTCACTGCTCTCGGCAGTAGCAAAGGAAGCAGAGAAGCAAGGCGTGAATCTGAACGTAGGCAACGTGCTCTCCAGCGACGTCTTCTATAAGTCCGACTTCTCCGATAACAAGAAGTGGGCAGACATGGGCGTTCTCGCGGTTGAAATGGAAACCGCGGGAATCTATGCGGTGGCCGCAGCCGCCGGCGTAGAAGCTCTGTCAGTTTTCACGGTCTCAGACCATCTCTTTAAGGGCTCAGATACCACCGCTGAACAGCGAGAGACTTCCTTCACCGACATGATGGAGCTGGTCCTGCCCGTAGCAGCCGGTCTCTAACCACTCTAAGGCGGGGTTGGTTGAACCAACCCCGTCTTTTTCATACCCTGTCTTTGCCCCGAATCATCCAGGCGGCAAGCACCCCACCCAGTAACCCAAAGAGGTGGGCCTGCCAAGAAATACCGGCGCGCACGCCCACCAGTCCAAAGAATATACTTGCCCCGTAGACCGCGATTACCAGCACAGCCAGCACGACGCGCAGCAACTTGCCGCTACCCCAGTCGGTAAAAAAGGCACCGGCAACTAGGTAGCCAAAGTAGCCAAAGACGAGCCCGGAGGCGCCCACGGTCACCACGCCCGGTGCATTCACCGCCCATGCTCCCAGCCCAGCAACAATCGCCACCAGCAGGCTAACACTGAGGAAACGGCGAGCGCCCTCCAAAGAAATCAGGGCACCGAGCACAGCCAACGAGAGGGTATTACCCACCAGGTGACGCAATCCGGAGTGAATGAAGGGTGCGGTAAAAATACCGCCTAAGCCGGCCAAATTCCAGGAGCGAATTCCCAGCCAGCTCAAGCTACCCGGTACAACAAAAGAAATAGCGTATGTCACCCACATGATGCCCAGCAGTATCACCAGCGGGGTAAACACACCCGCGTTTATTACAGGCCCTCGTCCCTTAGCCGGCGAGTTGGCATCTGGCACATTTCCCATCTGCTGATAGTGGTGCGTTCTTGCTTCTTTGAAACGCTCCCAGAAATCTGACATTAGCGTGTAACTCCTTCGAGCGGTCCTCCGGCAGCTCGCCAGCCAATAAGCCCTCGGCTTGTGCTAGCTGACTCAATGCCTCGTTGGGTGAGCAGGTTGGTAGCACGCACATCAGGAATGACGGCGCTAGCCTCTAACCAGAGCTCGAGTGCTTCTTGAGAAGAGACAGCGCTCGCTTTACGAAAGAAGTGACAGGTGCCCAAAGAGTCCTCATTCCCTGGAGAATGTGTTTGTTTTATTCTAGGCCTCTTTGCTCACTACTGGTGTCCAGGGGGTACGTTCGCTCTCAACAGCAAAGCCGTCAATAGTCGCAACCTTAGCCCTGCACTAAACTTGAGGTCAGTATGTCTACTTCATCTGATTCTTCCTCAAAAACTTCTAACCTGGGTGCCCTGGCTGCTGCTATGCACGCAGCCCCCACCCGAGCGCCCGAACCAGCTCGCTCTGAAACAGCTGACAAACCGGATGCCCGCAAGCGCTCACGCCGCAAGGACGAGGGCAAACAATCCAGAGGAAACAACGATAGGGGCCGGGGCCGGCAGAATCGCCATTCACCAGGTCGCCCAGAACCTCTAGGTAAGGCCGCTCCGGTTCAGCGTCTAGTGCCCCAGACCATTACTTACCCCGAAGCCCTGCCAGTTTCAGCCCGCCGAGATGACATTATGGCAGCTATCCGCGACCACCAGGTCACCATCGTTGCAGGTGAGACTGGTTCGGGTAAAACCACCCAGCTGCCCAAGATGCTCCTAGAGCTGGGGCTAGCTGACTACGGCCTCATCGGTCATACCCAGCCCCGCCGTCTTGCAGCCCGTTCAGTGGCTGAGCGAATTGCTGAAGAGCTGGGCCAGAAAGTCGGTGAAACCGTGGGCTATCAGGTGCGTTTCACCTCTGAGGTGGGCCAGAATTCAGCGATCAAACTCATGACCGACGGTATTTTGCTGGCTGAGATTCAGCATGACCGGCTACTCAGCAAATACTCGGCAATCATCATCGATGAGGCTCACGAGCGCAGCCTCAATATTGACTTTATTCTGGGCTACCTTAAACGCATCATGCCCCAGCGTCCGGACCTCAAAATCATCATCACCTCGGCAACCATCGACCCCGAGCGCTTTGCCCGCCACTTCTCCCCCAGCTTCGTGCCCGGCGTAGGCATTGTTGATGAATCACTGAGCGCCGAAGAAAAAGAAATAGCTGAAGCAACCCTGCCTGATGACGCCCCGCCCATCATCGAGGTTTCGGGGCGCACCTACCCCGTTGAGATCCGCTACCGCCCTCTAGAGGGCACCCGCACTGGAGATGGCGGCGAAGACGATATGGATGCCGGTGACGGCTTAGAGGATGAAGACCGCGACCCTTTGGACGGCGTCCTGGATGCTATTCGTGAGCTCTCTGAAGAGGCACCCGGCGATATCCTGATTTTCTTCTCGGGCGAACGCGAAATCCGCGACGCTGAGGATGCTATCAATGACATGGTGCGCACCACCCGCCGCCTGCGAGACTACGAGGTTCTTCCCCTCTACGCCCGACTTTCTATGGCTGAGCAGCACAGGGTTTTCCGTCCCGCTGGCAGGCCCCGCATCGTCCTTGCCACCAACGTTGCCGAGACCTCACTGACAGTCCCCGGCATCAAGTACGTGATTGATACCGGAACAGCCCGCGTATCGCGCTATTCAGCCCGCACCAAGGTGCAGCGCTTGCCCATTGAACGTATTTCTCAGGCCAGTGCCAACCAGCGTTCTGGCCGCTGTGGTCGAGTCTCTGACGGTATCGCTATTCGTCTTTACTCCCAAGAGGATTTCGAAGCCCGCCCTGAGTTCACTGATCCGGAAATTCTGCGCACCAACCTGGCGGCTGTCATCCTGCAGATGACCGCCATCGGCGTGGTCAAGACCCCGGCAGATATCTCGGTATTCCCCTTCGTACAGCCTCCCGACAGCCGCGCCATCAATGATGGTGTTAACCTTCTGCGTGAGCTAGGTGCTCTTCGTGAGGCTGGAGCACAGGCAGGGAGGGGGCAGGGGCGCCGCGGCCCTGGGTCACCGCTGACCGCAGCGGGGCGGGCCATGGCTGCTCTGCCCGTTGATCCGAGGCTTGCCCGCATGATCGTTGAGGCGTCCAAGCGCGGGGTAGCTAAAGAAATGATGGTGCTGGCCGCTGCCCTGACCATCCAGGACCCCCGCGAGCGCCCGTCAGATAAACGCGGCGAAGCTGATGCTCTGCACAAGCGTTACCTGGATGAGAAATCTGACTTTTCTAGCTTCTTGTTGCTCTGGCAACATATCAATGAGAAGCAGAATGAGCTCTCTTCTAGCCAGTTCCGCAAGATGTGTCACCGAGAATTCCTCAACTACTTGCGTATCAGGGAGTGGCAGGATCTTTTTGCTCAGCTACGCGAAATTGGGCGCGGAGCCGGTATCAGCGTTAGTGGTGGTCGTGACATCGACCCGGCGGCTCATGAGGAGGCAGTGCACAAGTCTCTGCTGACCGGTCTGCTCTCCCACATCGGTATTCAGGATGAAACTAACCGGCACGAATACCGCGGTGCCCGTGGCACCCGTTTCGCAATTTTCCCCGGTTCCGGTCTCTTCAAGAAAAACCCGGAGTGGCTAGTCTCAGCTGAACTGGTTGAAACCAGCCGGCTCTGGGCGCGAGTCAACGCTGAAATCCAGCCTGAATGGGTCGAAGAATTAGCTGCCCACTTGGTCAAACGTCAGTATTCTGACCCCCATTGGTCTGCTAAGCAGGGTGCGGTTCTGGCTCATGAGAAGGTCACTCTTTTTGGAGTGCCTATTATCGCTGACCGCCGGGTTCAATACTGGCGTATTGATCCGGTAGCTGCCCGCGAGATGTTCATTCGTTCGGCTCTGGTCGAGGGTGACTGGTCTACCCGTCACCGGTTCTTCGCCCGCAATCAGAAGGCCCTGGCCGAGGTTGAGGAGCTGGAGGCCCGCCTGCGCCGCCGCGACCTTCGAGTAGATGACCAGACCCTTTTTGACTTCTACGATGCCCGCATCCCCGCTGATGTCGTGTCTGAGCGCCACTTTGACCGTTGGTGGAAGGAAGAGCGCACCAAAAACGAGCACCTGCTCGATTTCAACCCCGAGCACCTCATTGATGAAGAGGCGGCCGACTACGATGATTCCCTCTTCCCGCGCACCTGGCAGGTAGCCACCAGCGGCGGAGAGCTTTCCCTTGACCTACGGTATGAGTTTGCGCCCTCAGTTTCTATAGGTGGGGTTCGCTCTTCGCAGGCGCAGACCGATGGCATCGCAGTTCAGGTGCCGGTGCTCTTCTTAGGCCAGCTGGAGCCTGCCCCCTTTGAATGGCTCATCCCGGGCCTGCGCGAGGAGCTGGTCACCGCCCTCATTAAGTCTCTGCCCAAACAGGTTCGTAAAAACTTTGTGCCGGCCCCGGACGTCGCCCGTCAGGCGGTTAACAAGCTGACCGAAGAATTTTCACCGCTCACCGACAGCCTCACTGAGGCGCTTGCTTTAGCTTTGCGCCGTTTGCGCGGGCACGTGGTTGACCCGGAAGACTTCAACTGGGACGCTGTGCCCGATCACCTTCGTTTCACCTTCCAGGTACGCAACCACAGAAACAAAATTTTGGGTGAGGGCAAGAACCTCAAAGATTTGCAGGCAAACCTGCACACTGAGATTCGTTCAGCCCTGGCCGCGTCACTGGGGGCATCCCCTGAGACTCTTGGAGCCATGCAAGCGATGGCGGGTGGAAAGAAGAAAGGTGCGCCGGGTCAGGTCTCTGCTCAGGGCACACCGGATGTCAGACCCGCACTCACCTTGAAGGGCACCGGGGGCAGTGCGTCCGGGTCAAAGACTCAAGCAGTCCGCGAAGTCTCCGGGCTAACTAGCTGGCCCGATGCAGACCTCCCCCGCAAGATTGAGCGGGTTATCGCTACCCAGACGGTGGCGGGCTACCCCGCCTTAGTTGATGAAGGTACTAGCGTTGCGGTTCGCATTTTTCCCACCGAGGCTGAGGCTTTGCGCGCCCAGCGCGGTGGTGTGATTCGTCTGCTCAAGCTGGGTACCCCGTCGCCCGAACGTTATGTGAGTGATCACCTCAATAATCGTGAGAAGCTCATCTTTACCCAGAACCCCCACGGTTCCATCGATGAGCTGATTAGCGACTGCACGGTTGCGGCCATTGACCAGCTGATTCCGGCAAACCCGCCCTTTACCAAGGATGAGTACACGGAGCTTTTCAACACGGTAAGAGCTGAACTGATTGATACGGTCTTCATCATTACCAAACTAGTGGCAGATATCCTCAGCGAGGCAGCCGCCGTGCGCAAGCTCATCAAGAAAAGCACCTCCTTGGCAGTCATCCACGCTATGGGCGATCTGAAGGGCCAGCTTGAGCATCTGATTTACCCCGGTTTCGTGGCAGCTACGGGTGCAGCCCAGCTACACCATCTGCCCCGATACCTGACCGCTATGCGCAAACGCCTCGAAAAGTTAGGGCCCAATGTGAACCGGGACAACCAGCTGATGCTCACGGTACAGAACCTTGAGGATGCCTACGACAAGGCGGTCAAGTCCCTGCCCGCTGGGCTATCCGCCAGTCCTGAGCTGGAGCAGGTCGGCTGGATGATTGAGGAGCTACGCGTCAGCTTCTTCGCCCAAGATTTAGGCACCGCTTACACGGTTTCGGAGAAGCGAATCTCCAAAGCGCTGCGCGAAGCCCTAAACGCCATGAAGAACAGCTAAAAAGAGGGGGCGTTGCAGACGAGCTCATAGCCGACTGGCTGTGTCTGGCGTGAATTGCGGGGCAGGTTCTAGAGGAAAAGAATCTTTTCAGTAGTGACTGTCCCGCAAGAGGGTTAGTCGGTGAGAGCTCGTCCGCAATGCCCCTCTAAGACATTACTGCTTAGTCAGCTACGAACTCCCCGTAGCCTAGCTCGCGTAGAGCTTCGCGGAGCTTGGCTGCGGCCTCGTCCATAGCGGCGGCGTCCGGGTTGCGGTTGGCCTGCTCAAAAGTGAATTCACTTTGGTGCTGGGAGGGCCAGACGTGGATGTGGGTGTGGGGCACGTCGAAGCCCGCGATAATCATGCCAACCCGCTGGGGGTCAAAGGCTTTTTGCAGGCCCTCAGACACCTTGTGGACTACGCCAAAGACGTGGCTGGCAAGATCTTGGGGCATATCAACCCAATGGTCAATTTCCTCGCGAGGAACCACCAAGGTGTGACCGTACTGAAAGGGTTCGATGGTGAAGAAGGCGACTGTCTTTTCGTCCTGCCAAATTACGCGGCCAGGGATTTCGCCCTTCATAATCATGGTGAAAACGGTGCTCATGGCTACTCTTTCTAAATACTGACTGAGGTACCCGCGGGCAGGTACTCAAATTCGGTGCCGTATTTTTTACCAAAGTTGGTGGCGTGACCAACAATCATATTTTTGCCATTCTCTGCCAGCAGGGAATCGTGAATCTGGAATGCTTTCTGAGCCCGCACAGCAATGATGAAGTCGATTACCTCAGAAATCTTATTCCAGGGCGCGTGGATAGGGACCAGCAGAGTTTTGACCTCGATGCCGTGAGGAACCACGAAGGAGTCACCCGGGTGAAAGAGGTTATCATCGATGAGATAACCAACGTTGTCAATCACAGGTAGCAGAGGGTGGATCACCGCGTGCTGGCCGCCAAAGGTCTTGATGGTGAAGCCTGACAGCTCTAGCTGACCGTCAGCGGTGACGGCAGTTGCCGCGGCATCGGGCAGGGCTTTTTTGACGGTATCAACAACAGCAGCTGGCGCGTGCAGGGTTACCTCGGTGTTCTTTGTGAGAAAGGCGAGGACCTTCTCTTCATCAAAGTGGTCGGGGTGAACGTGAGTGATGAGAATGTGCTGTGCGCCTTCCAAAGCCTCTTCCACCTCTGAGAAGCCACCGGGGTCAAGCACCAGTACGGTATCGTGATCTTCGAGACGGACGCAGGAGTGGGTATATTTGGTAAGTTTCATATCTCTACCCTAGTAGTTTCGACGGTCACACAACAGCTGTGGGTGCCTGCCGGTGTTATTTTGTCCTGGGGTGAACGGGGCCTCCCTCCCCTGCCGGTGAACTGAGCAACTTGGATGGCTCTGCAAGGTTATTATGGACTGTAAAGCAAGATGACTTCTACCGAAAGAGGGCCAATGGCGACCACCGCGCAGAAAACTACCGAGGTGCGTAACACAAAGCAACGACGCGCGGTAGCCGCTACCCTCGATACTCTCGAAGATTTTATTTCAGCTCAGGATTTGCACCAGCTTATGGTCTCCAGGGGCGACTCAGTTTCTCTTGCGACGACCTACAGAATTCTTCAGTCTATGCTCTCTGCTGGCGAAGTGGAGTCCCTCAAGACAGAGGAGGGTGAGGCTATCTACCGCCGTTGCGAGTCTGAGCACCATCATCACCATTTACTCTGCCGGGTGTGCGGTGCGGCGGTTGAGTTTGAGGTCCCCCAGCTTGAGGACTGGACCCTAAAAATCGCTGGCGAACACGGCTACACCGAGGTCAACCACACTATCGAAATTACCGGCGTGTGTGGCAACTGTTCAGCTGGTTAGATATAAAAAGCCCGCTCTAAAATGAGCGGGCTTTTTCATCCCCTTATGCGGCGGGGGCGTGCTGAATTTCCTTGGTCTGTGCACGTCCTGAGGCGCTGTGGCGCTGACGTACAGCGCGGATTACTCTGCAGACCACGAAGGTAAAGAAGGAAATGCTGGTGACGTAGGGGCTAATGGGAAGGGACCCAGCCAGTGCCAGCATGATGCCACCCACCATTGCAATCTCAGCGAAAATCACGGAAAGAATCAGGGCTTTGAGGGGGGACGCTGTTACCTGCAGGGCAGCTGCAGCGGGAGTAATCAGTAGGGCAAGAACCAGCAGGGAGCCCACTACCTGAACTGAAAGAGCGGTGGCAATACCCAGAACAATCATGAAGGCAAGAGAAAGCGTGCGAAGCGGCACGCCTTTTGCCCGAGCTACTACCGGATCAAGCGAAGCGAACATGAGGGGACGCCACATGAGGGCCAGGACTCCAACAATGACGATTGCACCTATGATCATGGTGGTGAGCTGTGCGGAGTCTACCGAAACAATTTGACCGGTTAGCAGCGAGAATTTGTTGGCAGCTCGGCCTGAGTAAAGAGAGAGGAAAAGGATACCCAGCCCCAACCCAAAAGGCATGAGAGCTCCAATCACAGAATCATTTTCGTGGGCTTTTGAGCCCATGAGTGCTATCAGTAGAGCTGAGGCAATGGATCCCACCAGCGAACCGGTGACCACGTTATAGCCCAACAGGAGAAATAGTGCAGCGCCAGCAAAGGACATCTCTGCGATGGCGTGAACGGCAAAGGCGTGCCGGCGCATCATGACAAAGATACCCACAAAGCCACCGATAACGCCCAGCACAGCACCGGCAAAAATTGACTGGTGCAGCAGTACCACCAGCTCACCGTAGCGATCGAAGACAAAGACTTCCGAGAGGAAATCTGTAAAAGTAATGTTGAGTTGCACAGCTATGCACTCCGATCGGAGGTGACGGGGCGGTGTATTTCATTGATGTGGGGCCCATGAATCAGGTCTTGGCCCTGAATACTGCAGTGATGGTCTTTTTCAGAGTGTTCCCCGCCTACCACAACATAGTGTCCGTTGGTGTGAAGGACAGAAACAGGTGTTTGGTAAAGATCGGTGAGCACCTCAGAGCGCATGACCTCTTCTACGGTCCCTACGGTGAAACGTCCGCCGGCCAAGTAAAGCACCCGGTCAACGTGTTCAATAATCGGGTTGATTTCGTGGGTCACAAAGATGACCGTGGCGTTGTGTTCACGGTTGTAGCGGTGGATCAGCTCAGATACAGCGTACTGATGGTTGAGGTCCAGCGATAGCAGAGCTTCATCAGCCAGCAGAATCTGGGGGTCGTTAGCAAGAGACTGGGCTATCCGCAGACGTTGTTGCTCACCTCCAGAAAGAAGACCGATGGGTACGTTAGCGTACTCAGTGGCTCCCACAGCTTCCAGCAGTTCATCCACTTTCGCCCGGTAATTCTTTCGATTCAGGCGGAAGCCCCAACGGTGGCCGTCCACCCCGAGCCCCACAAAATCTCTAGACCGGAGCGGTGTCTCAGAACCGATTGCTCGTTGCTGAGGCACGTAGCCAATCCCAGAGTTTCCAAGGTGGGCAGGTCTACCGAGCACCATCATGCTCCCCGAGCTGAGGGTAGTCAGCCCCAAGACCGTTTTGATGAACGTGGACTTACCCGACCCATTGGGCCCGAGCACTGCAAAGTACTCGCCCTGTTGGATCTCAAGATCAAGATTTTGCCAGAGGGCTCGGTGGCCAAACGAAAGCCCGCCCCCGCGTACTTTTACGGCAGGGGCGAGCTTAGATGGAGTAGAAGACATAGGTTTTATGCTACTGCCTTTTCAATATTTTCGATGTTGCCTGTCATCCACTGCACATAGTTTTGGCCCTCGGGCAAAGTTTCCGAGAAGGAGGCAGTGGGTACGTTCACGCTGGTTGCAAAGTCCCAGATTTCTTTGGTCTGAGCTGTCTGGGTCTGTTCGTTGAAAGCTAGTAGGTCAGTCTGCTGACCGGTCAGCACATCTTTTGCTTCCTGCATAGTGAGCGGGGCGATGTCGCTGTCGGTTTCAACGGCCGCTACCAAATCATTGGGGGTGACATCGGTGTAGCCGGCGTCCTCAAGGAGGTAACCTGGCACGGGCTCTGTAGCCAGGTAGTTACGTTCTTGAGTGGCTAGCGCCTGGGTTCGCTCCAGTAACCCTTCGAGTTCAGTGACTAGCGCAGACGCCCCGTCGCGGTAACTCTGGGCATTCTCAGTATCAAGGGTTGCGAGGTCTTCTGCTACCTGGTTGGTCACCTTTATCATGGAGTCCAGGTCATACCAAACATGTTCATTGTAGGTGTGCGCGTGCTCATGTTCGGCTTCTTCACCTTCGTGATGTGCATGCTCCTCGTTGATGTGTGCCAGCTCTTCTTCATCAAACAGCTCGGACACTTCCACTGCATTTATGATGATCTGTTCTTTGTTATCGGAGCCCGCCATCTCTTCAAGGAAAGTGTCATACCCGCCGCCGTTGAGGACCACTAGGTCAGCATCTTTCACGGTAAGACGGTCGGAGCTGGTTGCTTCGTAGGAGTGGGGGTCTACTGCGGTTGAGGCAATGATGGGCGTTACTTCTACATGATTACCGGCAATCTGGGTGACGAGGTCAGCATAAACGTCGGTGGTGGTGACAACTTTAAGGGTGCCGTCATCGGCAGTAATGCTGTCGCTGGCTCCGCATGCTGAAAGCATCAAAGTTGCTGCTGATAGGAGGGAGATTGCGCGTAGAGCCTTTTTCATCGTTTCCTCGTCTTCTACGTTAGGTTGTTTTAATTCACCCTAGAGTAAATGCGAATCATTCGCAAACGAATGTCAGATGCTTTGGGCCACAGAAAAGGTGGCACCACCGCCCATCGCGGTGCCACCACCTTTTCTACGGCAGAGCCATTATTTAGTCACCAGCGCGGCGTGATGCCGCCTCTTCCCTGCGACGCACGTGGTCTTGTGTGGTGTCCTTAATTTCACCCACCAGCTCCTCGATCACATCTTCAAGGAAGATCACACCCACGCTCTTGCCTTGAGCATCGACCACGTGCGATACGTGGGCGCGGTTGCGTTGCATGGTAGCCAGTGCATCGTCAATCTCAGTTTCAGGCCTCACAATGGGCATAGGGCGTAGTTTGCTCCAGGCAATAGGCTGGCTTACCCTCTCCCCGTCGTAGGCAAGTGCATCCTTAATATGCAGGTAGCCCATGTAGGTGCCGTCTGCAGGATCTTGCATGACGAATCGGGAGTAGCCGGTCTGCGCCACAGCCTTTTCAAGGTCCAGTGGAGTGCAGGGGAAGTTCATAGTGACCAGGCGATCGCGTCCCACCATAATTTCTTTTACGGATTTTGTACTGAACTCTAGCGCCCCAGAAAGTACACCCGAACCATCATCAACGGTGCCTTCAGCGGTGGACTGAGCCACGATGCTTTGCAGCTCATCCAGGGTGAAAGTTGATGACACTTCAGCTTTAGGCTCTACTTTCATTAGCCTCAGGGCGTGATCAGCAATCCAGTTCAGCAAACCAACGAGAGGTTTGAGTAGCTGAGAAAGAGTTACCAAGGAAGGTGCAATCACTAGAGCACTGCCTTGAGCGGCCATTGAGACGGCCATGTTTTTGGGCACCATCTCACCGAAAATAACGTGGAGGTAGGTCACCAAAATGAGTGCGAAGGCAAAGGCCAAACCACTGGCTAGTTCATAGGGAATGCCCATATTCTCAAGGGGGCCAGCTACCAGGTGATGGATGGCAGGTTCTGAAACATTCAGAATGAGCAAAGAGCATACGGTGATACCCAACTGGCAGGTTGCCAGCATGAGGGACACATTTTCAAGTGCGTAGAGCACTTTGACTGCACGCTTGTTTCCCGTAGCCGCGAGTGGTTCTATTTGCGAACGCCTGGTCGCCATGATGGCAAACTCCGCACCCACGAAATAGGCATTACCTGCTAGCAGTACAAAGAGTAAGGCTATTGCTACCCAGTCGTTCATGCCTGCGCCTTCTTTCGGTCAGTATCGGCGAGGTTTTCAGCCGGGTGAGGAGTGTAGCGGATGCGGTCGATGCGGCGCTGTTCCATCTTTTCAATTTTAAGTGTTCCACCGGGGAGGGGCAGTACATCCCCGGTCTCGGGAATCCTGCCCAGTCGGTCCATCATGAAGCCGCCCATGGTTTCGTACGCGGGATCGTCTTCAATATCTAGAACGTTGATGTACTCGTTGATTTCATCCGGTCTCAATAGTCCAGAGAAGATGTAGTCGCCGTTTCCTACTCTAAGAGGTCGGCTGTCTAACGAGTTGGTGTCGTGTTCATCGGACACCTCGCCGACGATTTCTTCCACTAGATCTTCGAGGGTAGTGATACCGGCGGTTCCGCCATACTCATCGAGCACTACAGCCAGCTGCAGAGCACCTTCGCGCAATTGAACAATCAGGGAGTCGAGGTGGACTGTTTCAGGCACCTGTAGAACATCTTCCATGAGAGCGCCAGCTTCTAGAGAGTCACGGCGCTCTACGGGCACGCCGACCGCTTTTTTAACGTGAACAACACCCACGATGTTGTCCTGGTCTTCACGGTAGAGAGGAAAGCGGGAATGCCCAGTGGTGCGCGCTAGGTCAATCACATCGCTCACCGGGGCAATATCTTCAAGCATGATGACCTTGCGGCGAGGAGTCATCACGTCTGCTGCGGTTAGCTCAGAGAAGGAAAGGGTTTTATCCACGAATCGGGCGGTATCTGAGTCCAGAGTTCCGAGGTCTGCTGAGCGACGCACCATGGATGATAGTTCCTCAGGTGAGCGGGCGGCAGACAGTTCCTCTTTGGCCTCCATGCCAAAGCGGTGAAGAATCCAGTTAGCCGAGCCGTTAGCTGAACGGACGATAGGACCCATGATCTTGGTAAAGAGCAACTGAGCGGGTGCTAGAACCCTCGCTACACGATAGGCTTCAGCGATAGCTAGGTTTTTGGGGATTAGCTCACCAATAATCATGGAAAGCAGGGTTGCAAAAATCATCGCGCCCACCAGTGAGATTAGCCGGGCCGCACTCTCGGAGAAACCCCACGAGGAGATAGTGTCGGTTGTTAGAGACTGCAGTGCACTGTCCAGGGTATAACCGGTCAGCAGGGTGGTGATGGTGATACCGAGCTGACAACTGGAGAGCTGAGTCGACAGGGACTTGAGGCAGGCTAGAACTTTAGCTCCAGCTTTATCGCCGCGTTCAATTTCTTGTCGAACCTTGGTTTGGTCCAGTGCTACCAGAGCGAATTCGACCGCTACAAAAAAACCGGTGCCCAGGATGAGCAGAAGACCGAAGATGAGAAGAAGCCATTCCACTAGATTGCCACCCCTTGAGTTTCCGCCATCCTGAGAGCGGATGTAGACTTCGAAGCGGTCAGGGTCTGGGAGGTGAGCGTGAAGGCTCTAACCTCGTAAGGCCGCATATCAGAGCAGCAACTATAAGGATCGTCCATGGTGTTTTATTCTATCTAAATTTGTGGAGGCTTGCACGGTCAAGAGCCGAGTTCTCTGATTGCGAAAGATGTTAGATGAGCGACTCTGCACCCGTTGAGTTTCCACCAAAATGCGCCTTAAAGGTGACCTTGTTGGTCATTTTGATCCCACGTTAATAAAGCTTTCACCTGAAAATATTGAACGCTACGTGTCACATACCGTTCGCCGTGTTGGACGTATGGCCTTATCACTTCTAAACTGTACAAAGATATGCATTACATCACGCACCCAATGGAGTGTGCGATGAACTCGCAGGCGCGCCAGTCGGTGCGTTAACTGTAATCACAAGAGATGGAAGAGGCGTAAGTCCAGTGCCAAACCAGTCAGAGCGCACAGTACCCGAAGAGTTCGCGGGTAACGAATGGCTTGTCGAAGAGCTTTTTGAGAAGTTCGAGACAGACCGAAACTCGGTCGATGAAAAATGGTGGCCTCTCTTTGATCAGTGGGCTGGCACCGGCGCTAGCTCTGAAACCGATCAGAAGTCAGCCTCTATAGAGGAGATGCCCGACACTGTTTCCCCCGGCCCAGAGACCGTAGCCAAGGCTGAAAAGTCTGGTTCAGCGGTTCTTCCTGCGGCTCAGGAATCTAAGCCTGCCACTCAGCAGCCGGTGGCAAAGTCCGCTACTGCCCCCTCCAAGGAAACTTCTCAGAGACCTGCGAAGGCGCCCGAAGCACCGGAAGAGGATAAGGTCGTAACCCTCCGCGGGCCAGCTAAGGCTGTAGCCACCAATATGGATGAGTCCCTGAGCGTCCCTACCGCCACCACGGTGCGCGCGATTCCCGCCAAGCTTCTCATCGATAACCGCACTGAGATTAACAGCTACCTCACTAGAACTCGTGGTGGCAAGGTTTCCTTTACCCACATCATCGGATACGCCATCATTCGCGCCCTGGCGAACTTCCCCTCCATGAATGTCAGTTACGGCGAGGACGCCAAGGGCAAGCCTGCAGCTATCCAGCATGCTCACGTCAACTTTGGCCTGGCCATTGACCTTCCTCGCCCTGACGGTTCCCGCAACCTGGTCGTTCCCAACATCAAGGGAGCTGAGAAACTTTCCTTCTCAGAGTTCTGGAATGAATACAACGACATCGTTAAGCGTGGACGCAATGGGGAGCTGAGCGTCGAAGACTTCAAGGGCACCACTGTTTCACTGACTAATCCCGGCGGTATCGGTACCGTCCACTCGGTCCCCCGCCTTTCAAAGGGTCAAGCCGCGATTATCGGCGCAGGTGCATTGGACTACCCCGCTGAATACCGCGGCACCTCAGAGAAGGTCATTGCCCGCAATGGCGTCTCCAAGATCCTGACTCTCACCTCCACCTATGACCACCGCGTCATCCAGGGTGCTGGCTCGGGTGAATTCCTTAAGACCGTTGAGCACTACCTCTTGGGTGGAGATGGCTTTTACGACCAGATTTTCCAGGATCTTCGCATCCCCTTTGAACCGGTCCGCTGGGCCCGTGATAACCAGGTAAACCCTGAGTCAGAGGTCTCCAAGGTTGCCCGCATCCAGCAGCTGATTCACGCTTACCGCGTGCGCGGTCACCTGGTCGCCCAGACCAATCCCATCGGCTACGAGATGCTCTCCCACCCCGACCTGCGCCTAGAAAACTACGGCCTTACTCTTTGGGATCTGGATCGCCACTGGCCTACCGGTGGCTTCGGTGAGAAGGAAACTCTGGCTCTGCGCACCATCTTGGAGCTGCTGCGTGAGGCCTACACCGGAACCCTGGGTGTGGAGTACATGTACATCGAAACCCCAGCGGAGCGCGCCTGGTTCCAGGAGCGCCTAGAGCACGGCTACACCAAGCCCAGCCGTGATGAGCAGTTCCGCGTTCTTGGCACCCTCAATGCTGCTGAGGCCTTCGAAACTTTCTTGCAGACCAAATACCTTGGCCAGAAGCGCTTCTCACTAGAGGGCGGTGAATCCCTGATCCCTCTTCTGGATTCAGTGATTTCTGAAGCAGCGGACGCCGGCCTTAACGGTGTTGGTATTGGCATGGCTCACCGCGGTCGTCTCAACGTGTTGACCAACATTGCCGGTAAGTCCTATGCCCAGATTTTCCGTGAGTTCGAGGGTCAGATGGACCCCCGCCTCACCGGCGGCTCTGGCGATGTGAAGTACCATCTGGGCACTGAAGGTCTCTTCACCTCCCACAACGGTAACCAGACACAGGTCTACCTGGCAGCTAACCCCTCCCACCTCGAAGCGGTCAACACTGTGCTTGAAGGCATCGTCCGCGCAAAGCAGGATGCTCTGGCTGAGCAGGGTGTGGGCGGCTACCCCGTTCTTCCTATCCTGGTTCACGGCGATGCAGCTTTTGCTGGCCAGGGTATTGTTATGGAAACCCTGCAGATGTCAAAGCTGGACGGCTTCACCACTGGCGGCACCGTTCACATTGTGGTTAACAACCAGGTTGGCTTCACTACCACTCCCCGTGAAGGACGCACCGCCACCTATTCCACCGATATCGCTCGTATGATTCAGGCTCCTGTTCTGCATGTCAATGCAGATGACCCCGAGGCCGTCGTCCGCGCAGGCGCCATCGCTTTTGAGTACCGCCAGGCCTTCAATAAAGATGTCGTCATTGACCTGGTGTGCTACCGCCGCCGCGGTCACAACGAGGCTGATGATCCCTCGATGACCCAGCCCAAGATGTACCAGCAGATTGAGCAGATTCCTTCTACCCGCAAGATTTACACCGAGGCCCTGGTTGGCCGTGGTGACATTACCAAGGAAGAAGCTGAGCGCGTACTGCGTGACTACCAGGGACGCTTGGAGCAGATCTTTACCGAGACCCACGAGGCTCAGTCCTCATCTGCTCCGCTGGTGACCGCTGACGCCGCTGCTGTTTCGAACATTGAGCGTCCTGCTGCCCAGCAGAATGAAGACTCTGTTCAGGTGGCAGGTTCGACGGCAATTTCACCTGAAGTTCTCGCACAGATCGGTCAGGCTTTCGGCAATGTGCCTGAAGGCTTTACCGTGCACAAGAAGCTTAAGAAGCTCCTTGAACAGCGTATAGCGATGTCGACTGAAGGTGGCATCAACTGGGGCTTCGGCGAGCTTGCTGCCTTCGCTTCCCTGCTTCTTGAGGGTAAGAATGTTCGTTTGACCGGTCAGGACGTTCAGCGCGGCACCTTCGTGCAACGTCACTCTGTCCTGCACGATAGCGTGACCGATGAAGAGTGGAACCCGTTGCAGAACCTCTCACCCACCCAGGGTAAGTACACCATCTACAACTCCTTCCTCTCGGAATACGGTGTAGTGGGCTTCGAGTACGGCTACTCCGTTGAACGCCCCGACTCATTAGTGCTCTGGGAAGCTCAGTTCGGTGACTTCGCAAATGGTGCGCAGACCATCGTTGATGAGTTCATCTCATCGGCAGAGCAGAAATGGGCTCAGCGCTCATCCCTCGTGTTGCTCCTTCCCCACGGCTTTGAAGGCCAGGGCCCGGACCATTCATCTGCCCGTATGGAGCGTTATCTGCAGCTGTGCGCTGAGAACAACATGACGGTAGCTGTGCCCTCCACCCCGGCGTCCTACTTCCACCTATTGCGGCGCCAGGCACACTCACGCCCCCATAAGCCCCTCATTATGATTACTCCTAAACAGCTTCTGCGTCTCAAAGCGGCGGCTTCCTCCGTGGAGGACTTCACTCAGGGCAGCTTCAAGCCGGTCATCGAGGATCAAGCTAACCTGTCGCCCAACGAGGTAACCAACCTGGTCTTCGTTTCGGGCCGCCTCTACTACGATCTTGAAGCAGAGCGAGCTAAGCGCAAGGACCAGAGCACCGCCCTGGTACGAGTAGAGCAGCTCTACCCGCTGCCGGTAGCAGAGATCAAAGAGCAGATTGCAAACTACCCCAACGCAGAGCTTGTGTGGGCTCAGGATGAGCCGGCCAACCAGGGTCAGTGGCCTTTCATGGCGCTGAACCTTATGCCTCTGGTGGATTATAAGATTCGTCTTATCTCGCGTCCTGCCGCGGCGTCCCCCGCTGCTGGTACCGGTAAGCGCCACCAGCGCGAGCTTGATAACCTCATTTCAGAGGTCTTCGACCGCTAAATGCTAGGCACAGAGGAGGACGGGCGGCCAGCCTTTGCGAGGTGGCCGCCCGTTTTCTGTCTCTTGTGCAGTATTGAGTGATGTCACGGTGTGCACTCAGGCTGCAGGAGGGTTTAGACTGGGTTAGAACTGTACATATTCACAGCGGTGCCACTAGGCGCCAACTGACCAGAAAGATATACGTGGATCAGCGAAAAATTCGTCTTGTAGCCGTTGGCGATGATCTGCTCGCAGGCGTCGGGGATCCCCGCACCCTCGGGTGGTTCGGTCGAGTCATGGCGCGCACCCCTCAGACCTCAGCTTCGATTGCTGCTTACAACCTGGCTGCGCCCGGTGAAGGTAGTGAAATGCTCAATAGCCGCTGGTTCGAAGAGGCATCTCGTCGTTTCGCGCAGGGTCATGAAAACCGTCTGGTCATTGCGCCTTCTAGCTATGACATTGATTTGGGCATGACCAGTGCCCGATCACGCCTCAATCTTGCCAACATGGTGGATATGGCGTCGCAGAATAACATCAAGGTCCTTGTTGTGGGCCCGCCCCCCACTCTCGATGCTGAGCGTAACCGCAAAATTGCTGACCTCTCAGCCGCTTATGCGGATGTGGTGACCCGCCGTAACCATGTCTATGTTGATACGTTCAACCCGCTTTTGCATCACGAGCAGTGGCGTAACGATCTAGCCGCTAATGACGGGCGCCCTGGCCAGTCAGGCTACGGCCTCATCGCATGGCTGGTGCTACACCGCGGCTGGTACAACTGGTTGCAGATTTCAGAACCTGTTTAAACACTAGAATCAGGCGCTCCTTTCGCTCAGCTTACGTTCGCAACCATGCTCGTGAGAATGCAAAGCGTGCCGAGATATGCGAGAATAGGCAGAAGTGCCATTTAATGGTGCTACCGACCAATAGCTGCGCTACCCCGGTACTGCAGTTCCACCTTTATCAAGGAGGCTCATATGAGCAAGCGCGGTCGTAAGCGTAAGGATCGCCGTAAGGGCGGCGCGAACCACGGTAAGCGCCCCAATTCATAAGGCAATAAAAAGGGCCCTCACTTCGGTGAGGGCCCTTTTTCATGGGTAGATTTACCTCATGCGGCTAAGCGCTAGGGTGTTCGTGGTGACCTTCAGAGTGAAGCTCATCTATGCGAGCTCGAATTTTCGAGGTGAGGCTGGTGGGAGCTGTCTCTGTGCAGGTTCGGCGTATCGCTTGCCGGATGATGCACTCAAGATCATATTCTTTAGCGCAGTGGCTACATTCGGCCAAGTGCGCTTGTAACTCTTCCAGATCTTGACAGCTGATGGGGTCATCAAGGTATTCGTAGATACTGGCAAGTCGTTCAGCGCAGGGATTCTCTGCGGTGCTGGGGAGGGTTTCATTCATGCGAATCTCCTTTCCTTTAGTCTTTTTTAAATACCGGTGATACCGCGGTCAGTAGCATAGTCGGACAACAAATCTCGCAGGAGCTTACGCCCCCGGTGAAGCCTGGACATTACCGTTCCGATAGGGGTGTCCATGATTTCTGAGATTTCCTTATAGGAGAACCCTTCAACATCTGAGTAGTAGACCGCCATGCGGAAATCCTCTGGAATGGCTTGCAGAGCCTCTTTAATATTGGAGTCAGGTAGGTGCGACAGGGCCTCTGTCTCGGCTGATTCTAGCCCCTTGGAATCGTGTGCGCCCGCTTGAGCCAACTGCCAATCTTCTACAGTGTCAGTATTAGCTTGCTGCGGTTCACGTTGCCGCTTGCGGTAGACATTGATGTAAGTATTCGTCAGAATACGGTAAAGCCAGGCTTTTAAGTTGGTTCCGGGCTTGTACTGGTGGAAGGCTGAAAAGGCTTTCATGTAGGCCTCTTGCACCAGGTCTTCAGCGTCCGCGGGGTTACGGGCCATGCGCAAGGCTGCAGCGTAGAGTTGGTCTACGTACTGCAATGCTTCGCGCTCAAAACGTAGCTTTCGTTCAGCGTCGGTCTCCGGTGCGGCACCGGAGGCACCTTCCGCAGCTTCAGGTTTACCTGCCACGGGTGAGGTTGCGGTGGTCATTGCCCTCCAATTGTCTTCTTTCGCTGACTTCTAACTCTACCGGTGATGACGCTGTGGCACGAACGTCCTATAGGGTTCAAGGTACAGCGGTTAGCTTTTATTCCCAGGTGCAGTTTTTCAGTAGATGTTCTGTAGAGCGCACCGTTAAGAAGTATTTATTATGTAAGCTTAGTGATAGGTAGAAACTGCCGATTCCCGCGCGAGGGAAAAGCATTCTAATGAGGAGGAACTCATGTCACTAGTACGCCGTTTGGCCCGCCCTATGTTGGCTTCAAGCTTTATTGTTTCAGGAGTGGAACGTTTGCGTGACCCAGATTCAACTAAGCACCTGTCCAAGGCAATCGGCCTAGCGAGCAAGGCTGCACCCCAGCTTCGTGCGCTAGAAGGCCAGGAGAAGCTAGTCGGCCAGGCTTTAGCAGGTTCACAGGTTGCAGCTGGGGCTCTATTTGCCCTCGGTAAGCTACCGCGTTTCTCATCGACTGTCCTGCTCGTTACTGGCGCGATCAATGCCTACGTTGAGCACCAGGCTTCTGAGGCTCAGACGACAGAGCAGAAGTCAGCCCGCCGCCAGTCAACCGTCCGTAATGCATCGTTACTAGGTGCTGTAGCTATTGCTTCAGTAGACACCAACGGCAACCCCTCACTTGCATGGCGTGCCAATAAGCTAGGTCAGCAGGTCGCTAAGAAATCATCGCAGCTGGCTGGTGACGTTAAGGACGCCAGCAACGATGCCCACCAGAAGGTTGAGAATCTCTTTGCTTCCTAGAGCAAGTTTTTCTAGGCGTTCATAGTTCGAGAAACCCCGCACCCTATCGGTGCGGGGTTTTCGACTGTCTACCGAGGGGCCCTAAAATGGTGAGTACACTGTGAAACAATGTAGAACGGAAGCAGGTATTGGCGTAGTGAGCGTGAATAATTCAGCGATTGCATCTGGCAACTGGGGAGCACCAACTATGAGTGGACCCGCAGATGCCTCAGCTCTGGTGGAAATTCCTGGGTCTAAGTCCCTCACCAACCGCTATCTGCTTCTAGCCGCTCTAGCGGAAACCCCTTCCTTGATTCATGCCCCCCTGCATTCTCGGGATGCACAGCTGATGGTGCAGGCTCTTACCCAGCTCGGTGCCAGATTCGAAGAGATTCCAACGAACTCCTCTTTTGGGCCCGATCTTAGGGTTCACCCCATTGATTTTTCAGCTCCAGAACGTTCGGTTTCAATTGATGTTGGTCTGGCAGGAACCGTGATGCGGTTCGTTCCACCGGTTGCGGCGCTGCTTTCAGGCTCTTTTGCTTTTGACGGTGATCCCCATGCCCGTCAGCGTCCTATGGGCCCCGTTATCGACTCGCTTCGTGCCCTGGGCGCCCAAGTGGAAGATGCCGGTGTAGGTGCCCTCCCTTTTACCGTTATCAGTAACGGTTCGATTGTTGCCAGCGAGCTAGAAATCGATGCTTCCGCTTCATCTCAGTTTGCTTCCGCGGTCTTGCTCGCGGCCTGCCGTTTTGAAAACGGCCTGACCCTTCGCCATATTGGCTCACCCATTCCTTCTATGCCGCATGTCGAGATGACTCTCGAGACCATGCGCCAGGTGGGCATTGACGTTTCTTACGATGGCCAAAACATCTGGCAGGTTGCAGCCTCGCGGTTCCCTGGCTTTGAGGTGACGATAGAACCTGACCTTTCGAATGCTGGGCCCTTTCTGGCAGCTGCCGTAGTTACCGGTAATACCGTTATCGTTCCCCGCTGGCCGCTTGAAACAACTCAGGGCGGTAATCACTGGCTTGAGATTCTCCCGGCCTTTGGTGCCGCAGTGTCTCTCGAGGGTGGAGAGCTAAGGGTGACCGGCCCTGCTGCGGGAGCCTCATCCCAGTACCCCGGCCTGAACTGGGATTTATCAGAAGCCGGTGAATTAGCGCCGACCGTTGCCGCTATCTGCGCCCTGGCCAATACCCCCAGCGTCCTTTCGGGTATTGCCCACCTTCGAGGCCACGAGACAGATCGCCTAGCCGCTCTTACCCAAGAGATTAATAGGCTTGGCGGTCAGGCTCAAGAAACTGCTGACGGCATTCGCATTGAGGCACCGGTAGAACACGGTGATTTCTTCAGAACCTACGACGACCACCGTATGGCGACCGCAGCAGCCATTATCGGTCTGCAGGTTCCCGACGTCGTGGTGGAAAATGTAGAGACCACAGCCAAGACGCTACCGGGGTTTACTCACTTATGGCAGAACATGCTGGAGCAGTGGAAGGGGGCTCAGTAATGCGCCGTCACTGGGATGAAAGCGATGTCAAGATTCGCCCCAATAAAAAGGGCTCACGCCCCCGCACTAAAGACCGACCAGCCTATAAAGAAGCCATCATCGGCAGAATTATCACCGTAGATCGGGGCCGTTACACCGCGGTGGTAGATGAAGGTACCGCCCAGGAACGCTCAGTAACAGCGGTCAGAGCCAAAGAGTTGCGCCGCTCCCCTATCGTGGCGGGAGACAAGGTTGGTCTCGTAGGAGATATCAGCGGCAAACCCGATACACTCGCCCGCCTTATCCGCATCGAAGAGCGCACTAACCTCCTTCGCCGAAGTGCCGACGATACTGATCCGGTCGAGCGTGTTGTCGTTGCCAACGCTGACTACTTGGTTATTGTAGTAGCCGCCGAAAATCCTGAGCCGCGCACAGGGTTTATCGACCGATCCCTGGTCGCAGCCTTTGATTCCGGTCTTAAGCCCATTCTCTGTATTACCAAAACTGATCTCAAGCACCCCCGGTGGCTGCTGGATTACTACCGGAATGTCGACCTGACCATCCTGCTATCAAAGGCTGTGGACGGCAGGGCACCCAGTGAACAGGGTTCAGAGGGGCTCGATGTGTCTCTGGTCGAGCAGCTCCACACCATTTTGGACGGTTCAGTCTCGGTGCTTCTAGGCCACTCAGGTGTGGGTAAATCAACCCTTGTCAATGCACTAACTGGCGCTGAGCGAGCTACGGGGCACGTCAACGCTGTGACGGGTAGGGGTCGGCATACTTCCTCTTCAGCCCTAGCTTTGCAACCCCGTGACAGTAAAGCTGGCACCTGGATTATCGATACTCCCGGGATCCGATCCTTCGGGCTGGCTCACGTTCCCGTAGAAAACCTAGTCGCAGCTTTTAGCGACCTAGCCCCCGGCGCGTTAGACTGCCCTAAGGGCTGCACCCACTCTCTTACCGCCCCCAACTGTGGTCTTCAAGCATACGTAGAGGCTGGGCAGGCGGGGCAAGCCGGCGTCGAACGCCTCGAGTCGCTCCGCAAACTGCTACGGGTAGATGAGCAAGAAGGCGATACCGAAAAAGAACTTGGCAATTTAGAACATTAACGAGCAACTATGAATACTAACTACACCGATGACTTGCGCCTGGCGCATATTATGGCGGACACCGTTGACCGGCTGACCCTGACTAAATTCAACGCCCACGATTTCACTGTGGAGACCAAGCCAGACCTCACCCCCGTTACAGACGCTGACCGTGAAGCCGAGCAACTCATCCGCTCCCAGCTCTCACGGGTACGCACCCGTGATTCAGTGTTGGGCGAAGAATTTGGTTCCACCGGCACCTCCCCCCGCCAGTGGGTTATCGACCCCATTGACGGAACCAAAAACTTTGTACGCGGCGTCCCCGTCTGGGCTACCCTCATTGCTCTGCTGGAACACGGTAAACCGGTGGTAGGTGTAGTTTCAGCGCCGGCATTGCAACGACGCTGGTGGGCTGCAGAGGGCACGGGGGCCTACACCGGCCGCTCACTTGCCAAGGCAAAACGTATTAGCGTTTCAGCAGTTAACCGACTGGAGGACTCTTCTTTTTCTTATTCATCGCTCAGTGGGTGGAAAGAACTGGGTCTGCGGGACAGTTTTATCGACCTTACCGATCAGGTATGGAGGACCCGCGCCTACGGAGATTTCTGGTCCTACTGCATGGTCGCTGAAGGTTCCGTTGACTTCGCTGCTGAGCCAGAGCTCAACCTCCACGATATGGCTGCTCTTGTGCCCATTATCAAAGAGGCAGGCGGCAGTTTTACCTCTCTAGCAGGTGTAGAAGGGCCTCACGGCGGCAACGCACTGGCTTCCAACGGCAAGCTTCACCAGGACGTTCTGAACTATCTAGGGACTGAAAAAACCGTAGGTTAAAAGAAAACTGCCAGGGTCATTAACCCCGGCAGTTTCTTTATTAAGAATTCTCAGCGACACATTCTGCGATTGCCTCTTCATGACCTGAATATAAGACTTCGCAGTTAGCTTGCTCGGCGACTCTCATGAACCAAGAGGTCACCAGCAACATACCAATGGCTAAAGGTATACAAAGAGCTCCGGCGATGATACCGCACCAGGCCATTACGTTTGTTCTACCGGTGAACTGTGTTCTTTGACCGGCTGATTTTTGCCTCAGGGCTACAATTCCAAGAACTAGGGCTGTGACTGCGGGAATCATAGCCAGTAGTGCCAAGCCGCCAGCAAGCAAAACTGTCATATAGGCGGCAGCGGCGCACATGACTGACATGAATGCGGTGAAGTAAGCGCGCCCGCGCTTATCGCGGGTTACTTCGCCGTAGGGGCGGCGGTAGGCTACTGGAACCCGGTAGGCTTCAGGCTCACCTGGGGTAGAAAGGTCATAGGGGGCAGCCTGTGGTGTCCCAGGGTGCGGCTGGATGCCGGACGCCCCAGCCATGGGGGCTCTTGGGGGCTGCTGAATCTGGGGCACGGCTTCTCGCTTTCCGCTCAAGTGTGTTCTCTAGGTCTCTATAGGCTAGATTATCAGTTCACCCGAGGACCAAGTGCAAAGCCACCGTGATCAACCAGATGGCCCAGAAAATCTCCGCTAGAAACCCGGAACTCGGTTGATAAGCTTGGTTTTATAGTGTTCAGATACTCTTCTGATGATTCCATGTTAGAAAAAATTGGAGTTTGCTCTCACTAGCGCGAGTACCGAGGCGTTACTAGGAGTCCGGTTCGATTGCACCGGCGTCAAACAGAGCCCGTTTGAGCATGCCATGACCGGGTATAGGGTTAGCGCTACTAGGGGTTCGGCGGTAAGAGAGTGTATTTCACAGCCCGCCTTAAGAGTTGTCAGCGCTCTCCACGAAGAACCGGCAGTGACCAAGAGCAGAGTTTTTTAACACGTTGCTGAACAAATTCATCAAATCTACCTATCAGGTGCTTGCCTATCGAGCTCCCCCTCTCTCCCGAGATGGTTGATGAAGGCACTCGTGAAATTCATGGACAAGATTTTGGGCCTTACTGGGCGTCTTGGGGTTCAGGAAGCAAACGAGAGTGATAGTTAGACCAACCCCAAGTTTTCACTGTTCGCGCGGCCCTCCCTGCCTCTCTGTGTCTTTTAGACACAAGAAGCCCCCTGACCCTATATTTCAAGGGTCAGGGGGCGGTCTGTGGAGATGCGGGGAATCGAACCCCGGTCCGATGTGGTGTCAACGGGTCTTCTCCGTGCGCAGTTTGTGAAAGCGGTGTTTTCGGCTACCCTGCTTGCGCAAACACTTACAGGGCCTAACCTATTCACATGAAAGTCCCGTTTACCCCTGTGAACTGGGCAAACGGCAGTGGCCTTTTAAACTGATGGTAGTAACTGAGCCAAAGGCATGCTCAGGCTACCAGACTGCATCGCTGGCTTAATTAGGCAGCGAGTGCGAAGTCAGTGCGCTTAGATTCTGCACTTATTTTTTTGCAGAGGGCGTTAACGAGATAACTCTGCATCCTCGGCACGCTTCATCCATTTCAACTCACATCGTCGAAACCGATCATCCCCATATTCTTTTATCAAAGAACCCGAATAAAACGTTATCTAGCAGTCTCTAAAGATGTTCTCGTATAAAAATGCTAGCTCGTAATTACTCAGATATCCCAGCTTACACCTGTCCTCTACCCGTGTAAAGGTAGAGGACAAGTGAGCCGTTTGAGAAACACCCAGGTTTAGTTATCTGAGGTGCTGATTCCCATCTGCTGATTGATGCACTGTTCTAATGCGACCTGATCATTAGAATAATCAGCGCATTCCAAAGCAGCTCCGCCTGCCCATCCAAAGAGTATTCCCACAACGATGGCAGCAAGAAGACCCAATATGCTGAGGACGATACCGGTAATAGCCATTCCCTTACCATCAGCTTGACCCTTGTTAGCTTTCACCAGAGCAACGATGCCCAGGATTAGACCAACCAGACCAAAAATACCGCCAATAAGCATCCAGCCGCTGAGGAAGGCGAGGATACCGAGCACCAGCGCTGCGATAGCCAGCCCCTTTGGCTTGGGCTGCTGGTAAGTGTGGTAACCGTTAGTTCCGTAGGTTGACTGCTGGTAGCCCTGTGAGTAGTCAGTAGCCGGCTGGTTGTAGGCTTGCTGCTGAGCTCCGTTGTAGGAAGGGGCATTCGTTGAATAGTCAGTTGGGTTGCTACCAGCAGCTGCCTGGGATCCAGCCTGGCTAGTTGAGTTAGGCTGACCGTCGTTGTTTCCTGAAGCAGAGTACTGCCCGGGTACGTAGTCGCCGTAAGAATTTTCGTTGTTATTGCCGGTGGTCATCATTTACTCCTTGAGTGTTTGGTTAAATCTTAGCCAAGATTCTTATAGCGCATAGCCTTGTGAGCTTCAAGATTATCCTGCCGCTCACGAAGCGCTTGGCGCTTATCGTAATCGCGTTTACCTGTGGCTAGCGCGATTTCTACCTTGGCTTTACCCTTGGTGAAATAAAGCTTGAGCGGCACAACTGTGTAGCCGCTTTCGCGTAGTTTCTGGGCAATTCTATTAAGTTCGCTGCGGTGCAACAGCAGCTTACGCCGGCGGCGGGCTGCGTGGTTGGTCCACGAACCGCGGCCGTACTCTGCAATATGGATATTCTCTAGCCATAGTTCATCGCCGTACATCTGGCAGAAACCATCGGTCAGAGATGCTCCACCATCTCGTAAGGATTTGACCTCTGTACCTAGGAGCACCAAGCCGGCCTCCCAGGTTTCGATGATATTGTAATTGTGCCGAGCCCGGCGGTTGGAGGCGACTATACTATTATTTGGGTCAGCCTTAACAGGTTTTTTCTTAGCCATTCTTACTCTTCATCTTTTCTTTCAGCTCGTGCAGCAGCTCGCCATCGTACCCCAGCATCAATAAAACTATCTAGCCCTCCGTCGAAGACAGCGCTGGGGTTGCCTTCCTCATGGTTGGTGCGTAAATCTTTAACCATCTGGTAGGGGTTTAGTACGTATGATCGCATTTGATCGCCCCAGCTGGCTTTAACATCGCCGGCGAGTTCTTTCTTCCGGGCATCTTCTTGCTCTTTTTGGAGTAGTAAGAGCTGTGATTGAAGCACTCTGAGGGCCGCTGCCCGGTTTTGGATCTGAGACTTTTCATTTTGCATCGAGACAACTATTCCGGTGGGAATATGCGTCATGCGAACCGCTGAGTCAGTAGTGTTGACTGACTGTCCACCTGGCCCAGATGACCTAAACACATCAATTTTTAACTCGTTCTCAGGGATATCTACGTGGTCAGTCTGCTCAATGAGGGGTATTACCTCGACTGCCGCAAAACTGGTCATTCGTTTTCCCTGGCTATTGAAAGGAGAAATGCGAACAAGACGGTGTGTGCCAGCTTCAACAGATAGACGCCCGAAGGCGAAGGGTGCTTTGACCTCGAAAGTTGCTGATTTGAGGCCGGCTTCCTCAGCATAGGAGGTATCCAAGATGCTAACCTCGAGCCCGTTGCGTTCAGCCCAGCGGGTATACATCCGTAATAGCATTTCAGCGAAGTCAGCTGCATCAACACCACCGGCCCCTGCGCGGATTGTGACTACAGCGTCACGCTGGTCGTACTCACCAGAGAGCAAGGTGAGTACTTCGAGCTCAGCCAGCTTGGTACGGATAGTGCCTAGCTCTTTTTCGGCATCTGCAAGTGCCTCGGCATCGCTGTCTTCTTCACTGAGCTCAACCATGATCTCAAGCTCGTCTAGGGCTTCTTCAATTTTGAGGAGGCGGGCTAAATCTGCTTGTTTATGGGAGAGTGATGACGTTATTTTTTGGGCGTTCTCGGGGTCATCCCAAAGCTCAGGTGCACCAGCTTGCTCTGAAAGCTCTTCGATG
Source organism: Rothia sp. LK2492 (assembly GCF_040946345.1). Lineage (NCBI taxonomy): Bacteria > Bacillati > Actinomycetota > Actinomycetes > Micrococcales > Micrococcaceae > Rothia > Rothia sp. LK2492. Next base: position 96,950 of record NZ_JAYWLX010000003.1, on the reverse strand, counting down.
GCACGGCGCATACCTTCGATGTCGCTTACCTCTGCAATGGAAGCGTAGGTCGATCGAAGGTCTCTGATTTCAGCTGAAAAGTCTATGGATGCCATGGGTATTAAGCCTATATGAAATTCATAAGCTCTGTGAGTTTCTTACCGCCGTTTTACTCAAGGGCAGAAAGTAGAGCAGCGGGGAGGTTTTCTCTACTGTTGCTGGGTGGTCTGAACGCGTGCTCTGCCGGTAACGGTGATGGGGACGCCATCAGGAACCACCACCGACAACAAGGGCGGATAGGCCGTTGAGTTGAGTACCACTACAGCCGTATTGGAGGTGGAGACACCTGTAGCGGGATTAATGATCAGGTTATTAAAATCAGATGCTGCACCACTCTCCACAATAAAGGTTTGGACCGTTGAGTTAACCGTTGTCGGGTGTAGCCGGGGCACAGCCTCATCTGCTCCTGCAGAGTTGATGCCTTCTACCCGCTGAGCAGCAGCGCTGGCACTTTGATCGGCCAGTGCCTGAAGTCGGTGTCTTTCCAGGTACACCGAGCTCACGGCCACCACCGTGGAGGCTACTAGTAAAAGCACGAGGCAGAGACCCACAATGAGCAGCAGAATACTACCCTTCTCGCTGTCTACAGGGTATTTATTGTGATGGCTTAATAGCCAAGCTCGGTCTCTCCAACGGACTGCAGTCATTATGAGTAGAGCCCTCCCCAGCTAATAGCTTGAGAAGTCATCGTTGCAATAGTTGGGGCACCTGGCCAGGGTATAAGCGGTAACTGCACTTCGATTGAGACACTGACTGTTAGACGCTCGCCGTTGGCGCAGCTATCTTCGCATCCGAGCTGAGTGCTGACCTTGCTCGCATCCACGCCGTAGTCACTGGCCGCCCGCTCTGCAACTGATTGGGCAGCGCCTTGACCTCTTAGGCTAGGTTCAACTTGTTGCATATACTGAAGAGATTGCTGACTAGCGTTAGAAGCTGCAAAAGCTCCAGACTGGAGAGCGAAGACGGAGATGAGAAAATACATGGTGGGTAGCATTAGCATGGTGCCCAGCACGATAAACTCAATCAGAGCGTTGCCGCTCTCGTGATGGTCGGCCCTCGCAGGGGACGGTCCATCGGGTTGCCCTTTAGCTTCTGTAGATTCTGCGCGTTTGGTCGCCCTAAGCACGTCGCTGCTGAACCACGGCATGACCGGTCACCTCCCAGGATGAGACGAAACCAAAAGGCCCTAGTAAGGGAACAGGTGCTTGGATACGTACCTCGACAGCAGGTACGCCCTGCCAGTCAGTAATTCCTGTAGTGACATCTGCTTGGTAGGAGTCCGGCAGAACACTGTATAGAAGCTCTATAGCTCTAGCGCCACCATCTTCTGGCTGTCGATCCAGCAACGCCCCGTATCGAGCGCCTTGCGAGGCAGCATCCTGCACCACATTTTTTGTGAACATAGCAAACGCTATTTGCAGGACGCCCAGAAAGAGTAAGACCACCATAGCCGAAACCATGACGAACTCCGCGGTAGCGTTACCCCTTTGAAGATCCTCGCGCACCATATCTTTAGCGGCTCAGCATCGACATAGCGTTATTAAACATGCCGATGAGTGCATCTTGAGCAACCACAAGAATCGCAGCGACCAGAATTGCGGTCATCATGGTAATCATGACCCAGCCAGGTACATCCCCTCGTTCGCTGTAATCTTCTGAAGAAGGCGGGGCAAAAAGAGCCAGCATCACTTTCAGGTAGGTTTCGTTCATAAGATTCTTCATATCGGGGTTCCTTCTTATTGATATAGCTGTGAGTAGGTGGTCAAAAATTTAGATTGAGAAGTGAGATACCTGGAAACATCGCAAACAATACGGTGAGCGGCAAGATAAGGAAAACAACCGGTGTCATCATGCCGATTTCTTTCTTGCCAGCGGTTTCCATTAGCTCTCGTTTAGCGTTATCCCTGACGTCCTGTGCTTGAGCTCTAAGCACATCAGCTAACGGTGTTCCTCGCTCGATAGCGACAATGAGACCATCTACAAATCGAGATAAAGCTGCGACGGAAGTTCTGCGAGAAAAGCTCTGCAAGGCACTCAGAAGGCTTTCTCCAGAACGGGTCAGGGCTAAAATCTTACGGAATTCCTTTGAAAGCTCACCGTTTGAGCTACGCACCACTCGTTCAAGAGAACCAATCGCAGACTCACCAGCTGTTACCGACAGTGCCATCAGTTCAGCCAGCGCCGGGAATTCGGCAAGCATTGCCTTTTCACGCTTATTAATCTGTTGAGTCAACCAGTAGTCCCTACCCAGGAAACCGCATGCGCCAGCCAGCAGCACGAGAATCAGACCGGTTATTATTCCTACCTGTCCTCTTACTGCACCCATCACCACAAAAAACAGCGCTAGGATCAGAGCTCCAATGCTCCACAGAACTTGCTGCACGCGGTACTCAGAGACGGTGACTCCGCCTCCCCACTGCTCAATACGTTTCTCCAAAGAAGCGGTATCCAGGCTACTCCTACCTAGAGTCTTGTACATTGTCTCGATGGCCGGTGCCAGCATAGCTGTAAACCCACCATATAAACCCTCTGGTAAATTGCGGAACTCACTCACCGAATTTTTTCTCAGTTCAGCTGCACGAAGTTGAGAGGCAATACGCTCAGAAAAGTCCTCGGTTCGGTGCACCAGCGTGCTGAGAATAATGAGCCAAAGGCCACAGGCTAAACTCAACCCTAAAATAACTTCGAGGTTCATGCCAGCACCCGCTTTTCTTCAGGCAGTGAACCTATTCTCATCATCAGTCTGTAAGCAAAAATCGTAATGAGCAGGCCACCAGAAAGAACTACGAATCCAGCCACACTATTATAAATTTTTAGTGTGCTGGGTTGAGTAGCCATAAGACCCAGGACTATCCACGGGGCAACACTGGCCAGGCGTGCAGCATTGACCGTCCACGATTGACGAGCCTCGAGCTCAGAACGAGTTCTGGTATTTTCTCGAAGGAACATACTCAGCGTTCCTAATAGTCGTCCTAAATCAGTACCGCCAACCTCACGCGTTACTTTAAGAGCTTCGATGATGTTATCTGCTGTAGGGTCACTGAGCCGCGTCTTAAGACGTTCCAGCGCAGGAACAAACTCACCACTAGCTCTATAGTCTGAAGCGAAAGCTGCAAAAGCTGGCCTGAGAGGTTCCGGGCCGCGGTGTTGAAGTTGCATCAGAGCCTCCGGAAGAGACATTCCTGCTCTGATTGCAGACCTGAGATGATCCACCGCATCTGGCCACAAATCCCGTAATACGGTTTGTCTACGCTTTGCGCGGTAACGTATCACCGTTCGGGGTAAAAATATTCCTATCACCCCGCAAATGATTGCCAGTGGAACTATGCCTGTGAGCGCCAATGCGATAATCGTAAGGAAGAGGGCAGCCACTAGCGACATCGCGAAGAATAATTTGACCGATACCTTCTCAAGGTCAGCTTGCCTCAACATAGTCTGCAAGCTGGATGCCTTACGGACCTTCAAAGGCTTATTCTGTGTTTCCTGCCAGAAAGACACCCAGATAAAGAGGAATCCAACTCCCATCATCAAACCGATAATGACGCTTATCATGCTGAGTCTCCGGTGTGACTGAGAAGGGTCTCCGGGGAAAAACCCGCCCTCCTAAATTTATCCTGAGAAGGTGTTTCTGAGCCAACACAAACAAGGCGGCCCTCACGCTGGGTAAAGAGCGTCGAAGTCTCAATTATTCCGTTCTCGACCCTGTTACCTACAGCCACAATTTCTTCTACTCGCCGTCTTCCTTGTAGGTCACGGGCACAGTGGACCACAAGATCAAAGCATGATGCTACGGTCGGAACCACAAAGCCCGATGAGATATTGTCACCAGCGAGCAAGGGCAGGGTACAAATTTTTGTTATTGCATCCCTGGCAGAGTTGGCATGAATAGTACACAGACCGGGTAAGCCAGAGTTGAGAGCAATGAGCATATCAAGGGATTCTGCTTCGCGGACTTCGCCGATGATAAGGCGGTCAGGGCGCATGCGCAATGCTTCTTTCACAAGACGTCGCAGGGGAATTTCACCCTGTCCCTCAAGGTTGGGTTGCCTGCACTGCATATTGACGACATCCCTTAAGGGTATTTTGAGTTCAAAGATCTCTTCACATGTCACAACACGTTCACGCATACCGATGGAGGCTGTTAAACAATTCAACATGGTGGTTTTACCAGCCTGGGTAGCTCCCGAAACAAGAACGTTGATACCGCTAGCAATGGCAGCATCAAGAAAGCGAGCAGCCTCTGGCGAGAGTGAACCTAGTTTCACGAGATCATTGAGACGCGTTGCTCTGGCAATGAACTTCCGGATGTTCACAGACCAGTGCTTCCTGGTGATATCGGGAATTACAACGTGCAGCCTGGATCCGTCAGGCAGGGAGCTATCAACAAAAGGGGTACTAAGATCAAGACGGCGTCCAGAGGTCTTAAGCATTCGCTCAACTAGCGCTCTAATTTGCTGATCGTCCAGAGAGACACCGGTTAGCTCAGATTCCCCTCCCCGAGCGACAAATACCTCGGTGGGTGAATTAATCCAGATTTCTTCAACATCAGGATCGTCAAGAAACTTTTGGATTTCACCAAACCCACATACTCTATCGAAAAGTACGTGGTGAAGAGGCGCAAGGTTATCGACTCTAGGAACAATCCCCCTGAGCATTCTCTGCTCGTAGGAATCGATAGCTCGGGTGATGAGTTTTCTGGCCTCATCAGGTTGAGTCAGGGGATCAATATTGCTCTGACGCACTAGGTCACGCACGTCCATCTCAAGCAGTCGTTCAGCTTCGATTACGGACACTGTCATTCCCCCCTTGTCTCGGCTCCCGAACCCTCAGATATAAGCACAAACATAGCCTTTATATGGCGGGATATCCAAGCCTAATCACCGGGTTGTGGATAACCTCCTCAGCGAAATAGCAGAACGTATTCAGCTACTAACCAGTAGCCATCCTTTGACTAGCAGGAATAGATTTATCCTCATTTTGGGGTGGTTCAGGGTGAGAGGTGCACACAAAGGACTATGAATGCGTAACATATTGACACAATTTTCGACCATTGCTTCTAAAAAGGCACCCACTGAACGATATGTTCAATGGGTGCCCTCTCACTAAAATGTAGCGACTTCTTTACTTTTCTCCCCGCAGTATCTTGATAGCATCATCGATATGCCCATCAAAGCTAAGGTTGCCCTTCTCCAAAACCACACCTCGGTCACAAATCTTTGAGACCAAGTCAAGATCGTGGCTCACAACCACCAAGGTCTTGCCTTCTGCACACAGCTCTCTAATCTTGCCAATACATTTTTTCTGGAAGGGTTCATCGCCTACAGCGAGGATTTCATCCACCAAGAAAATCTCTGGATCGGTATGAACAGCCACCGCAAACGCCAATCTCAGATACATACCTGAAGAATAAAATTTGACCTCGGTATCAATGAATTCACTAATTTCTGAGAATTCAACGATCTGGTCAAACTTAGCCTCAATCTGTTCCTTCTCCATGCCGAGAATTGCAGCGTTGAGATAGACGTTATCTCGTCCAGTGAGGTCAGGGTGGAAGCCCGCACCAACCTCGATCAGGCCAGCGATACGCCCGCGCGTCAGCACTTCTCCACCATCAGGGTGCATTACTCCAGAGATAAGTTTAAGCAGAGTTGATTTACCGGAGCCGTTAAAGCCGAGTAGAGCTACACGCTCCCCCTCGCGCACATCTACCGTTACACCGTTCAGTGCGTTGAACTTCTCATTCAGGTCGCCCTTACGCCCCTTTATGAGCCAGATAAAGGCTTCCTTCATAGAGCGAGTATGGCGGAGCACAAAACGCTTAACCAGCGAGTCAACGCGAATCACCACTGCGGCGTCCGGCGAAACCGGTGGCAGGTTCATTTCTTCAATTTTCACGCTGTATCAGAGCTCCTGAGCGAAGTTGCCCTCAAGCCTACGGAAGAGTGCATCGCCAATCCACAGGGTCACCAATGAGATCAGCAGAGCTATCGGCACCCAGAAGGTCAGAAGGTTCGGAGGAATATTGGAGGTGGGGAGAGTTAAAGCATCAGCACTCAGCGTTGAAATCCAGAAAGCGTAGTGAAACAGCTCTACAGCAACCGTAAGCGGGTTGAGCATGTAAACGGTCATCACCCAGGGGTAAAGGGTATCCCTCACCATGGTCCAGGAGTAGAGAACCGGCGAGAACCAGGTCGCCACCATTAGAAGCATATCTACGATGTTTTCAGAATCTCGGAAGAATACATTAGCAACTCCGAATATGAGGCCTAGCCCTGTAGAAAATAGCATGATGATAGCCATTCCCACAAAAGCAGCACCCAACTGTTTGATATCGGGGCTCCACCCAGCGAAGAAACAGGCAATCAGCAAGACCAGAATCTGCGGAACAAAATGGATGAGTGCTACCCAAATCGTTGAGACAGAAAACAGCTCGCGCGGCAGATAGATTTTCTTAATCAGGGCGCCATTTACAACCATAGCTTTGGCTCCATTACTGAAACCCTCAGAAAAGAAATTGATAACAATCATTCCTGAGAACAGGTAAATCGCGTAATTCTGCATACCTCGCTCTAGCCCCAGAAAAAGACCCATGGCGATATAGAAGACACCGAACTGGACACCGGGTTTAATGTAGGACCATAAAATACCTAGCACAGATCCCCGATAGCGAACCTGAATCTCTTTATCGACGAGAAGTTTGAGAAGGTACCGGTTTTTGAGAACGTCCCTTAGCCCCCTGCCACGACCGGGGGGTAGCAGGGGGGAATGGGTTAAAATACTCATCGACGAAGCTCAGATTCAGTGTGCTGATTGAACGTTTCTTGCCACGCTTCGTAGGAAGCAACGCGTGCAGCAGCATCTCGATACTGCTGGCGCAAGGAGGCCCACTCGCGGTAGATACGAGCGTGAAGCTTTGTTGCCCTAGCAAGGTTGGCACGCAGCTGCTGGGGATCGCGCTGATACCAGAAAACACCTGTGCCTTCAGCATTAGTAACCAGCACTGAATCAAACTTAGAAACAGTCCACCAACGGTTTTCAGAGTAATTCAACTGAATCTGAGGGTGTTTTTTAGCGAGATCGTCCACCGGTTTGAACAGTTGGCGGCCTACGGTAGAAACAGCCCAGGGAATCAGCTTCTGATAACCGGGTGACTTGAAATTCCGTCTTCCCTTGAAGGGCGGCTTATTTGTCTTAGGCTGGGGATAATCATCCAGGTTGGTCTTAAGTTGAGCGTCCTGGAAATCCTTAACCTTGCCCCTGATAACGGGCAGGCGCGCACTGAGTGAGGGATGGAGGTGGTCAGGACCCGATAAAAGGTCCTCGATTGCCATCAAACGACCCTCTTCGGTGTAATACTGCATGGAAAGCGCGTGCTTGACATCCAGAAAGAGGGACTCCCTAAGAACTGATCCGCCCTTATCGAAGGGTGAATGAATCAGTGCTGTAATGAGACGGTTACGTTCGTGGAAGTAGGCTTGCCAACCTACAGAATCATCTTTATCCTGCCAGGATACATGCCACAGAGCGGCACCGGGGAAGGAGACGGTGGCAAACCCGGCCTCTTTCGCTCGCAGCCCGTATTCAGCGTCGTCCCACTTGAGGAATAGGGGTAGTGACAACCCAATCTGCTTGATGACCTCGGTGGGAATGAGGCACATCCACCAGCCGTTGTAATCAACGTCGACACGGCGGTGCATCCAGTGGGTGCTCCGCAAGTTCATCTTTCCTAAGTCGTGCCCCAAAGACATGTCTTCGTGGGGACGATCGTAGAAAGTACGCCAGGGGTTAACTACCTCGCCAAAAGCATGCAAAACTGAGCGGTCGTACATATCAAACATATGGCCGCCCACAATGGTGGGGTTCTTGCAGTAATCGGCAAAAGTAATCATTCTCAGGATGGACTCGGGTTCAACCACAACGTCATCATCAAGGAGCAACACATAGTCACTTCCGTTATTAACTGATTCGTACATGCCCCGAGCGAAGCCGCCGGACCCACCAAGGTTGCCCTGGTTAATGATCCGGAACTTCCCAGCTAAAGGTGCAACCACATCTTCGAAATCAGGGTGATCAGAAACCTTTTCAGTTCCCTGATCCACGATAAGAATTTCTTTGACGCTCCCTAGAGCGTCAAGGTTTTCACCCAGTGACCGAATGTTATCGATGCAGTACTGGACTTTGTTCATGGTGGTGATTTGGACGGTAGCTTTGCCGCCTTCATCTCCTAGGCGAGGGGTAATAGCGCCTGTCCACTCAGCCTCGACCAGAGTGACGTCACTCTTAGTTCCGGAAAGATCAAACCAGTACCAGCCACCGTCGCCAAAGGGCGCCAACGTTAGATTGAACTCTGAGGTCATGGCCCCTGCCACAACCGCAGCATCAACGCGCTGGATTACTCCTCGAGCGTTAGATTTATAGACAACTACCATGCCCTCACCCTCAGTGTGAACTCTAAGAGTTACAGACTGCAGAGAGGTCCAACGACGCCAGTATGATGCAGGGAAAGCATTGAAATATGTTCCAAAAGAAACCGTTTTACCCGATGAAATCTGAGCTGAGCGTCGCCCTAGAACATCAGGCTGGTTAGTTTTGGAAGGTGCAGAATTTGTAGCTACATTTTCTTGGGCAGCCGTCGCTTGAGCGATAGTATCAGCGGCATTGCCGTCTAGACGGGTGGGAAGGTGCACGCCCGTAGCGTTACCACCATCAATATAGAGCGGGATAACGTCAGTTTGGACAGCTTCAGGCAAAATAACGCGTTGAAGTACGCGCTGAGGGCTCACCTCAGTAGTAGTCGTTGTGCTCATGTTTCCTTACCTTAAGCGTCAATTCCGCCGGAAGCGATTTGTTGGCCCTTTTCAAAATGGGGGCGGAGCTTATTGTCAAACATTGACAGAGCCGCACCAATAGCCATGTGCATATCAAGATATTTATAGGTGCCCAGACGCCCGCCGAACAGTACGTTCTGCTCACCGGCAGCCAAGTCACGGTACTTCAGCAACATATCTCGGTCAGCACCGGTATTGATGGGGTAGTAGGGTTCATCGCCCTTCTCGGCAAAACGTGAGTACTCACGGTGGATGACAGTGGCATCCTTCGTGTAGTCCCGCTCCGGGTGGAAGTGACGGAACTCGTGAATACGGGTATAGGGATAGGTAGCATCAGGGTAGTTCATAACGGAGCAACCCTGGAAATCTTCCATCTCGAGAACTTCTTCTTCAAGATCAATGGTGCGCCAGGACAGATCACCTTCGGCATAGTCAAAGTAACGGTCAACAGGCCCCGTATAAATAACCGGTACCTGGCCGATTACCTTGGAGCGAGAATACTCGTGACCTTCTTCAAAGAAATCAGTGTTGAGGTGCACCTCGATATTAGGATGGGCTGCCATACGCTCAAGCCAGGCAGTGTAGCCGTCAACTGGCAGACCTTCGTACTTGTCATTGAAGTATCGGTTGTCGTAGTTGTAGCGCACCGGTAGACGAGAGATGATGGACGCCGGCAAATCAGCGGGGTCAGTCTGCCACTGCTTGGCAGTGTAGTGCTTGATGAATGCTTCGTATAGCGGACGTCCGATGAGGGAAATACCCTTATCGTTGAGGTTCTTCGGGTCAGTTCCTGCCAGCTCTCCCGCCTGCTCTTGAATGAGGGCCTTAGCTTCAGCCGGGGAGTAGGCCGCATTGAAAAACTGATTAATGGTACCCAGATTGATAGGCATGGGGTAAACAATGCCGTTGTGGTTGGTGTAAACACGGTGGGTGTAGTTCGTGAAACCGGTGAAGCGGTTGACGTATTCCCAGACTCGTTCATTGGAGGTATGGAAGAGGTGCGCACCGTAGCGATGTACTTCAATGCCAGTACGCTCTTCGTTCTCACTGTATGCATTGCCGCCGATGTGATGACGTCGGTCGAGCAGAGCCACCTTTAGTCCCAGCTCGGTTGCAGCCTGTTCAGCAATCGTCAGGCCAAAGAGACCTGAACCCACAATTACAAGATCAGCGTTCACTAATACTCCTTGTTTACGAATGATGCTTGGGAAAGCGTCATCTCTATAATTTGTCTCCCATAACGGAGGAAGCTCTACGGTGTGTCTACCTTCTTTGAGGTAAACAAAGTTATATCCAAAGCTACCTGAAAAGGTGGTCTATTACTCATCGATTTACCTGAGAAGTCGATGTGATTATTGCCCGGTCTGGGACTCAGACTATGTGCTGGGCTAAGCCAGCAGGGAAATTATTTGGCGATCGATCACCACATGCTCAAAATCAACTGTGAAAAGTTGCATCGCGGATATACGCCCTTGATAGGACGCCTCTCCAGAAATGTAATGGTCAATATGGATATTAGATTGCTGGTTGAAAACCCATCGAAAACGCAGTTCACCGCTGTGCGTCTACGGTACACCGGCACTGTTTCTGGCGTCCTCCTACAAGAAAAGCTACAAGAATTTTTCGGGTCAGAGACCCATGAGTGGGCCGTAGCCAGCACCCCCATCAAGGAGTTATCAGTTGGGCAGCCTCCCCTACTCAACGGGTCCATCGTGGAATCTTATCGTGGTAAAGGTGCTGTGGAAAGAGCATCAACAATCTATAGTGCCGAGATTATGCACGGCCCAGACTCCAGAAAGATGTTCTCCCTTTCAAGAGGGCGGTGGAGTATTGGCCGAGATAACTGCGATATCACTCTCAATGACCCCAGCATGTACCCGCTTGAAGGTTATATGACGGTGGACCATGCAGGAGTTACCTACAGCTCAAAGGTAAAGAGTCACACTCTACAGACTCAATCTCTCATCAAAATTGGCAATAGCGTCCTCAGAATAGGTGAGCCCCCAACAGTCTCCGATTCGTTCAGGGATACTGACGATGTTGAAATAGAACTTCCTGCGCCCCGCCCCAAAGTGCTGCGGGTTGCCATGATTCTCATGCCACTCATTGTAGGGCTGACGATAGCTCTCGTCACCGGTCTATGGCTGATTCTAGCTATGTCGGTAGCTTCATCAATGTTGATGGCGCTGCACATGATTTCTCACCATGGTGAAAGTCGAAAGACCCGGAATGCTGTGATGGAAGCAGCTACACGTGATCTGACCAACGTTAGACAGTTCAGTGCCCATTCAATCGGTCAAGAAATAGTTCTAGGGCATCACCAGCGCGAAACTAAGATACGTAGTACACAAAGAGAGCTCTCAATCCTTCCATGGATTGATGTAGCTCCCTTTGTAATTAGCGTTGAGCAATTAGTTGAACTCATGCCGATTATTCCAGTTCATACACAACGGTTGGCTCTTGTACATCTTTTGGCAACAAGCAGTCACGTGAGTATTTTAGTGACGTCGGCTGATAGCTGGTCATATCATCAATTAGTGCAGCCGCTTCTGGCTCACCCATCAAGCTATCTGATGAGGAAGTTTGATTCCGAGGCGACGGGAATTATTATCTGTGAAAGAAAGCCCGCCATATTACCCAAAAAGGCAACAATTTTCTGCATCTCGAGCGCCGAAGATTCCACCTACAGCGATGTTTGCTTGCTGGATAGAGGAGTAAGTTTAGATGGCGTTAGTGAACCTACCTACCGGTCTTTAATTTGTTCCCTACCTATTCAATCTCTGAACAAGGCAGGGCATTCTGTTGTTGCTTCGAGAACTAGCGACATTGAATATTTTGCCCCTCCCCCTGAGAATCCGCCCCAAGACACTGAAGACGTACAATTCTTTGTCGGAATCGAACCCGAAACCGGGGCTGCACTCACCTACAGTTTAAATACCCATGGTCCCCACTTTCTGTGTGCAGGCACCACCGGCTCCGGTAAGTCACAGTTCCTACGCTCGGCGCTCTGGTCCATGGCTCTAAAGGTCCCGCCCACCCGCCTAAGCTTTGTCCTGATTGATTTTAAGGGTGGTGCAGGATTAGGCCCTTTAACAGCTCTACCCCACTGCGTTTCTTCCCTCACTGATCTCGATATCTCACAACTCTCCCGTACCTTAAAATACTTACGCGCAGATTTGAAAAAGCGGGAAAAAGCTTTCCACCAAGCTGGAGTGAGCTCCCATGAGGACTACCGTGCTCTGATTTTGGGCTCTGAAAGAACTCTAGACTTTCCTGAAGTTGTGATTTGTATCGATGAGTTCAAGATGCTGGTCGACCAACACCCCATCATCATGAATGAAGTTATGCGAATAGCCACCATAGGTCGTTCGCTGGGATACCATCTTTTTCTCGCCACTCAGCGTCCACAGGGAGCGGTGTCTGCTGAAATCAGAGCAAATATTGCCACCGCTTTCTGCTTGAGAGTTAGTTCCACACAAGATTCCTACAATGTCATATCAACCGAGGCCGCCGCGTCCATTCCTGCCCGATCCCCCGGAGCTGGGTATGCAAAAGACTCTGAAAACCGCCTCATACAATTTCAAGCACCACTCATCAACGGTTACTACGGGGCCACAGAATCCGAAGTCGTTTCTATTTCAGCGGTGTATAACCAGCGCGCAAATGATGATCTAGGCCAAGCAGCTCAAGCTCTTACTGATAGAGAGCTAGCTACCCTGTGCTCTGGTTTATCAAAGCAGCCATTTTTTGCCGAGAAGAGCTATGCACCGATTGCTCCTTCTCTCAGTGCCCTGCCATACAGGGTTAGTGCTTCACCTCTCAGCCTCAACATTGGCGTTCTCGAAGTGCCTGATGCGGGTATCCAGAACCAATGGCGGTGGAAAGAAGATGACGGTTGCCTGCTTTTCCTTGCATCACCGATTGAACGCAATGAGCATGTTTTTATGCTGATGGAACAAGCGCTAAGTAACGGTTCAGCTGTCTTTTGTTTCTCCCCATCAGAACAGTTCATTCATCGGGTAAAATCACGATTCCCAGCCTCCAGTGCCAGCTGCTATGCCTACTCTATGAAGGACATCGATTTTGTGCGAGGTGCTGTAGAAACACTTATTTCGTCACGGTCACCAGCGCTGCTGGTTTTAGATTGTTTTGATCAAATCCAAGATACTCTGGCACGTTACCCAGATTTTGAGACACAAATATTAGACTTTCTATCTCCAGTGGGCCAGTGCACTGTAAAAACAACATGTACGGCCTCCTCCTTGCCACGCGGCAAGTTCCAGCAACTTTTCGCTAACGTACTCTTTTCGGCCTCCTACCTTGAGACAGATCCCTTGAGGTCCCACCGCAAAGAATACAACCGGCCCCATGAAGGCCAGTTTTCTGTTGAAGGCGCCGCCATTCAATCGTTAGTGGGCGACACTGCAGAGAACGGGGTGGTATGCCTTGCGCTTCCAGACCCAGAATTTAGCCCAATAATTCAACAGGGCGCTAAAAAGCTAGCACTGGCCCAACTCCCTACTCACCTCGGTCTAAAGGATGTACCTGAGCTTACTGAAAAAGATGACTTCCGCATCGGAATAACGAGAAACGGCTCCGCAGTCTCTTTGCCCAAGCTGGGTAGCAACTTTATAGCTGTTTCTGGGAAGAAAGGAAGCGGTAAAACAAGTTTTCTGCGGTCCCTGATGGAAATGAACCAACAGCATTCAGCTATATTTCTACCCGGTGAAGCGAGACCAACGCTGAAGCAGCTTAAGAATGCTCTTATCGCTAGCTGTGATGGTTATAAAGATCTTCCCATCCTTTGTATTGATAATCTGCATCTTCTCAACGAAGAGGTACAGAGGTTCGTCCTTCAGGAAAGAGATAGTTTTTCAAAGGTTATTGTGGCCTACACCCCATGGCCCAGATGGAGTACATCTCCTATCCTGTCTGCTTTGTCAGGAACAGAAACTGGGCTAGTATTAGCACCCACTTCCATATCTGATCTGACCTTTTACACAGCAACAGCCCTACCCTGGGATCTAAAAACTGACGGCAAAGTTCCACCCGGTCGAGGGGTGCTTATCAATCATGGAACGGTTCTTGCTTTTCACGTCCCACTGAGAGCAGCTCCTAGGAAAACTGGCGAGTATGACGAAGCAACGGCTGAGTAAACATCAAGATGATAATTGCTCCACTCAGCAGCACCGCCGACACACCGTATAAAGGTGCGCCGCTTAGAGCGGTTTGAACTCCGATCACAACACCAAAGAATTGCCATACCAGAATAAGCGCGCGGCTAAAAGGGCGATGCTTCCAGAGCGCCACCACACCGATACCCAGAGATACGGCAACCAGTAGGAAGAATGAACCTACGACTGATGCTCCCCTCACATCATCCGCTGTCATCACACCGCTCACCGTAAAAAAGAGTAGAGCCAGCACCTCCAGCGCCACAAGGCTGACGGTAAGCTTTACCGCCGCAGGTAAAGATTGCTGAGACATTATTAGCGCCTTTTCTTTTCATTCTCTGGTATCACTTTTAATAGCCTAAAGGCACTTTCGTGGCAGTTCTCACTCAGAAACACCCCCAAGGTACGCCCTGTGATATTTCACTCAGCGGTCGGTGCCAATTTTCGCCGCTACCCCCCTTGTTTGAAGACCCATATCGTGGGAAAGTTAGTGGAGTTCAGCTTTGGCTCCTTACTATAAGGGGCCAAATTTTATTGATAGTTGCTGAAAACTTTTCAGCTTTAGTTATTCCGGTAACACCTAGGAGAGCATGCTAATGGATTGGCGAAGCCGTGCTGCTTGTCTTGAAAAAGACCCCGAACTCTTTTTCCCCGTAGGAAATACCGGACCAGCGCTCCTTCAAATAGAGGAAGCTAAGAACGTCTGCCGTTCTTGCACTGTGATGGATACCTGCCTCCAGTGGGCCATTGAAACTGGCCAGGATTCAGGTGTTTGGGGCGGTATGAGTGAAGATGAGCGAAGGGCTATGAAGCGACGCGCAGCGCGCGCGCGACGTGCGTCCTAAGGTCAGACCATACTGCACAGATATTGCAAAAGAAGGAGAGCTTTCTAGCTCTCCTTCTTTTCTTTATGCAGTGTTTTTTGAAGCCCATCGATGAGCTTAGCCCGATAGCAAAATCTCTATAGTGACAAGCGTCCCGTGAGGTTTGACCGAGCTCCAATGGATACTGCCACCTAATTCACTTGAAACAAGGGTCATTACAATCTGCGTGCCCAAACCTGAAGATGGAGCACCGCTTTCCAACATCAACTTGGTTTCATCGGTGAGACCAACTCCGTTATCAGCAATGCTCACCACCATAATATGCTCACCGCTGGGCTTGTAGTCGTGGGAGCAGCTCAGGGTTACCTCGCCAGTTTGTCCGGCCAAGCCGTGTTCAACAGCATTAGCTACAATCTCGTTGATAACTAACGCCAGAGGCGTAGCAATTTGGCTGGGGAGCTTACCGAAAGACCCAACAATTCGTGTATGAACGTGCTGATCTGGTGACGCCAGCTCAGCAGCCAGGTTGAATTGCCTGCCGATGAGGTCATCGAAATTGACCTCCTGAGTCAGCCCTTGAGAAAGCGCTTCATGCACCATTGCAATGGTAGAGACCCTTCGCATAGCCTGCTCTAGGCCCTCCTTAGCTTCAACGCTATTCATACGTCGAGATTGTAAACGTAAGAGGGCTGAAACGGTCTGGAGGTTATTCTTCACCCGATGATGTATTTCGCGGATTGTTGCATCCTTAGACATCATCTCAAGCTCCCGGCGGCGTAGCTCCGTCACATCCCTGCAGAGCAATAAGGCTCCGTAGCGTTCTTCGCCTAGTCGAGAGAATTGTCGTAGAGGAATCGCTCGGAAAGTAACGTTTTGCCGCTTAGCCTTAATTTCAGCTCGCCAGGGCATACGACCTGTGAGCACCAAAGGGAGAGTCTCATCTGCTTTTTCACCGGCTGGAAGAAGAGACCTGGTGAGATGCAATAGGCTCTCTCCTACCATATCTCCGCTGAACCCTAAACGTTTATAGATAGATAGGGCATTGGGGGAAGCAAAGAGTACGCTGCCGTTAGTATCGAGCATGAGCAGACCATCACTGACCCGCGGATTACCGTGGGCAGTCCCTACCGGTGCCGAAAATTCTGGCCAAGCGCCCCTCGATACCATTTGCAGTAAATGGTGGGCAACGTCCCTGTACACCCGTTCTGCCTGCTGCCGTTTTCTGGTTCCCAGGTTTTCTCGATGTACTGAGAGCAATGCCACCGGACGTCCGTTTCTGATAAGAGGTATAAATTCAGTATCGAGAATTATGTCTTTGATGGTGTGTTCATCGTCAGTTCCTTTAGGCGTATGGCTGTTCCAGCTGGCTACAGCTCTCTCTAAAAGACCGGCGCTAAGCTGCTGCCCTACTCTATCGGTATGAAAGACTGTGTGAGTGGTGGACGGACGAATTTGGGCTAGGCACAGGAAGCCTGCATCTGATTCAAGAGGCTGGGAAAGGAGATGGTGACTGCCATCGAGGACTGCCTCTGGAGCCCATAGAAGAATGTCACAGTACCCTGTATCAGCGATGATTTGCCATTCATTAGTAAGCAAATGTAGCCACTCAATATCGCCCGGGCCAAAAGCTCCGCTGCGAGAGAGCGTATCGATTAATGGCATGCTATTTCTTCCTTGAAGTGTCTATCACGGCCAACGGGGCACTCTATCTACCCCAAAGCCGAGCTAAAGGGCCGAGCTTGCGTTTATACCTCACGTTATCAGAAGACAGATTTGATGCATCATCTGATAAGTCTTCTGCAGGACGCAAAGCTAGGACAGCAGAGATATGCGTAAAGACGCTTTCAAATTCTAGTCCTACTTTGGATTTTGGTGCGGCCTCCATAATAGTTTTACCCGAGAGGCAAGCTTTATCTGTGGTTGCTCGGTCCTCGCTCACATACCCCTCGATTTTTTCTGAGGGACCAAAGCGTTCCCAGGCATGCTCTATTGCCACCGTGGGATTAGCCCCTACGGCATCAGCCCGAACCTTATTAAAAAAGACGCTTCTAGGTATATCTATCATGGTGTCTGACAAGAGGTTTTTTAGGCTGTCCAGAGCTTTGACCGTTCTGGGTACGCCCACCACATCCGCAGCGCCAACAACGAGAATATGGTCTGCTTCAAGAATGCTTGTCAACGAACCGTCATTACGCAAGGGAGCCAGCCCATCAAAGGCAGCAGCTTCGTCCTGCTCAATACAAAACGAGGTGTCAATGATGATCACATCATACTTCTCCCTCAGCATATTGATCACTCGGCTCAGGGCTTTACCCCTGATCTCGGTCCAGCGATCAGGACGGTTGATGCCGCTAATGATATCCAGCTGATGGGATTTATGCTGAATCGTGCTAACCAGCTCATCAATCTTTTGGCTATCAAGGTTACCTCTATCGGCGAAATGGCACATCTGAGCCAAGCTCGAATAGTCATCGGTCAAGCCTAAAACAGCCCCTACGGAGGCACCGTAGGTATCTGCGTCCACCAAACAAACCTTGTGCCCAGCATTTGCTGCTAGCCCTGAGAGATTCACTGCAAAAGTTGTTCTACCGGGAGCTCCCTGGGCTCCCCAGATAGCCAGCACTTTGCCAAGACGCTCTTCTGTTTTTTCCGAAACAGCCTGATTTAATTCAGCTTCGTGAGATTCAACTTCGGATGTTGAATTACTCGGTTGCCTATCATAGACGCCACCATGTGAGTCACTATAATCTTCAAGCCGGTCCACAGCCGAGCGAACGCCCTGAAGTACATCGGGTATATCAGCCAGAGCATCAATGGTATAAATTTCGGAGAAAGGTAGGTTGCTACCCGGATCGATTACAGCGCACACAGCTACATCAAGTTCATAGAGCGCCGCGAGCATTGATTGTGTGAGATCCTCGTATTGGGTCACCAACAGAATTGCACGGGCTATACCGCTCTGCGCGGTTCCCAGCATTTCTCCGAGGTCATGGACGTGGCGTACCACGCTAATATTCCCGCGCTGAGACTCGATTCCCAAAATATACCTGCCAGAAGTATCTCCAACAACAATAATTGGAATCTGCATTACTGGCCTGCCTTATAGGTTGAAGGCACTATGTTGATGACCGACCCATCACTGCTAGCTGCAAGAACTGGGCTCAAAAGATCGGACTCTACCCACAGCTCTACAGCAGATTGACCCGTCCCACCAATAATTGACTCCTGTGGAGTCACCGAATGGATTTCAGCCCCCTCAGCAATTGCTCTGGGTTCATTGTATGTATTCGATCCTTCTACCTTTGAGGCAACCCAAATATCTACTCGATCCCCCGCTTGGAAGTCAGCGACTGCGTACTGATCTTTGAGAAGGGTCACCAACCTGCGCCCTTCTTTGAGATCGGTAGTGACCGCTGCAGCCGCCAGCAATTCTCCTGATACTAGAGGACGCTTGGCAACAGTTCCAGGGGCAATAGGCTGATCTGCGGAGATGTATTGTTCGCTAGATCCAGCTAACCTTGCGTCAACAACCGTTAGGTTTTGGGTCGTGATATTTTCACCAATACCGACATCAGCGGTGAGGGCATAAAAAGGCTCTGTTTGGTTGGTCGCTCGGATAATTCCGAGAACCCCCAGCAGCGAAAGAACCACAATGAAAACTCCGATAAGGAGTCGTGGGTCTGTGGCTCCTGGCTTTTTAAAACGCGGCGTCAGCTTAGATGGCATGGGTAGAGCTTCCTTCATCAAGTTGAGTACTCCTATCAAAATTTTCACTAATCAAACACGAACTTTCCAACTCAACACAGTCATCTGGCCAAAAATTACGCCTTAAAGCGCTAACAAGACTCAATAGTGGTAATTTTCTTCCAAACCACATCAAAATTCACTAAAATAAATCAAGATAGTGATTGGATTACCACAACAAGGAAGCCCCCATGGTCGAACAGCGTTTTCTGACACTGACTGATGTGAGTGAAATTCTCAATATCTCCCTAAGCCAGACTCGCGCGCTGGTGAGAACCGGCGAACTCAAGGGGATTCAGATTGGTGGTCGCAATCAGTGGCGAGTTGAAAGCTCGATGCTTGAACAGTACATTCAGGCCATGTATCAAAAGACTGAAGAAAGCATCAAAGCTGAGCAGCTAGACCATCAAGAAGCCTAAGCTTCCTATGTTCTTTTGAATTTACCTGGCATGAAGTGCTGCAATCGCTCCAAAGGGGATGACGCGCACTTCATTTCTCTGCGTACCCTCTTTTGCTTCAATTCTCTGCACAAATAATTCGCAATAGTCAGCGCCCACCGTTGTAATCCGACCTTCAGTGAGCGGGGAGTCTGGCCCACCGTGAGAAATTGACACGGTCTGTTGTGAAGCGGCTAGAGCCCTTAGAACATACCCCAGGGTCAACTTTCTGCTGACCTCCTGGGCTGAAGTGAAGGATTTATTATCCCCACCCTCCCACCACATGAGACTTGCCAGGGGAACAATGAGATTATCTGCACTCGATTCCAATTGAATCCAGCCTAGTCCAATATTTTTGAGGGTTCCGCGCCAAATCTCTGAATTCAACCCGTGAACAATAAGTTGCTGACCGATTTGAGCAGCTAGACGGTCTGCTAGATAAATTTTTGCGGCTTCTGACCGGCGAACTTCGGCGGCATCTGCCTCATAAGTAAGCCGTCTACTCTCATCTAGTTGAATCTCATAATCACGAAGAAGCAAGTCTAAGTTGTTCATGTAACGAGCCTATCCACCGAAGCAAAAAATGTAAATGCACATGAAAACAGTGAAATACCTTGAAAACGCTTCAAAAGAGGTTAGTATGATGATAATTCATCAAACTACATCAAATCATAAGATTGAGGCAGAAGTGAAAAGCAAAATGATGAGCATCTTCCCGGTGGTTACTGTTCCTGCCATCGCACTGATAGGGAGCTTGGCTAGCTACAGCTTTCTCACGCACAAACTACACCTTATTTCTCAGGGGCATTCGCTGGAGTCTGGGATGTGGTGGGAAGCTCTATCATGTGCTGTAGCATTCACCCTTTGCTCCATTGTTTTTCTGTGGTGGTTCCTCAGTATGGCAGTGAGCTCGGTGCTCGCTATCAAGGCTAAGCTCCAAGGGCGAGAGCGGGTCAGCTTACCCTCCTGGGCTCCGATGGCGGTAAAAGCTACTGTGACGGGGCTGTTTGGATTGGGGCTGCTGAGTAATCCCGCATTGGCCGCCACAATCCCGGCTGTTCAGCCCCTTAGTTCAGTTACTCAGGTTCAGCAACACAAGCAACAGCTTCCGCTAGGCCTCTTCTTGCATCCTTCTGATGATACCTTCGGTATTTCCCCCGCAGCATCTCCCCTGTTTTCATATTCACGATCCACGACATTAATTGGCGAAGAAGGAGGTCAGGTGGAAGTGACGGTCACTAAGGCTAGTCAACGCACTCAGCTCTCACCATTATTCGGCGGACTCCGAAAATCAGTAGAAGCTCCGCGGGCATCTTCACAGGATACCGACCCCGGGGCGCCCGTATCATCACGGGTATACATTATTCAGCCGGGCGACACTCTCTGGTCCATTGCCGAACAGCACCTACCCGCTACAGCTAGCGGTTCTGAAGTGCTCAACCTTGTCCACACCATTCAATCTGCCAATGTCAGAGACATTCCAACACTTGAAAGTTTCATTTACCCGGGGCAAAGCATCACGCTTCCTTTCTGAGGAGAAAACCATGAAAACCGCATTCCCAGAACATGACCGCAACCGTTATTGCATCATCGATGCAACAGAATACGAAGAGCACTACGCTACCTACTTCGAACAAAAGGTTAAGCAACCACCAAACGATCCGGTCTACATCAGTGCAGAAGAAAAATCGGTCGAACAGCTGGCACTTTCGATTGGGCTGGCCACCGTTGAAATCTTCATGGGTTTACGCCCCACGCACCACCTTTCCCCTTGGCTTTCTCAGGCTTGTTACCGAAGAGTTCACCAACAGGTCCAGAAGGTTCATGAGATGGTTAACCGCACTTTCCAGCCACCGGCCTCTTCAGGCCCACTCCAACCCAGGGTGCACCCGGTCAAGGCTCGCAGGATTATTCTTCAAAAGGTTTCACCCAAAGCCTACGAGGCCTGCCTTATCGTTCAGGACGCACAGAGGGCGCGAGCTGTAGCCCTGCGCGCTGAGTTCCTTAACCGTCGGTGGAAAATTACGGCACTTGATATTGCCTAAGCACTCACGCCCGCACATGAACCTATGAAACCTAAAAGGGAGGGGCTCGGTCATAAGCTGACCGGGCCCCTCCCCTCTGGGTATTTACTTTTTCTCTATGTCAATCGCATCATTATCAGGCTCTGGAGCAGCCTCAGTGCGAACCTCTGCCTTACCACTTTCAGTAGGTGCCGAATACTGCAAGAACTTAGGCTGAGCAGGAATCTTCAGCTGAATCTTTGAATTTTGAGTACGCTGTTTTGAAAGGTCCAAGCTGAACAGGGTTGACACCGTCTCTTCGCGAATAGCTTCCATCATGCTTTGATACATGGCGTAGCCCTCCCTCTGATACTCAACCAGAGGATCACGCTGAGCCATAGCACGCAGGCCGATACCTTCCTTGAGGTAATCCATCTCGTAGAGGTGTTCAGGCCATCGTTTGCCGATCACTGAAAGCACCACTCGACGCTCAATTTCGCGCATAGCTTCCTCACCAACAGAAGCTTCTCGATCCTCGTACTGCACTTCGGCGTCGGCAAGCACCTCGGTTACCAGCAGATCGCGTGTAACCTTAGTACGATCCCCAGCCTCTTCGAAAAGATCTTCTGGGGTGATAGAAACGGGGAAAACCGTCTTGAGTGACTCCCACAGTGCATCAAAGTCCCAGTCCTCCGCGTGCCCGCTGCCAACGTGTGCGTCAATGGTCGAAGTAATAACCTCAATGCGGAACTTCTGAATCTGATCCTTGAGATCGTTGCCATCAAGAATCTGCCCGCGGTCCTTATACATCGCTTCGCGCTGACGGTTCAGAACATCATCATATTTGAGCACATTTTTACGCTGTTCAGCGTTACGAGCTTCGACCTGCCCCTGTGCTGAGGCAATAACACGAGATACTAGCTTTGAGTCCAGCGCCGTATCGTCCGGTGCACCCGCCATAAGACGTGAAGCTGCCTGACCGTTGAACAGGCGCATGAGATCATCTGACAGCGAGAGGTAGAAGCGTGATTCCCCGGGGTCGCCCTGACGCCCCGAACGACCGCGTAACTGATTGTCGATTCGCCGCGACTCGTGACGTTCTGTACCCAGCACGTAAAGACCGCCCAGAGCCGTTACCTCGTCATGCTCTGCTGCCGACGCCAGTTCTGCCTCTTCAAGAACCTCAGGCCACTTGGACTCGTATTCCTCGGCATTTTTAAGAGGATCAAACCCTAGAGCCTTCATAGACTCAACGGCTTCAAATTCGGGGTTACCACCCAGCATGATGTCGGTGCCTCGGCCAGCCATGTTAGTGGCTACGGTAACGGCACTCTTGCGCCCTGCTTGAGCTACGATTGACGCTTCGCGCGCGTTATTCTTAGCGTTGAGAACTTCATGGCGAATACCCTCTTTAACAAGGAGTTTAGACAGATATTCAGATTTTTCAACGCTGGTGGTTCCCACCAGAACGGGCTGACCATTTGCATGGCGTTCCTGGATATCTTTGACCACCGCATTGAACTTAGCGATTTCGTTTTTATAGACCTTATCAGGCTGGTCAATTCGCTGGATGCCCTTATTGGTGGGGATAGGAACAACACCCAGTTCATAAGTATTCATAAACTCGGCTGCTTCGGTCTCCGCGGTACCCGTCATGCCAGAGAGCTTGTCGTACATGCGGAAGTAGTTCTGAAGCGTCACGGTCGCCATGGTCTGGTTCTCGGGCTTAACTTCGACTTCTTCCTTGGCTTCAATTGCCTGGTGGATACCGTCGTTATAGCGGCGACCAGCCAAAATACGCCCAGTGTGCTCATCGACAATCATGACTTCGCCGTTCATGACAACGTAGTCCTTGTTGGCTTTAAAGAGCTCTTTAGCCTTGATGGCATTGTTCAGGAAGCCGATGAGCGGGGTATTCTGCGATTCATAAAGATTCTCGATACCGAGGTGGTCTTCAACTTTATCGATACCGCTTTCAAGCACACCAACGGTACGCTTCTTTTCATCGACCTCATAGTCCTCATCACGAATAAGGCGCTTAGCGATGCGAGCAAATTCGCCGTACCAGCGGTTGGCCTCGCCCATAGCTGGGCCTGAGATGATTAGTGGGGTACGAGCTTCATCAATTAGAATTGAGTCAACCTCATCGACGATCGCAAAGTTGTGCCCGCGTTGCACCTGCTCTTCTTTAGTCCACGCCATGTTGTCGCGGAGGTAATCGAAGCCGAATTCATTATTGGTCCCGTAAGTAACGTCAGCTTCGTACTGCTTACGACGCACTTCGGGGCTTTGGTTCGCAAGAATAACGCCAGTTTCCATACCCAAGAAACGGAAAACTCGACCCATAAGGTTCGCCTGATATTCAGCCAGGTAATCGTTGACCGTAATGATGTGAACACCTTTGCCTGAGAGAGCATTGAGGTAAGCAGGAGCGGTGGCAACCAGAGTTTTGCCTTCACCAGTTTTCATCTCGGCGATGTTGCCCAGGTGCAGAGCAGCACCACCCATTAGCTGAACATCATAATGACGTTTACCGAGTGTGCGCTTAGATGCCTCACGAACCACAGCGAACGCTTCTGGAAGTAGAAGGTCCAGATTTTCGCCCTTTTCAACACGCTGGCGGAAGGAGTCTGTTTCAGCGCGGAGTTCTTCGTCGGTCATGGCGACAAAGCTATCTTCGAGTGAATTTACTGCATCGGTGTAAGCACGCAGCTGCTTGAGGATTCTTTTGTCTCCGCTGCGGAGTAGCTTTTCCAGAAGAGATGCCACTGAAGTTTGCTCCTAGGTAGGTGGGCCGGCAGGTGCGTACAATCTGCACACAGTCATTCACATAATACTAGTGCACCACTGGTGTTCTGATGAGCTTTTGCCCAGCGCTTAGAGAAGCTCGCGTGTTCTGTCGCTCAAAAAGCCGGCCCCCACCCTAGAAGGTGGAGGCCGGCTGAATATTTTAGGCTTTGAAAATAACCTAGGAGTCCTTACTCAGCGTCGAGAGCAATCACACCGTAGGACCAGCCCTTACGGCGGTAGACAGCAGATGGGGCGCCAGTTTCTTTATCAACGTAGATGAAGAAATCATGGCCTACTAGCTCCATCCGGTCAACGGCTTCTTCGGAAGTTAGCCGATCAGCGGGGAAGCTCTTCTTCCGGATTTCAATGGGGGAAGAAACTTCATCGGTGAGGTTATATTCACCGGCGAACGCGGCCTCCTCGACAGGTACATCGTCAACATGAATATCAGTGGTAGCAACCGTCTGACCTTCAGCTACTACGGGGATGGAACCGGTAGCCTCAGCCACCGAGACAGGATGCTTGCCACCTAGACGTCGGTCTTTACGACGGTCACGAGCACGGCGTAAACGTTCAAGAAGTTTGCCAAAAGCATCGTCAAAGACAGCGAATTTATCTTCGCCCTCTGATTCTGCGCGAAGTACGGGGCCACGACCAATGACGGTGATTTCAACACGGATTGAGCGTGGGCCGCCATGGCCTTCTTTAGTAAATTTGACTTCAATGTCAGTAACGTTATCGCCTAGCGTTTCGAACTTGACGACTCGACTTTCGACGTATTCTTGCAGGCGTTCGCTAATTTTGACGTTGCGGCCTTGTACGTTGAGTTCCACAATTCCCTCCACGGTCTGGGGGTTGAATCTTAGCTTGTGAAGGCTTCGATCCGGGGAATCTGTCTGGCTGATTCCTTGCCTTAACTGTACGCCTGTTTGTGGCGCAAGTCATTCTTTGCGGTTGTTTTGGGAAATTTTCTTCATTTTTTTATTTCCTAAGAGGTGTTCTGGGGCGAGGGCTGCTCCGATCGCCGTTGAACTCTCGCAACAGCGGCCGCGCCTATCACACAAGCACCAGCCTCCGATAAGACCCTATAAGCTTCAGCAATAGAAGCACCCGTGGTGGCAACATCGTCACAGATAATGCAGACTCGGCCGGATAAATCCAGAGAACGCCCAACCCAGCTCAGCGCAGGTTGACGCACTCGCAGGCTGCCCTGCATTCTCCAATACCTTGCTTGCTGCCCCAATTGTTTCTGGGAACCTTTCGCATGACCAGTTAGCACTTTCGCTCCTTCGCCAGGGTAAAGGGGGCGTAGAGCTTCAAGAACGGTAAAATTTACTCCTGGGTATGTTGAAGGTAGGAGCTTGCTAGCAGCCCTCGTGATGTCGGAAGCAGGCGCGAAACCTCGGCGTCCTACTGATTGCCGGCTGGACGGGATAGGGACGAGATAAACCGACGCATCCTTGCCCGAAACCTGGGTAAGACCAACCTCCTGGCACAGAAAAACCAGCGACCGAGCGAGCGCAGATCCCAGATAGGATAACAG
This sequence comes from Rothia sp. LK2492, assembly GCF_040946345.1. Lineage (NCBI taxonomy): Bacteria > Bacillati > Actinomycetota > Actinomycetes > Micrococcales > Micrococcaceae > Rothia > Rothia sp. LK2492. The sequence continues at coordinate 71,568 of NZ_JAYWLX010000003.1, read as the reverse complement.
GTCAGTACGCGCAGCGTTTTTGAAACTTAACAGGCAATGAGCTAGCTCGTACTCATACTCACCGGAGCTTGCTACCGGGCAGGGAGCGTAGGTCAGTTCCGTCATCAGAAGATTCAGGGTAGCTATATTCAAAAGCCTCGAGCACCTGGGGCACAGTGCCCTTCTGCCTCGCATAGGCTCCCCGTAGGACCTACACGCAGCGCAGAACCTCGGTACGAAGAGCTCCGCCAGTTCATCAAGTGAATGCGCACCTCTGGCACCCCAGCTCGCTAGAGCATCTTTACTTTTCATACCGCTAGAATGGCGGCCCAGAGGCTAAACCACAAGCGACAGCCAGAAAAGTGGATAAGTGGTGCGGACCAATAAACCGGTTACCGCCACATTGGGGCTAAATGAAGCTTAGCCCGAATAGTTAAGCGCCGACAGGCTGGATTCAATGCGAGTCCAACCGTTACCAGCCACGATGAAAAGCGCGCCCGTTTTATTAGTAGCAACCACCTGGTCAACACCGTTACCGGTCACAATACGCTCAATGTCGGGTAGGTTGTCATACCGAGTGCTTTGACCGGTTAATGAGACTATCTCGGTTTCAGCTGTAGTGGTATTCCAAAGAATCACGTCTTCATCACTCACCCACTCCACACCGTCAGGGCTGATGTCGGCGCCCACCTGAACTGGATCCAACAACCCCAGCGGCACCCCGTCTTCAGCTCGGCGAATCGCTGAAATCCAAGCCGAAGCAGCACCATCAGTTGAGGTCACCAAAGCAACACGGGCACCGTCACGGGCTACTGCTAACGACAGAAGCGTCTGGCCGTGCAGCCACGTTTCAAGTGTTTTGGGCTCAGCTCCTGACTGACTCGCAGCTAAGGCCCGCACGCTGCCGTCCTCATGAGCGATCCATAACCAGTTCTGATGATCATAACTCTGCTGAAGAATACCTACGCCCCGGTGCACCACTTGAGCTTCTGAAAGCGTAGCTAACCACAGCTCAGATCTATCAGCAGCCGTAAAGCTAAAGGAAGTGCGGCTATAGTTCATTGCAGGCTGAGCAGGGGCAACACCATCTTGCGCAAAAACTAAACTCTGGTTCTCACTCGCAGACAAATTATCGCGCATCACCAAGCGGTTATTTTCAACTCCCAGCACAAATGGAGGCACCTCAGCATTAATTGCCGGCTCCCGGTAATTTTCAAGATCCTGAGTATTAATCACCTGGTTATTAATGCTCAGCTGGGTTGAGGTAATAGACGCTAAGTTAGAGAGTGTTTGGGTGAGTTGCGTCCGCAGACGTTCCAAATCGAGTGCACTGGCAGACTGTAGAGAGGGCCCGCCTGACAGCTGGACGTCCGCTCTGCCGTTTTCCACCGTCACTGAATTTCGGGTCAAAGCGGTGTTAGGAGGGATCGCTGTGATCACACCACCTTCAAGATAAGACGCCGGGCCTTCCAGCAAAACCTTCACGAGAGACGTTGCGACGGTAGGGCGTTCTACGAACCAGCGCACATCAGGCACAGCTTGAGTAAAGGTTGGATCGTAGAAGTAGAGAGTGAAAGGGCTGAAAACCTCACCAAACTCAGTTCTACTCAAGACAGTTCCATCTGGAGCGGTAGCAATCCGCCACTCCCCCTCTACCTGCTGAAGAGTAAACTCAAGTTCATTTTCTGTAGCTTCGGTATAGGAGGTAGCAAGCCCCCTACCGTCTACAAGAGTAGAGGTTGGGACGGTTACCATGAAGGTATCCTGCCCAGTTTCTTCGGTCATAACTGACGCGTTGTAGATGAGGGTCTGCCCGTCAGGTCTCCAGGATTCAGCCAGAGATTCAGTGAGGAAAAGACGCGCAACACTGTAATCATCGGTAGTCCCAACCCCGGCGTGCAGGAACCCATCGATAATTTCAGCAGGTGTAGCCCCCGGTACCGGCCCAGCGGGAGTGTCGATGGCTTCGGTAGGTGAAGCCGTATTCCGAGGGTCAGCGTAATGGTTAACTTCTCCATCGGTCGGAATCGCAGCGCAGCCTGTTAGAGTGGCTACCGCTGAGACAAAAGACGCCGATAGGAGGTCTCTACGGTTAAGAGGTCGCATTGAGATGTTGCTCCTGCTCTATTCCTAGTCGATGGGCTGAGGTGTCAGCGCTAAGCTCAGCTTCAACGGGTGAAGGGGTGGGGTGTCCGCTAATGAGAACGGGTGAAGCTCCTATTGCTCCGCCTTCCTTCAGGGGAATGGTCATGCGGAAGCAGGCCCCCTGCCCCTTAATACCCCAGGCCTCCAAGGTTCCCTGGTGCAGACGGACATCCTCGGCAGCAATCGATAGCCCCAGCCCAGTTCCGCCCAGCGTCCTCTTACGGGACGTATCTCCTCGCCAGAACCTGTTAAAGACCTGATCCGTTTCTTCCGGGCTCAGACCTATGCCGTGGTCACGCACCGCAACACCCAAAGCGGTGTCGGTAGCATCAATATAAATATCGATGGGCTTGCCCTCACTGTGCTCCACAGCATTGAAGAGGAGGTTACGCATAACGCGTTCGATACGGCGATGGTCCATATCTACCATCATCTCAGAATGGTGGGTGTGGACGGTCAGCTCGGTGCCCGTACGCTGCAAGTGCGGCTCGACCGCCTTGAGCACTTCGCTGAGGACGGCCATGAAGTCCACCGAAACGGGATCAAGGGTCTGGCTGCCCGCATCAAAGCGTGAAATCTCCAGCAAGTCCGCCAGCAGGTTATCAAAGCGATCTACCTGGTCATAGAGCAATTCGGTGGAGCGCTTATAAATGGGTTCCATATTGTCTCGGCTATCGTGCAGCATCTCTGCTGCCATACGGACCGTGGTGAGCGGAGTGCGAAGCTCGTGGGAAACATCGGAGACAAAACGCTGCTGCATAGTGGACAGCGTTTCTAGGCGAGAAATCTGGTCCTGAAGTGAGTCAGCCATGCGGTTAAAGGACATGCCAAGCCTAGCTGTTTCGTGTTCACCGCGTACCAGCACACGCTGGTCCAAGTTACCAGCAGCAAGCTTTTCTGCCGTAATCGCAGTGGAACTGATAGGACGAATCACGGTTCGGGAAATGGCCCACACAATTGAAAGAACCACCAGAAGCAAAATGCCGAAACCAATCCACACCACAACGTTGATGTAATTCACCGTGTTTTGGGAAGAAGACAAATCGTAGACCAGGTAGAAAGCGTAATCAGGGTTCTGGGGAATTGAAATCTTAGTGCCCACCACCAGGGTAGGAACCGTCCTTCCGTCCGACCCTACACTTGCCGAAGACTGCCAGTAGATACCCCGCCCAGAGCTCACCGTTTGCGCTAGTTCCTCCGGGATATCGGCAGCCGTTGTGTTACCGGATTGGCTTTGCTCCGAGACGAAGCCTTGCGTGGTGGCATTGATATCTTGCAGGAGCACCCACTCACGGTTGCGATCCGCGCTGGTGGTTTCCAGCACCGTCAAGAACCGGGCAACGTCCCGCTGGATTTCAGTACGGCCGGTAGCATCAGAAGCATTCAGCAAGGTTTGGACGTTGCTGAAGCCGCTCGATGATTCCTCTAAAGCTTGCTCTAGGTTGCCTCGGAACAGAGAGTTAGCAATCTGGTGGGAAATAAAGGACCCAACAAACATGAAGGAGATAAGGAGCAGTAGGGCTGCAGTGAGCACAGCGCGAAACTGAAGGGATTGCTGCCACATTTTTCTAAGACGGTGAAGGGGCCGCCCCAGCCAGTGGAAGCGACCCCGCTCAGCGTCTGAGGTACCCAGGGAAAGAGCCACCGTTTAGCGCGCCCCGTGTGCGGCAGCCTTGTAGCCCACGCCTCGCACGGTGAGCACAATCTCGGGATTCTCTGGGTCCTTCTCAATTTTGGCTCGTAAGCGCTGAATATGAACATTAACCAGACGAGAATCTACGGTTTTCTCATAGCCCCAGACATTCCCTAGCAGGGTCTCACGAGTCATCACCTGGCCCGGCTGGCGAGCAAGGTTAGCAAGCAAATCAAACTCCAGCGGAGTGAGGGAAATATTCTCACCGTCGCGGGAAACGGTATGACCAGCGAGATCAATGTGAAGGGCACCCACGCGGATTGGCTCATTGAAACGTTCTTCTCGCGGGCGAAGGCGTGCACGGACTCGGGCCAATAATTCTGCGGGCTTAAAGGGTTTAGTGATGTAGTCATCTGCACCAGCTTCTAGGCCCTTCACTACATCTTCGGTGTCGCCCTTAGCGGTAAGCATGATGATGGGGACATCAGATTCGGCACGAATCTGGGTGCACACCTCAATTCCGTCCATACCGGGAAGCATGAAATCCAGGAGAATGAGATCAGGTTGATGAGTGATAAAAGATTCCAGGGCGCGATCGCCAGCGTTACAAAAGACAGCGTCGTAACCTTCCTGGGCTAGGACGATTCCCACCATCTCTGCCAGGGCATCATCATCATCAACGACGAGAATGGTTGCGTTCACGGGGCGCTCCTTCGAAATTCAAGATAGATCAGCTACCAGTCTAACCGGTGTCTCCCCATCTGCCGCGGTAGACCAGCTCCTAAGCGTCCTGGGCAATTTCTGAGAGGGCACGGGCGGTCTCCGTTAGATGCCCCAACACGGTTGTGGCAACTTCTGGGCTCTGCTCTTCCAAACCTGGTAGATCGGTAAGAGTGATACTGCTCAGCAGGTTCTTGGCTAAACCAACGTCTCTCCAGCGAACCCAGAAATCACGCGCTATCTCCCCCACCGGCAGGCGTGTACGCGGTGATACAGTCTCCAAGAGAGGGCGGGCCCCCGCTTCTACCATCCTGGCTACCTGCTCCCAGTCGCGGGTCGGGCGACCGGAGAGGTTAAGTACTGGAGCCATGAGAACTGCCTGAATTTCTGGGTGCAATTCAAGGACGTTGCTACGCACCAGCACGTTGACTCCCAACCCCTCCGCGCGGCGGTGAATTTTAGCGAGGGTTTCGACGGCCTCATGCCGTCTCAGTGCCCTCACCGTTGAATACCCACTGGATGTCTTGATAGCGCCGGCGAGGACGGCGGGAAGCAGCGGTTCATCGAATTGTAAGCTTAACTGCAGCCCGGGGGCAGCCTGCTTTAATCGCTCCACCAGTGATTCAAGACCTGCAAGAAGGGAGTCGCACAGATCCCTGCGGGCCCCGTAATCAATCAGGACCAGCTCCCCGTTGGTCAGGTAGGTACTGGCAGCAAGGCTAAAGGGCCCCAGTAGCCGCACCTTAAGCCCGCCCTCGGGGTTTTTCTCTTTCCCCACAACATCAGCAAGAGCATTGATATCAGAGGCTAAAAAGGTCTGTGCAAGATTGCCTTCTTTGGCGAACCCCTCTGTGATACGCCAGCCGCTAGCCGTGACATCAGCAGTCAGCCCCTCAAGGCAAGCCAGGGTACGCCCTAGGGCCGTGGCATGAAAGCCTCGGTCAGCCAGTTCAGGTAAGAAACTAAGGTGCGGGGCGCCCAGCTCCCCCCGTACTCGGCTGACAGCGTCCACCATGTTCACCCCGCCCCAGCCGCCTAGACCGGTCGCGCGTACCAAGAGGTGCTGTTCAAAGGTCAAGGCTTGTTCTGTATCTCTGCGAAGCGCAAGCATCTCAGCGTTTGTAGGCAGGTAAAGTGCAGGGAGCTGTTTCACAGGTTTCAGCTGACCTTTCAGTTGAGATTAGGGCTCAGTAATTTCGGCTGCAATCCGCTCATGGTGGCGGATCACCTCAGAAATAATAAAGTTCAGAAACTTCTCTGCAAACTCAGGATCAAGATGAGCGGCCTGCGCCAAGCCACGCAGACGCTTAATCTGGGCCTCTTCCCGCCCCGGGTCCCCCGCCGGCAAACTGTGCTCAGCCTTCAGATGCCCTACCCGCTGGGTAGCACGAAATCGCTCAGCCAAAATGTGTACCAAGGCAGCATCCATATTATCAATGGTCTGCCGCATGGTGAACAGCTCTTCTAGCACTCCAGGGGCAACACCCGTCATGGAAGTTGCTCGGGTATCAAAGTTCTCGTGAGCGCTTAGCTCATCAGGGTCTGTACTCATGTTGCTCATCATTCCAGTCTAAAAATTCTCGGCTCTTTGGGTACATCTATTAGGATAAGTTCCCACCTGCTGAAACACTAAGGACGCTGTGGTGCCCGTTCACGCCCCGCCAGAAGATGGAAACTATGCCAGTTCCCTATCATCAAGCAATAATGTCAGCCCGGTCCAGTGAGTAGGCACGGGCTATGGTTGACTGACCGAGAACGCGGGTGCCCTGGTAAATCACCATGGTCTGCCCCGGAGCTACGCCGCGGAGCTTCTCGTTCAGACGAACCACAGTTTCAAGTCGGAGAGCGCCGGGGGTCTCTGCCTCATCGTCCAGCACCCAGACCAGGTGAGCGGTTGAAGCAACCGGGTCTGCGTGGGCACGCACCTGGGCTTCCACCTCAAAGTCAGCACTGCGAGCGCCCTCTACCGGCTCTTGGGCCAGGAAGTCGACGGCTTCGGCGATGGGAACACCGGCCCATGTTTCACGGATGCCGCGGATCTCGTCGATTTCGAGCATGTCACGGCCACCCACAATCACCTCGTTAGTTTTGGGGCGAATTTCCAGCACAAAGCGGGGCTTGCCGTCTGAGGCTGGGTGCCCGATAGCCAGCCCCTTACGCTGACCTACGGTGAAGGCTTGGGAACCGCGGTGGGTGCCCAAAAGATTGCCCTCAGTATCTTTGATGTCGCCCTGAGTCATAGTGATATGTTCTTCGAGCCATTCGCGGGTATCACCCTCGGGTATAAAGCAGATGTCGTAAGAGTCTGGTTTTTTGGCTACTGAGAAGCCTCTCTGGGCCGCTTCGGCACGTACCTCGTCCTTGGAGGGTGTGTCGGCTAGCGGGAACCAGGCGTGACGTAGCTGTTCGTGGGTGAGGACGCCTAACACGTAGGACTGATCTTTTGCCCAGGTGGCGGCGCGGTGCAGTTCGCGGTTGCCCTCCGCATCGGTGATAACCTTTGCATAATGGCCGGTGACTACGGCATCAAAACCGAGGGCAACTGCCTTTTCCAGCAGGGCTGCGAACTTAATTTTTTCGTTGCAGCGCATGCAGGGGTTAGGGGTGCGGCCGTGTTCGTATTCGCTGATGAAGTCATCAACCACGTCTTCTTTAAAGCGTTCTGAGAAGTCCCAGACGTAGAAAGGGATGCCTAGCTGGTCGCAGACTCGGCGGGCGTCCATGGAATCCTCGATGGTGCAGCAACCTCGACTGCCGGTGCGCAGGGTCCCGGGCATACGGGAGAGCGCTAGGTGCACGCCAACCACCTCGTGGCCAGCTTCAACGGCGCGGGCTGCGGCAACGGCGGAGTCTACCCCGCCGCTCATAGCTGCCAGTATTTTCATAGTCTTCTCAATCCTTGGGTGCGGTGGTTTCTTTACTTGAGCAACCACCGGCAGGGTCTATATATTTCGTGAGTTTGCTTGCTCTTAGGCTAGTTCCAGCGACCAGCATCTGGGGTATGGTCTGCCATACCGGCTTTCTTTGCCTGGGCCCATGCTGCTGGTAGGGCCGCTAGCAGGGCATCGACGTCGGCTTCGGTGCTGGTGTGGCCCAAGGTGAAACGCTGGGCACCACGGGCCTCATGTTCGGTGAGCCCCATCGCCAGAAGGACGTGGGAGGGGCGGGGTACCCCCGCATTACAGGCTGAGCCCGTGGAACTTTCGATTCCAGCCGTATCTAGCAAGAAGAGCAGGGAGTCGCCTTCGCAGCCGGAGAAGGTGAAGTGGGCGTTGCCGGGGAGCCTACCCGCGCCGTCCGCTGTCTGCTCGGGAGCCTCAAGCGGTGCACCCCGCAGAGTCACTTCAGGAATAGTTGCTAGGACGCCCTCCACCAGACGGTTACGTAGCTGAGCTAGACGCTGGCCCTCCTGCTTCAGGTTCTGACCAACCCACTTAGCGGCTTCACCAAAACCTGCGATGGAGGCGGCATCGATCGTGCCTGAACGCACCGAACGCTCCTGCCCTCCCCCGTGCAAGACGGGAGTCAGCCCAGTCGCTCGGGTAGCGATGAGAGCACCAACACCCATGGGACCACCGATCTTATGGGCGGAAATAGCCATGGTGCTCACTCCGCTTGCACGGAAGTTAAGAGGGAGAGTGCCAAAAGCTTGAACAGCATCGGTATGGAAAGGGATGCCGTATTCAGCCGCGACTGCCGCTAGTTGCGAGACCGGTTGCACGGTGCCCACCTCGTTATTAGCCCACATCACCGTTACCAGGGCTACCGTTTCTGGGTTATCGCCTATTGCTTCTCTGAGAGTTTCGGGAGCAATTCGTCCATAACCATCCGGTTGTAGCCAGGTCAGTTCAGCGTTCTCATGCTTTTCTAGCCATTCTGCCGCATCTCCTACCGCGTGGTGTTCCACCGCTGAGAGGATAATGCGCACCGCTTGAGGGTTGGCTTCGCGGCGCTTCCAGTACAGGCCCTTGACCGCCAAGTTATCTGCCTCCGTGCCACCGGAGGTAAAAATGACCTCGGCTGAGTCACAGCCAGCCAGACCAGCAATCTGTTCTCGCGCGTACTCAACGGTGGCACGAGCACGCCGCCCAGTAGAATGCAGGGACGAAGGGTTGCCGCCGGCACGCATCTGCTCAGTTACCGCTTCTATCACTGCAGGCAAGATATCGGTGGTAGCAGCGTGATCCATATAAACTCGTGGCATAGGCTTCCTTTCGTGCCGGCTCAAGTACAGCCTTTCATCTTACCCGCCCACTCCCCCGGCCGTGTATGGGCTGGTTCACGAAAAACCCACCACGGCTTCTGCGTAAACTGGTGGGGTGTTCAAGATTCTTTTTTATACCCCCGAGATCCCCGGTAACACCGGCAACGCGATTCGTCTAGCTGCCATCACCGGTGCCGAGCTTCACCTGGTCAAGCCCCTAGGCTTTAACTTTGAGGACGCCAACCTGCGCCGAGCCGGTCTGGATTATCACGACCTAGCCGTGATGACCGTCCACGAAACCCTGGAGGACGCCTGGACAGCCCTTACCCCTGCCCGCGTCTTTGCCTTTACCACCACGGCCAGCACTAACTTTGCCAGTGTCGAATACCAAGAGGGTGATGTGCTCATGTTCGGACCCGAATCGGTAGGGCTACCCGAGGCAGTGCAGAACGATGAGCACATCACCGAGCGCGTTAAAATTCCTATGGTCCCGGGGCGCCGCTCGCTCAATCTAGCCAATAGCGCCTCTATCGCAATGTACGAAGCATGGCGACAGCACGGGTTTCCCGGGGGCAAAATCTAGAGTCTAAGAGCCTTAGAGGTTACTGGCTACAACGATGCGGGGTGAACCTCACCTAATAGTGAGGTTCACCCCGCATCGTTATATCTCTTAGCCGGCGTCCCTGCTATCGCCCAGGGTTACATCGACATCCTGAATTGAGCCGTTTCGGTTGACGGTCAAACTTACCTTGCTCCCAGCTGCCGCTTCCCGCACAGCGGCGGTAAGCTCGGTGGCTTCGCTGATGGAACGGCCGTCGACAGCAACCACGACATCCCCGTTACGGAGACCTGCCTGGTCAGCTGCAGCGCCACTGACCACTTCCTGAATCAGGGCTCCGTCACCGAATGCCTCAGACTGATCATTATTAGCTGGTGACGTTGAAACACTAGCCCCCAGCAAACCATGACTTGCAGAGCCATTCTCAATGATTTCCTGGGAAACGCGCTTGGCGTAGTTAATAGGGATGGCGAAGCCTACGCCGATGTTGCCGCTGCTTGAGCTGCCTGAATCGGTGGAAGCAATCGCCACGTTAATTCCGATGACTTCACCGTCAGCATTGACCAAGGCACCTCCCGAGTTACCGGGGTTAACCGCCGCATCGGTCTGAATAACATTGATTGAAATTGTTGAGTTGGTGCTACTCTGTGACTGCTGACCGGGCATCTCAAACTGGAAAGGGGAACTACCAAAAGGGTCCTGCTGAGCGCTTGAATCTGTCTGCTGCTCATCAACGGCAGATGATTCTACCTCGATGGTGCGTACCAGGTTAGACACGATACCTGTGGTTACCGTGTTCTCCAACCCCAGAGGAGCACCAATAGCGATGGCTGTGTCACCCACGTTTAGGTTCCCCGAGTCTCCCAGGGAGGCCGGAGTGAGGGTCAGTCCCGAAACATCGTTGAGCTTGATGACTGCCAGGTCACTGGTTGGGTCAGTGCCCACAACGCTGGCGGTACGAACCGAGCCATCGGAAAGCTGCACTTCGATCTCAGCTGATGCTGTCGCCCCGTCAAGCGTTACCACGTGGGTGTTAGTGAGGATGTGCCCCTCATCATCAAGCACTACCCCAGAACCTGACCCAGATTCACTCGTTGAAACGGCCGAAATAGTCACCGTTGAGGAGGTGGCTTTAGCTGCAGCAGCGGTGACAGCGTTAACCGAATCGGTGTTGTTGACGATGGTAGTGCCACTGCTCAGAGAGGCGATACTGGATGCGGGGGAAAAGTCACTGGCTGCGACCACAGCCCCACCGGTGCCACCGCCCAGTAGCGCTGACAGCAGGGCAACCGCAGTGAGGGTCTTAAAGCCGGGCTTCCTCTTTTGCGCTTGATTTTCGTAACCCGCATTGGCGCTATAGGGAGCTGCCGTAGCTTCGTAGGGGGCATTGGGGGCCGACTGCGGTTGATACGCACCAAATGAACCGTAAGCTGAACGTCCCTGGTCGCCGGGGTAGGCTGTATTCAGCGGAACGGTTTGGTCCTGGTCAGCAGGTGCCGGGTTCGGCTCACTTTCCCCCTGCGGCCTCTGCGGGTTCTGGGGGTTCCAGGAATTCTCGGTCATGAGCGTATGTCCTTCATCATCAATTCAGCGCCCCCGACCTGGTTGGCGCATGTTCGTCAGCTTATTATTCTCCACGCATCTGGATTCACTGTGAAGATTAGCTGTGCTTTAACTGGGAGCCAGGTTTAGAGGAAAGCTCAGTAATAAACCCGTATTTACCCCTGAAAATTGCTCGCCCTGTGCTCACCGCGAAAGGTTAGCTCCAGCAGGGCGCCATAGAGTGATTTACGCCCTATGATGAAAACAGAGCAATGTTTGGACCATTACACCAAGGGGAAATATGTCACGCACACGACTCACGAGTGCTTCACTACTCGCTGCCCTAGGGCTGGCCCTAGGCCCCGCCGCCTACGCTGAAGCACCGTTTGATTTAGATCCCGGTGTCCGTGTAGCCGATACCACCAGTTCCCTGGGCAATACTTCCAGTCTTGAAACTGACATCTCAAATCTTTCAAGCAGTCAGCGGGTTAATCTCTTTGTGGTGACGGTTGATAGCTTTGAGGCACCTTCCAGCTCCTCCGAATGGGCTAGTCGATTCGCTGAGCTCAACAACTTTGGTGCCCAGGATGTTCTGTTAGTCATTGCTACCGAAGACCGCCAAGCCTACTTCATTGCCGGTGACACTTCGGTTCTTTCGAGGGACCAGCAAAACACCATTTACAACGATTACATCTACCCCAAACTCACCCAGCTTGACTTCCAGGGGGCTGCCGACGCCGCGGTCACAGGTATCGAAGAAACAGCGGGTTCAGGTGGCACCAGTGGCTCTGGTGCCTCAGGCTCAGATACCTCACGCGCAACCGAAGTGATGGTGGGCGGCGGTACCTTGTTGGGTATTGCCGCAGTGGCCGGCGGTGGCGCCCTGCTCTTGAGCCGTAGCCGTTCTGCCCGTAAGGGTCAGCGCACAGAAGGCGGCCGCCCAGGCACCTCCTCTGCCCAGCAGCCTCCCCAGCCCAGTATCCAGCAACTGCGCCAGCAGGTCGGTGAGCTACTCGTTTCAACCGACGACGCTATTGCCCACTCCCTGCAAGAAGTTGAGTTTGCTCGCCTGCAGTACGGTGAAGATGCGGTAACCCCCTACCTGGCAGCTATTGAAGAAGCTAAGTCTCACATGCAGCGATCTTTCCAGTTGCAAAAACAGCTTGATGACGATATTCCCGATACCGAAGCCGATCAGCGTGCCTGGCTCAGCGAGATTATCACTAGAACCCAAGACGCGCAGAAGGCGCTCAGCGAACAGGAAGATAGCTTCGCTCAGCTTCGTCAGCTGGAGCACAATGCCCCGCAGGCTCTAGAGTCCCTAGCTACTGAAATTAAGCAAACAGAGCAGCTCTTCCCCGCAGCTCAACGCTCACTCACTGCGATGGCCGCAGCCTACGCCCCTAGCGCCTTCGCCACGGTGGCGGACAATATCGAAGAGGCTGAGGCCCGTCTTGAATTCGCCCGAAACACCGAGCAGGAAGCTGAGGAGCAGCTTGCTACCAATCGTAGTGGCGCCATCATCAAATTGCGTGCCGCTGAAGAGGCCCTGGGGCAAGCTAAGGGTCTTTTGGAGTCCATTGACCACGCGGCCAAAGACCTCGATGCAACGGCCGCGTCCCTCGACAGCGCTCTCATCATTGCCGACCGAGATGTAGCTCAGGCTAAAGAACTGGCTCGCAGCGGAGCCGGAAGCAGTAGCCAGTTGCAAGGTGCAGCAGCAGGAGTTGAAGCAGTGCTGGGCCAAATTCGTGCAGAACGCCATAAGGGACTAATTGACCCCTACCTTCTGAGCCAGCGCCTGCACGAAGTGCGCTCCGAACTAGACACCGCCTTAGGCTCTGTACGTCAGATCCACGAACAGCAACAGTCAGCACGCCAGACACTGGGCCATGCACTGGTTTCAGCCCAAGCCCAGGTATCTGCCGCGAGTGAATATGTGTGGGCCCGACGCGGCGGGGTGAAGGCAGAGGCTCGAACCCGCCTGCGTGAAGCTGAACGCCACCTCCAAGAGGCGCAGCGGCTGCAAACCTCAGACCCAGTGACCGCACTGGCTAACGCCAATGACGCTATTAGATTGGCCAACGAGGCCCAGAACATCGCCCGCAACGACGTCGATCACTTCAACAACAGCGGCTACGGTGGTCGCGGTGGTAATAATGGCAACTTCAACTCGGCAATGCTGGGCGGCATTCTGCTGGGCACCTTACTGGGCGGAAACAACAGCAGCGGTGGCTTTGGTGGCGGCAGCTGGGGTGGAGGCTCCTTCGGTGGGGGCTTCGGCGGAGGCGGCGGCTTTAGTGGAGGTGGGGGCTTCGGCGGAGGTAGCTGGGGCTCAGGCGGCGGTGCCGGTGGTAACTTCTAACCAGCGCACTCCCCTAGATGCGAGACCAAAGAATACCCAATTTCGCCCAGAACGTAGCATCAGACACCCCTAAGCCCTAGCCCAGAGGCGGGCGTCCTGAGACAATAAAACAAGTGGTCATGTGCCCGACGCCTGACCCGCAATACCCGAAAGGTAGACCCATGGCAAAGCAGACTATTTTTAGCCGCATCGCACAGCTTACCAAGGCAAACATTAACTCCTTGATCGATGCCGCAGAGGATCCTCAGAAGATGCTGGATCAGATGGTTCGTGACTACACCAACAATATTGCAGAGGCTGAGCAGGCTGTTGCTCAGACTATCGGCAATCTGCGTATGCTCGAAGAAGACCATGCAGAAGATACCCGTGAAGCGAGCGAATGGGGCTCAAAGGCTCTAGCTGCCTCTAGCAAAGCCGATGAATTCCGTGCTGCTGGTGACACCGCCAACGCTGATAAGTTCGACAACCTTGCGCGCGTTGCCCTTGGTCGCCAGATGCAGGCAGAGAACGAAGCCTCAGCTATCGAACCTCAGATTCAGTCACAGACTGAAATCGTGGAGAAGCTCAAGGTTGGGCTGACTCAGATGAAGGAAAAGCTGGGCGAAATCTCACGCAAGCGCGATGAGCTTAACGCTCGCCAGAAATCTGCTGCTGCCCAGTCACAGGTGCACGATGCCCTCAAGTCCTTTGACGTTATGGACCCCACCAGCGAAATCTCCCGTTTTGAGGACAAGGTTCGCCGTGAGGAAGCTAAGGTTCGTGGGCAGCAGGAGCTCGCAGCATCATCCCTGGACGCCCAATTCAATGACCTGGAATCGTTGGGCCGTCAGGCCGAACTTGATGCACGACTCGCTGCTCTAAAAAACGGCAAGTAAGCTCACCAACTCCTAGCCTCCTCTTACTACAACAGGGCTAGAAGTTATCTAAGGGGCCAGGCACCACTCTTTGTGGCGCCCGGCCCCTTACTTTAAACTCTGGCTGGTATCACTTGTCTGCCCACCCGTGGATTTGCCCGTTGACACGATGGAACAGCATATCTAAAGCAACAAGGTTCGCCCCTTCAGGAATAATCATGTCCGCGTGACGTTTTGAGGGCTCGACGTGAAGCTCATGCATGGGCTTAACGGTGGCGAGATACTGGCTTTCAACCGACTCAATACTGCGGCCACGCTCAATGACATCTCTGCGTAGTCGACGCAGGATGCGTACATCCGCATCAGTATCAACGAAAATTTTGATATCGCACAGTTCTCGGATTTCTTCCTCAACGAAGATGAGAATGCCCTCAAGAATAATAATCCTCTGAGGCTGAACAATCATCGTTTCTTCTGAGCGATTATGGTCGGTGAAGTCATACACCGGAGTCTCGATAGTCTGACCGGCGATGAGAGCCTTGAGATGGGTGACCAGGAGGTCATTATCGAAGGCTGTGGGTGCATCGTAGTTAAGTTCAGTACGCTCATCGTAAGTGAGGTGATCATTGCGCTTGTAGTAGTTATCGTGATAAATCACCCCTACCTGGCCGTTGAAGCGCTTAAGAAGTGAGTTGGTGAGCGTCGTCTTGCCGGAGCCGGTGCCGCCTGCAATACCAATAATGAGGGGTTTCATGAGTCTCTTCTGCCGATTGTGTGGAGAACTTCCTTAATTGTGACACGTTTATGACATCAGGGCGTGGAAGCCTTGGAGGGTTCACTGTCCTCCCTCAGTTAATTTCTTTGCCCGCCAACCCAGGTTTTGTCCCCCTATCTGACTGAATCGAGCTCGCACCATTAGAAAAACATTTACTTGATATGAAAACTTTTTTAATTCTTTCCTACTAGGTGTTTTATAAATATAAATGTCATTTATCCCTCACAGAAAATTAATTATGACCCTGGGCTAAGTTTTTTAATTCCAATGAGACTCCTCCTTTTAGGGGACAAAAACCCGTATAGTAAATGGAAGCACACGCCAGCCTTTACCCCACAAAGGACCAACCATGATGAAATTCGAAAACTGGGTCAATGAAACCTTCGACTCCCCCTCCCTGAATCAGGTCTTCTCCCACCATTCATCTCATCAGAATCAGCTGAAGAAGCTGCAGAAGGCGTTGCACATGGCTGATTCACTCCTCGGCCGCGAGACTGTCTTAGAAATTGCCCCCGGGCGCTTTTCTGACTTTGGCGATTCAGTTCTTTTCGTGACCAGCCAGCGTCTGCTGATCATTAAAAACAGCTTTCAATCCGGCCATTCAGTTTCGCTAGACCTCGATAGTCTTGAGAACGCACACCTGTCCTACCAGCCACTGGCAGGCCATACTCTATCCCTAGGCGGTGGTGCTCACCGCTTTACACGCATCCCAGCTGGTTTTGCCAACAGCTTACGTAAAGCACTCTTTGAAGAGCAGAAAACATTTTCCCAGATGGCCCAGGCCGACTAAAGCCTTCAAGATCGCTGTATACACGATATAGACCTGCAATCGGTGCCCCCGGTACCAATTGCAGGTTTTTTCCTGCCCTTATCCGCGCATATAGTTAAAAAGAAAAGCGCCTCACTTTCGTGAGACGCTTTTCGTCTTGGTTGCGGGGGCAAGATTTGAACTTGCGACCTCCGGGTTATGAGCCCGGCGAGCTACCGAACTGCTCCACCCCGCGGCGACTTATATAACTATACGCACCCCATAACCACTGCGCAAGTCGAGAGGCCTATTTGTGACCGACCCCTCAAAACACAGGGTATTAGCAGCAAGGGGCACCACTATCAGCAGAAAACCCAAAAGGGTGCTGCCCCCCCTTACAGGAGGGCAACACCCTTGTTGTTTAGCTCCAGCCCCCTCAATGAGCCAGGGGCCTGATCGCTAGCGGTCAGCCCCTGCGCTGGCAGTTGCCAGCGCCGAAGCGCTAGCACCGCTTGCGGGCTGAGAAGCAACGGTACCTTCAACACCGTCAGCCTCAAGAGCCCGCTGCAGAGCCTCATTTAGACGATTCTGAGCTTCACCATAGGCAGCCCAGTCACCATTCTTCATAGCAGCATCTGCATCTTCCATGGCGGTCTGAGCGTCCTCAAGAGCACCCTGCAGACCAGCAGCATCACTAGGCGCTGAGGCTGAAGAGTCGGTATCAGTAGCTTCAGTGTCAGTTGCCTCAGCAGCTTCAACCTCATTCACACCGGCGTCCGCAGCGGTTTCAGCACCAGAAGAACCACCAAACAACTCGTTCAGCGCCTCGTCAAGTGTGGGAGCGAAGCCCACATTCTCACCGAAGCCAACCAATACGCGGCGTAGTGACGGGTAGGCAGCGTCGCCCGATGACTGAACATAAACAGGCTGGACGTAGAGAATACCGTCGCCCACGGGCAGAGTCAGCAAGTTACCGTTGATCACCGATGATGCACCGGTACGCAGCAGGTTCAGCTCGGTAGAGACCGTTGTATCAGAGTCAAAGACGTTCTGAGCCTGCCCGGGGCCAGGGACAACTGATGAGCGGGGAAGCTCCAGCAAGGATAGCTTTCCGTAGTTCTCATGTTTCTCGCCGTCCTGACCAGTGCCAGCATCACCATTAGCAGACAAGAAGCCATACATGACGTTACGTGTGTTGCTATCTGACTGCTGCGGAATAAAGGAGGTAGTCAGCGAGAAGTTAGCTGAATCTTCCCCTGGCATCTGCAGAGATATGTAGTAAGGCGGCAGTGGCTGCCCACTATCATTGGTGGGATCATTAGGAATAGACCACAGATCGTCACCGGCATAGAGGCTATTAGCCCGAGTCACGTGATAGGCGTTGAGCACCTCACGCTGAACCTTGAAGAGGTCCTGCGGGTAACGCACATGATCAATCAGTGAAGCGCTCATTTCGCTATAAGGCTTGACCGTCTCGGGGAATACCTTCTGCCAAGACTTCAGCACAGGGTCTTCGTCATCCCAGGCATAGAGGTTAACCGAACCATCGTAAGCATTGACCGTTGCCTTCACCGAGTTACGGATGTAGTTAACCCGCTCGTTGGGCAACGCCTGGGCAACACCGGTGGCAGTGTCAGAGTCAGCGGTTGCGTTATCAAGCTCAGCTGACTGGGAGTAAGGGTACTGGTTGCTGGTGGTGTAAGCATCAACAATCCAAACCACCTGATCGTCAACAATCGCAGGGTAAGGATTGCCATCCACAGTCAGGTAGGGAGCTACCTTCTGAACACGCTCAGAGGGGTTGCGGTCGTAGAGAATCTGGGATTCAGGACGCACCGCATCAGAAAGCAGAATGTCAGATGACTGGTACTTGATAGCGTAGGCAAGACGGTTAAAGGGGTTACCGATGTTAGGCCCGCCGTTACCACTGAAGGTGTACTTGGCGTCCGTGCCGCTCTCATCGTCAGTGGTCTGGGGGCGGTCAAGCTCTAGCGGCTCATCCTCAGAGGTCCCGCCAACAATGGAGTAGTCGGGGGATGACTCACCGAAGTAGATACGGGGCTCATAGCTCTCGCTAATCTCACCGGTTGCCTGGATGCCGGACTGGATGAACTTGGGCTTGCCGTCGGCCTCTACCTGGTTGCCATAAGCTGCGATAACGCCGTAACCGTGGGTGTAGACCACATGCTGGTTAACCCAGGATGAACCGGAGTTCTGTGCAGGGTTTAGCTCACGGGCAGCAATAACGGTGTCCGTGGGGGTGCCGTCAATGTCGTAGCGGTCCACTGACAGGTTCTGCCCAAACTGGTAATAGGGGCGGAACTGCTGCAACTGCGCGAAAGCTCCGGAAACCACGTTGGGATCGAGGAGGCGAATGTTCGAGATAGTCTCACTTTCACCCGATAGGGTGCCAGCGGCGGTGGAGGTTTTCGCGTCATAATTAGTGACCTCGATGGCGTCCAGACCGTAAGCAGCGCGGGTAGCGTCAATATTGCGCTGGATGTAGGGTTCTTCAGCGGCCTGTTCGTTAGGTACCACCTGGAAACGCTGAACAATCCAGGGGTAGAGGCTACCAGCAACCAGCGAAGCAATAACCAGCACCGCAGTACCAATCATGGGAAGACGCCAATTACCGTTGATGGCTGTCACGACAAAGAGAACCGCGACCAGCAGAGCCGCAATAGCGAGAATGGCCTTGACCGGAATGATGGAGTTTACGTCACTGTACATAGCGCCAGCCCAAGAACCGGACTGGTCCTGTGTAGCGTTGTAACGGTCCAGCCAGAGCACAGCGGCAGTCAGCAACAAGAAGATGCCACCCAAAATAGCGAAGTGCTGGCGGAAAGCCTTAGTCGTAGTAATACCCTTTTCGTGTACCAGGATGCCACCGTAGAAGTAGTGCATAACCAGAGCCGCCATCGCTGCAAAAATGACGATGGTGCGCAGAACACCGGTCAACAGGTTCAGGAAGGGCAGGGTGAACATAAAGAAGCCCAGATCAATACCGAACTCAGCATCGGTGGCACCGAAGCTTTCACCGTTGAAGAAAAGGAGAACGGTCTCCCACTGGGACATAGCCCCGGCACCAATAAAAGCACCCAGGAGTAGAGGCACTGCAATCAACAGCACCTTACGCATCGAATCAACGCTATCGCGGTAGCGTGCCATGTTCTGATTGAACATTTCTTGAAAATCAGCGTAGGGATCAGGCAAGGGGTTGCCATCAGCGTCAACCCTGGGGCCACGCTGTTGATAACGCTTGGGGTTGGGAGTTTGCAGTTCGCCGCGCTTGTAAGCGTAGAAGAGGCTTGCCCAAATCGCTAACCCTGAAATCAGAGCCACTCCAGCAAAAATGATAATGCGGGTGAGATTTTCAGTGATGAACACCTTGAGGTAGCCCAGCTGGTTGTACCAGAGGACGTCGGTGTACACCTGGCTAGCAAAAACAAAAACTACGATGGCAACCGCAACGATAGCGGCTGTCATCAAGAGGGGTTTATTTCTACGCCGAGGAGCGCGTGAAGAGGTGTTAGCGGTGCTTCCGGTACTCACACATGTTCCTTCGGTATTGTAATGGTGCGCCGCAGATTGAGCGGCTACATAAATAACTGAACCGTAGTGAAACGGTTCAAGGTATTAGGCACCATTCTGCCAAAGAAAGCAGGGGGTTTCGAGGTGAAAGGTAACATTCAGCTAGCAGATGGAGAGAAAACCTCAGCCCTCTGGTCTTTAGGAGCAGGTGGGGAAGGTCGCCGGGTCTGAACCCTTGCCAATCTGCTCTACTGCCTCCACAGCATCAGTGAGCGTCTCTACCTTCACCACGCTCAGCCCCGCGGGCACTCGACCCACCACTTCATCACAGTTCTCAGCGGGTGCAAGAAAGACGGTAGCCCCCGCCTCCGAGGCTCCCCGCATTTTTTGCGCGATACCTCCAATACCGCCTACGGCCCCATCGGTGTCAATGGTGCCAGTACCGGCGAAGTGTTCTCCCCCGGTCATCTCACCCTCGGTGAGTTCATCAATAATACCGAGGGCAAACATCAGGCCAGCAGAGGGACCACCAACTTCTTCTAAGCCGTAGTTAACGGTCAGCGGAAAGTCAAAGCTGCGTGCCAGATAGAGCCCCAAAAGATAGCTATCGTTCTCTTCGTTATAGATGGGGGTGATAGTGAAATCCCGTTCCGCTCCATCCCTCCGAACGGTGACGGTCACAGCCGCTCCCTTGGGCTTATTAATTGCTTCTGTCAGGCTTTCAAAACCATCTAGGTTAGCACCATCAACCCGCAGAATAACATCCTGCTCCTCAATCAGGCCCTCGCTAGGGCCACCCTCAGCCACCCCGGAAACCGTGAGATGCTCGGTAAAATCTTCACCGAGATAGGTGAGCGCTGCCGCTTGAGCTACCTCCTGCGAATTGGTCATCTCCGCCGAATTACGCTGACTGACTTGTTCGTTGGTCACGGTGGGGGCATACATGAGGTCACTGGGCAAGACTGAGCCCGAATCACTCAGCCAGGCTGAAAGTACATTCAAGGCTCCTACCGTTGAGTTAGGCCCACCAGCTACGGACACCGTGGTCATATCTAGAGCACCACTAACCGGGTAGGTCTGTGCGTCCTCAATCTCAATAAGTTGCTTATCATTAAAGTCACCGATGGTATTAAAGGTGGGGCCTGGCTCCTCGGTCACAAAGTTAGCCGGCGCCACAAAAGAAACAGCCACCAATGCAAGAGTTGCCCAAGCACTGACCCTGCGCAAATCGGCGCGGGGTGCAGGGGCCCCGCTCTTCTTAACCTTCTGAGGAAAAACCATAAGCAATAGCCTACAAGCAAACTAACCTTGCCCCTACCGCGCAGCAATCTCTAGGCCAGTATCTCTGTCGCTTTCCCTTACTGGGCGTCCACTATTTACACAGCAGACTCCCACTCGCCCAGGGCTAAACTAC
Source organism: Rothia sp. LK2492 (assembly GCF_040946345.1). Classification (NCBI taxonomy): domain Bacteria; kingdom Bacillati; phylum Actinomycetota; class Actinomycetes; order Micrococcales; family Micrococcaceae; genus Rothia; species Rothia sp. LK2492. Next base: position 51,099 of record NZ_JAYWLX010000003.1, on the reverse strand, counting down.
GAGGCAGTTGGAGGGCTGAGCAAGTAGGCTGGTAGAAGAACCGTGCAGCTCGGGCTGCGCCCCTACCCAATAAGCGAGGCAGAGCATGACCAACAATCCATTTGGTAACTCCGGCAATGACCCCATGGAAGAATTCTTCAGAAAACTTCAAGAATCAGGCTTCGATCCCAACGCTATGGGTATGGGCACTAACGGTGCTTTTGATCCCGATGCCATGAAAAATATGGGGATGCCCATCGACCCCGCGATGCTTTCTGGCATCTTCGCGCAGGTCAACGCCATGATGAGTGCCCAGCCCACCGATGAACCGGTTAACTGGGACCTAGCTAAGCAGCACGCCCGGCAGGTGATTACCGCAGGCTCTGACCCGTCCATGACGTCTAGCCAGCAAGGCGCTGTTCGCGATGCAGCCGCCCTAGCTGACCTCTGGCTCGACCCCGTCACTGCCTTCGATCGCCCCGCCTTCAACGCTGAAGCATGGTCCAAGACAGAGTGGTTAGAGAACTCCTTTGATACCTGGAAAGAAATTGCTGGGCCCGTAGCATCCTCGGTTTCTACCGCCATGAACACCTCCATTCAGACCCAGATGCCCGAAGAAATCAAAGGTATGTTGGGCGGTGGCAACATCTTTGCCGGAATAGGCGGCATGATGTTTGGTATGCAGGTGGGCCAAGCCACCGGCCAGCTCGCCGGTGAAGTTGTCTCCTCCACCGATATCGGCATCCCACTGGCTCCAGGACGCTCGGCCCTGCTCCCCGGCGGTGTTGCTGCTTTTGGTGAGGGGCTTGAGATTCCTGCTCAGGAAATTATGCTCTACCTGGCGGTGCGTGAAGCGGCCCTCACCCGTTTGCATAAAGCTAACCCCTGGCTGCGCGAAGACATTATTGAGCTGATCAAACGCTACTCACGCGGCATCCATGTTGATATTGAACGAATGCAGGAAGCCGCCTCAGAGATTGAGATTGACCCCACCAATCCCGAAGAAATGATGGCAGCTTTCAGCGGTGATATGTTCAAGCCGCAGAACACAGAGGATCAGCAGCTGGCTCTAGACCGCCTCGAAACTCTGCTAGCCCTCATCGAAGGGTGGGTCACCCTCATCACTGAAGAAGCCACTACGAACCTGCCCATGGCAGTCCAGCTGGCTGAAACCATGGCACGACGCCGTGCTACTGGCGGCCCTGCTGAGCATGCCTTCTCCCAGCTCGTTGGGTTGGAGCTCCGCCCCCGCAAAATGCGCGAAGCTCTGGGTTTCTGGCGCTCCTACGAAGAAGCCCACGGCTTTGAGGCTCGCGACGGTCTCTGGGCAACACCCGAAACGCTACCCACCAGCGAGGATCTCGATGACCCCGAAGGTTTCATCTCACGCCGAGCTCTGCTCAACGCCAGTGAAGACGAGTTCGACGCAGCCCTCGAAAAACTACTCTCCGGCGGCTACGATGAAAAGCCCGGGGCTGAAGACGATAGATCCGGCCAAGACTAGCCCTTACTGGAAAGCGTCATATAACGGGTACATAGGGAGCCTCTGTTCGATCACTAACGGTTCAAGGTGCTATCGGACAGAGGCTCTGTGCACCTCTTACCTAACTAGCCTTACCCCACTGGCCAAAAGTAACGCCCTCCAGGAAGGCTCGCGCTTTTTCAAGCTGCGGGTAGCGAGCTTCTAACGCCCTAAAACGGGGGCTGTGGTTAGCTTCGATGAGGTGGCAGAGTTCGTGAAAAAGTACAGCGTCTAGGGCGTAGATGGGTGCCCCCTGTAAGACATCGGATATTCGGATACTGAGCTGGGCGGGGGTAGCCGAACCCCACTGCTGTTTCTGGTTACTTACCCAGCGCACGGACGCAGGTTCTGGGCACTCCGGCAGATATTGAGCGCGAAGCTGAGCGGCTCGTCCTCCCAAGAAGCCATCAGAGGTGACCTGCCGAAGGGTAGCCTCCTTGCGGGCTCTGCGCGCTTGAACCTTGGGGAGGAGTTTCTCTATGTAGTCCCAGACATCGGCCTGGCTACTCGTGGCGGGTACCAAAAGTCGTACCCGCCCATCATCCAGCGGCTGTGCTTGCACCGTGCGCCTACGCCGTACTGAACGCACCACCTCAATTTCGGGGCGTCCCTCCCCCGCCTCAATGATCTGGACTGATGAGGTCATTAGACTCCCTTGGGGGCAATATCGTTAATAAAGCGGGACCGTTGCCGGCCACTGCGCCCACCGGGGGTGCGCGAGCGCGACCAGGTGAAGGTCAAGTATTTACGGGCACGGGTGATACCTACGTAAAAGAGGCGGCGCTCTTCATCGACCGCGTCGCTAGTCTTGGCGAACGAGATGGGCATCAGCCCCTCATTAAGACCGCAGAGGAAGACGGCATCCCACTCCAGACCCTTGGCCGAGTGCAAGGAGGCCAAAGTTACCCCGTTCATAGAGGGGGCATCTCGCTGAGTGGAGCGTTGGAAGAGCACCGCCACGAACTCGTAAATGGTGAGTTCGGGGGGCAATTCAGCAGCATCATTTGTTGCTGCCTGCTGACGCTGCTGCTCCCTCTCGTGGGTGAGACGGTCAGCTAGAGCCACCAGGGTCTCCAAGGATTCCCACCGCTGACGCACCTGGCCGCTGCGCTCTGGGGCTTTCTCTGACCACCCCAGTGATTTCAGGTTATCTCGCACTAGTTGCGGCACGCTCTCAGCGGGGTCCACACCCTTGGCAGCTCCTTGCAGCATGCTGAGAGCAGCGCGCACTTCAGCTCGGTCAAAGAATTTTTCAGCCCCGCGTAGCTGGTATTTAATTCCCGCATCGTTCAGGGCCTGTTCTAGTGCGGCCGACTGCCCGTTGGTACGGTAAAGCACAGCGATCTCAGCTGCTGGCACGCCGTCATTCTCGATATAATCCTTGATATCTTCGGCGATACCGGCAGCTTCTTGCTCATCATCTGCATAACCAAACCAGGCGGCATCGGGTCCACCCGGACGCTGGGACTTGAGTTCAAGGGGCGGCGCCCAAGAGAAGCGGGTAGAGTCAGGCTGCACCCGGCGCGCTGCCAGCAGACGGTTAGCCAGCTGAACCACTTGGGGTGTTGAGCGGTAGGCGCGAATCAGTTTGACTACCGTTGCGCCTTCAAAGCGGCGGGGGAAATCAAGCAGGTGGCGGCTGGTGGCCCCGGCAAAAGAGTAAATGGTCTGGGAGGCATCACCCACTACGCAGATGTCATCGCGCTGCCCTAGCCAGGCATCCAGCAATCGTTGTTGCAGGGGCGAGACGTCCTGGTACTCATCCACCACAAAGTGGCGGTACTGTTGGTGAATCTGGGCAGCGATCTGCGGGTTCTCTTCAATAATGGCGATGGTCAGTAAGAGAATATCTTCAAAGTCGATGACGTTGCGTTCGTCTTTGAGCTCCTCATAGGTACGGAAGAGACGCACCATATCAATGGGGGTAATGTCCGCTGGCAACTCCCGGTGAGCCAGGTGTGGCATCAGGGTGTCAGGGGTTAGCATGGAAACTTTAGCCCACTCAATTTCAGCTGCTAAGTCTCTCACTATCGCGCGATCCGTGCCCAGGCCCAGGCGCCTAGCAGATTCAATGATGAACTGGGCTTTATTTTTGAGGATTTCAGGCGTTGAACCACCAATTGCCTGCGGCCAAAAATACTTTAGCTGGGCCAGAGCAGCCGAATGGAAGGTACGAGCCACCACACCCACTGCGCCCAAAGCGCGCAAGCGCACCTTCATTTCTTCTGCCGCCCGAGTAGTAAAGGTCAGCGCTAGAACACTGCGGGGGTTGTAGCGTCCGATGGCGATGCCATAAGCAATACGGTGGGTAATCGCCCGGGTCTTACCAGTACCCGCACCGGCTAATACGCACATGGGGCCGGATATTTCGGTCGCCACCCGGCGCTGCTCCGGGTCAAGGCCCTCAAGGACAGAATCAGCGCTCCGCTGCATTAGCTCAATGGGCTCAGCACGCAGACGATCAATTTCTAGCACGAGGACTCCTTGGGTAGACGGGGCAGTCAACCAGTCTACCGTTTACAGGGCTTTCCCCAGCCAGTGTTCAATCAGACGGCGAGATATCGAGCTTCGGCCAGGTAGCTGAACTTCTTGATGCGTGTGGGCGGCGATGAGCTCCTGACGGGTGAACCACCGGATGGTCTCTATTTCGGCGCCGTCAGCTTTCACCTGATCCGGGTTATCAATGACTGCGATGTAACCACACATGAGTGAACGGGGAAAAGGCCAGGGCTGGGAACCCAGATAAGCCATGCCGACCACGCGCCCACCGTTTTCTTCCCAGACCTCCCTCATCACCGCGTCCTCCAAGGACTCCCCACCCTCTACAAAACCGGCAAAGGTAGAAAAGCGCCCCGCACCCCAAGCTCTTGCCTGGCCGAGCAGAATTTTTTCCTCTCCTCCCACCTCAGCAGTGACCGCTGTAATGACGGCGGGGTCGGTGCGGGGGAAAAGTTCCCGGCCGCTCTGGGTCACCCGCGCCCAACCTGCGCGTATGGAAAGGGTGGGCTCTCCGGTGGCGGGGTCAAATTTGTGGGAACCGTGCCAGTTGGCCAGGGAAGCAACAGCTGCCAGAGGCTGGCCCCAGGCGAAAGCTAAGCCGCTCCCTTCATAGCCATATGCGGCATAGTCTCGGATCATCTCCCACTGCCCACCGGTTTGAGCGGCCAGGACGTCTGCCACGGACTGTTCCTGCTGATCGAAGCCTTGCAGGTTCAGGGGTTGATGCCCGAGGTCCAAAAAATATTCAAAGTCACCGGTCAGCGCAAGGACCGGGGCATCCCCATCATCTAGAGCCAGTAAACCAGCAAAGACAAGATAGGCGGTGTGGTGGCTATCGGTAGCTGCGTAGTCATGCCAGTGCTCAGCCTGCAGGCCGTAGTGCGCCACAAGGTTCAAGGGTTCGGGAGGCTGCCCCTCTCCCCCGTTTTGCACCAGCACCCTGCCGCGGTCCACCGCAAGCACAAGTGGCAGGTGCTCCCAGGGGTAGAGCTTCCCAGAGTCAGCCGCAGTAGCCGGCAGCCCGCCGTCCACCAACTGCTCCACTACCGCCGCCAAGAACCCTGGTTCATCCCGCACGCTCCCCTGCGGAGAGAGACGATGCGGCACAAAAGGTAGGCGACCCAGGGGCGAAAAATGCCCCGTCAGCGACAGATTCATCATATTTTCGGCATGCATTGGGTCTATGCCCCTCTATCTCTTGTACCCTGGAAGTGTGACTTCGACACCGCTTCAACTTGCCGCAATCGTATCAGCTGGCGTGCCAGGGCTCTACCCTGTAGCCGCCCTCCCGTCAGCTGATGACACCGTAGACTTTGACTCAGCGATTATTATTGACTCCGCTGACAAACGTTGGCGCGTACGTGCCCCCAAAAATCCAGAAGCTAGCGTGCGCCTTGAAGCGGAGCACATGATTCTTCAATCCTTCTCACCGGGTCTACGCGCCCGCCTCCCCTTTTTGGTACCCACCATTGTCGGAACGGTACCCCAGGGCGGGCTACAAACTTTTATCTACTCACATAATCCCGGTGCGCCGGTCGATATTGATGAGTTAGCAGATATCAGCTACGGCACCCGCGGGGGCAAAACCGATATTGCAGAAGCCATCGCCGGGGCCATCGCCACCGTACACGTCTTCCCCGAAACCATCGTAGAAGAAGCGGACTTACCCGTTTATACCGGTGAACAGATTCGCGAGCGCCGTCTCGCTGAACTGGACCGCGCCGTAGCAACCGGCAAGGTACCCTCAGGTCTGTTAGAACGCTGGGAAAAGCAGCTCAATGATGTCTCCCTCTGGCAGTTCCGCCCCCGGGTCATCCATGGCGATCTCAACGAAGATAACCTGGTGATTGATAAGAAAACCATTATTGAGGTAACCGGCTGGTCGGAGGTCTGTGTAGGTGACCCTGCCCAAGATTTCTCCTGGCTTTTTGCCTGCTCAGATACTGACTTCCGCGATCGCATTTTTGATCTCTACCGCAACCAGATGCCTCAGCAACCCGACGAGCACCTCGAATCACGCGCCAACCTTTATGCTGAGTTTGGCTTAGCTCAGTGGCTGATTCGTGGGGTTGAGCTTGAAGATCGTGTGATGGTGTCAGAGGCGGTTTCGATGCTGAGCAGCCTGGAGGCTGAACTGCGCGAGGTGGGGGTACTTGATCCCCAGCCGGTTCAGCAACTGCCCGAGAAAATCTCGGACGACTTCTAAAGATTACTTTCTCACCTCTTACCCCGCCCCTTTCGTGTAGGAAAGGGGCGGGGTTTGTTTTACCCTGCAGTTTTTCACATGATGGAATGTTTTTCTCTGGGGTCACACCTAAAGCAATATTAGACAGAACGGTCTATTTTGGGGGTTTCGGTATGGGTAAAGCACGCCAGAAAATACTCGATGCCTCCGCGCATCTTTTCTACACCCGCGGAATTGCCGTCACCGGCATTGACGCTATTATCGCTGATGCGGGAGTTGCTAAGCAGAGCCTTTACAATAATTTTTCCTCCAAAGAAGAGCTTGAAAGCGCCTACATCGAGGTGCGCCACCAACAGTGGCTTCTGCCCCCATAGCGTCCGCGCTCTTAGAGCGCTTTATCAGCCACAGTCCCTTATCCCGACGCTGGGTTCTTGCTCTGCTTCTAGGACTAGGCGGTAGCGCTCTGCTCTGCCTTGCCAAACTTACCAGTGCCCCAGAGGACCTACTCAGTACCCTGTGGGGGCTTGGTCTCGGGCTGGTGGCTGGTACCAGCTACGCCGTGTATTCCTGGGTTGCCCACCGGCTCATGGGGGCAGGTATTAGCCGCGCCGCTGCTATGGGCTCTGTATTTGGTGCCGGTGGGCTATTGCTCTTACCGGTACTGATCCTAACGGGCGCTCCCCTGCTTGCCAGCCCTCAAGCTTTTTGGGTGGCAAGCTATATGGCACTCATTCCCATGTTCGCTGGCTATCTGCTCTTTGGCTGTGGGCTTACCCGGGTAAGCCCCTCAACCGCCACGACCATCGCTCTGGTTGAACCTGCGGTAGCCACGCTCCTGGCAGTAGCTATCGTCGGGGAAGAGCTCTCTGCCAGAGGCTGGGCAGGTATGGTATTACTGGGCGCCGCTCTCGCCCTACTCGCCCTTCCCCAGAGGTTACCTGCAGTGGCGCCTTCACCCGGTGCCCAGCCTTGAATTTTGCCCTCTAGAGCTGTGCCGCCCGGCGACGGGCTTTCTTCAATACACCAGCGATCTTCTCTTCGGTTGCTAACTCCTCAATCCTTACTTCTTTACCCTCAGTAGCGTAGAAGAAGCTAGCGCTGATATTCGCTGGCTCGATCTTGTGCAAGCGGGCAAAGCCGATGCGGTAGAGCCCCAGCTGAAGGGCGCGGCTTTTCAGCTCCTTCTTTGAAGGGACCCTGCCAGTCTTCCAGTCCACAAGCTCCCACTTTTCAGTACCGTCCGTATCGGTGGTGCGGAAAATCGCGTCCACGCGACCGCGGACGGTCACCCCCTCGACCGGTGTTTCCAGCGGATACTCTATAGCCCACGGCACTTCATCCGCCCAACGGCTTGCCAGGAAATTCTCGCGCAGGGTGGGCAAATCAAGCTCTTCGGCGGTGTCATCATCGGCAAAGTCTTCCTCCCCCACATCCAACATGGCACTCTGACCGTAGTGTTCCTCAACCCAGGTATGAAAGAGGGTTCCCTGACGGGCTGCGATTCCGGGGCGCTGGGGCATGGGGCGCTGCAGGTTATCGATGACCACCTCAGGGTTTTGCGCTAGCTGAACCAAGAGGGAGGCTGAAATGTGTTGCGGTAGCTCAAACTCCTGTTGATCGGCCGGGGCGCGCAAGAGTTCAAGCAGCAGCCTTGTCTCTTCTTCCCAGTCTTCGATACCAGCGGTCTCTTGGGCGTTGCTGTCGGCGGTGACCTCGGATAGCTCTCGTGGCTCTAGCCCGCCTTGTAAGACGTTAGTCGCAGCGCGCTCAACTCTCCGACGCGGGGTAAGCCGAGGAGCCGCTTCTCCGTCTGGGCCCAGCCCAGCGTCAGAAGTGCTGGTGCCGCTGGCTTCTTCTACCCCGGCAGTCTCCATATCTTCTAAGGAAGACCAGCTACGGATTTCTGGTCCGTTAAAGGGGTCAAAGGGCCAGAGGGCAGTGAGTAGTGTGGCTGATTGAGGGTTACCGGATTCAAGCTGAGCCTCGTCAACGCGCGCTAGTAGCTGGGCGGCGTCCTGGTTACCGGTACTCGCTAGGTCCTGACCTAGATCAAGTAACTCTTGCAGGAAGTCTGAGACATGACGTGGTTTAGTCCCGGTGCCCTTCCAGGATGAGCTGGTCAGCACCAGGAGAGACCGCGCTCGGGTAAAGCCCACGTAGGCGAGCCGGCGTTCCTCGGCTACCCGATGCTCAACGGCCTGCTCCTTCATGACGTCCATAAACTCGCCGAAGTCCTTAAGGTTCTCGAAGTCATCGCGCCAGGGCGGCAGATAATTGGCATCCCCGCGCAATGGCCAGGGCAGGGTATCCCCCTTCTTAGTCCAGCGTTCATCCTTACCGTCAGGAAATTCACCGGCAGCCACGCCGGGAATATAGACGTGGTCCCACTCTAAACCCTTAGAAGCATGCACGGTGAGCAACTGCACCGCATCATGGCGCGGTGCCTCCACCGCCATATCCAACCCACCTTCTTCAGCGGCAGCGGCATCCAGCCAGGCCAAAAAACCGCTGATACCGCTAGCTGATGCGCCGGTGGCAGTCAACGAAAAACGCACGGTTTCTTCAGCTTCATCAGCATCAAGACCGTTAGCTGCGGCCAACAAGAGAGCGTTGATGCGCGGGGCGCTGGACTCATAGGTGGCTGCGACCCCATGGAAAGCATCCAGGTGCTGCCGGGCTGCGTGCGAGCGGACGCCGGGGCGAGCAGCCAGCTCAATATCTAGCAGCATGGTGCGCTCAATTTCATAAAGAAGGGTTGAAAGGTCATCGGAGGTGAACTGACGCAGATAATTAATTTCTGCTGCTAGTGCCTGCAGACGGCCACGAGCCGCATGAGTCAATGACCGACCGGTGCGGGCGCTGACCCAGCCCTCAGGGGGAAGATTTTCAAGAGCCTCAACCAGTGACGCCCCGTCTGAAATATCGGGGGCAGCAGAATCTAGAATACGGCGGTAGCGCTCATTACCCCTGGCTCGCTCGGCTTCTTTAAGCCGGGTGATGTCCTGTCTACTGTTGAGCCCCCGTGAACGTACCTCATCAAGCTCATCGAGGGTTTCTTGTTCTACGCGCAGGGCAGCTGCCTCACCGGTGATACCAAAACGAATCTCATACTCGCGTTGTTGCTTGAGTGCCCCCGCCCAGTCGGCGAAGGCCAGCAGATCACTGACCCCCAGGCGCCAGCGAGCGCCGGACAGCAGTCTCATCAGCGCGTCAGATCGCCCCGGATCTGAGAGCACCCGCAAAACCGCGACCGTATCAACAATCTCAGGGGTATCCAGCAAACCGCCCAAACCAACCACCTGGTAGGGCACACCCTTGGCCTCGAAGGCCTCCCGCAGAGGTTCCATTTGGGCTCTCTTTTTGCACAGTACGGTCATAGTGGGCATCTCGGCTAGGGGACGGTGCGCGAAGGGCTCTCGTTGCTGCGCAATTTTTTGAGCGATAACCTCAGCTTCTTCCCGATCGGTCAGGTACTCCCCTATTTCAACCCGGCCATTACCCGGCTCGGGACGTGGCACCAGGTGGGGTACTTCGATGGAGTGCTGTGAACGAACCCAATCGGGCTGTAGAGCCAGCGGGGCTGCGGTGGCGTTAGCAGCCGCCAAAATGGCGGTGTCGTTGCGCCAGGCAACCGCCAGATAGCGGGCGGTGCGGTCATTGGTGGGGAAGAAGTCATAGAAGCTAAAGAGCTGGCCATCTGAGGCACCACGGAAACCATAGATGGATTGTTTGGGGTCACCCACTGCCATGACCGGATGTTCTGCAGCGCCGTTTCTGGCTCCATACAGATCAGAGAAAAGCTGCATCTGGGCATGGGAGGTGTCCTGAAATTCGTCCAGGAGCACCACCGCAAATCGTTCCCGCTCTGTAGCCGCGGCTAACGGGACCTCCTCGGCAATTCGAGCGGCGCAGGCAATAAGATCACCGTAGTCCATGACCTGCATTCTGCGTTTGATCTGGGAATAGCGCTTCACCAGCTCAGCATAGAAAATGCGCAGTTCTAGCCCCTGAACAAGAGTGCGCTGTTCAGCAGTTGCACCCTTACCAGTGGGCTTACCTAACCCTTGAATTCGTTTGATCTGCTCCTGGCACCAGTCACTGACCTGTTGAGGGGTCACCAGGTGCTCAGCGCACTCGCCTGAAAGCTGTAAGACCGAACTGACCATGGTTGATTTTGCCACCTCTTTTTCAGGTAGCTTTCCATCGTAGTGCTCTACCAACTGCGCTACCAACTGCCAGGCCTGAGCGCCACCTAGCATCTGTGCATCGTCCTCAATGCCGATGCGCAAACCGTAGGCGGCCACCAGAGAATTCGCGTAGGAATGGTAGGTCGATACTACAGGGTCACCCACCGGTTCATCCTGCGCACCCGGCACCTGGCGCACCAGGTTCTGCCGGCGCAAATCTTCTAGACGCCCGCGCATACGCTCGCGGAGCTCACCGGCGGCCTTACGGGTGAAGGTAACACCCAGCACCTGGTCCGCACGCACCAGCCCATTAGCCACCAGCCAGACCACTCGATCCACCATGGTCGCTGTTTTACCCGAACCTGCACCAGCCACCACCAGACGCGGAGTAAGGGGTGCTGAGATAATCTCAGACTGTTCAGGGGTAGGGCGGGGCCGGCCCAGGGCATCAGCAATCTGCTCTGGAGTCAGGTAGGGGTGCTGGCTATCAGGGAGTGAAGTAGTCATCATCTTGATCCTTAGAGGGCCGAGCGGACGGTTATTTGCCTGCCGCGGGAGCATAGCGGGCAGATATCGGGCAGGGCACAGCCAATACCAAAGGCGCCGCCACTCGCATGACGAGCTTGTAGTTGCTCACCGGCAATGAGTTCTGCGGCCCGGTTGATGAGCTCTACTGCCCATGCGCTCTCAGTATCGAGGGGAGCCTGCGCCTGTTCACCGTAGCTCTTAGTGCTGTCGCCAATCTGTAGCAGCAGGGCTCCGCCTGAGAGCTCGCGCAGACCGGTAAATTCCAGAGTTTTTCGGCTAACAGAGCCGCCAGGACGCGGGTCGGAAGGATGCTCTTGCCCTGCTTGGTCCTGCGTGAGGGCCTCTTGCATGAGCTGGCCAGCGCCTGCTTCGAGAGCCACCTGGTAGGCAGCGAGCTGGGGGTGTTTTTCAAGGTCAGCTTTCGAAGGCTTAGACTTACCAGTTTTGAGGTCAATAATGATGAACCGCCCTAACTGGTCTTTCTCAATGCGGTCAACCCGGCCCGAAAGCAGGGCGTCCCTGGCAGGGCCCGGCACCAACACCGTAAAAGAACCTTCAACTCCCACAAGCTCGCGTCCCTTACCGGGCAGTTCAGCCACGTAGCTGGCGAACTTTGAGACCATCTGCTCAGCCCGTTCGATGGTCTTACGGCTCTCCCAGGTGTCCGGTAACCCCAGGGTGGGGAGCCGTCGGTGAAGCTCCTCTCGCAACTGGTGGCCAGGGGCATCGGGGAAGTCCTCACAAATAGAGTGAATAAGGGTACCTAAGGAACGTGATGCGTCTGTAGCAGCTTCAGCTTTAGAGGCTGAGACGAACCAGTCTAGGGGTGAGCGGTGGATCTTCTCTAGCTGGGAGGGCGAAATCGGCACCGGTCCGTCACCCTCGAAGGCAGGGGTTGAAGACGATAGCGGTAAAAGGCCCCACCAATGAGCAGGGTTTACACCGGGTAACACCAAACCAGCGGTGTTCTCGGTGTTACTCAGGCGGTTGAGCAAGCGGGCCGCGGCATCTGCCTTGCTGGGCGAGATGTGCTGGCTTTCAGCCCACTGACGCAACTCCGCAATAAGTGAGCGCAGGGTCATTGGCCGGCGCACCTCGGTGGTAGACCGTTCGCCGCCGGGGGCCGGGGCAAAGATATCGAGCAGTTCGCTGGCTGCCTCATCTGCGGACGAGACCGCCGTGCAGACCACGCGATAACTGGCACGGGAGACGGCGGTGGAAAACATACGGAACTCATCAAAGCGGGTTTCTTTGAGACGTTCTAGGAGCCGCCCGGAACCATAGGTAGCGCCGGTCGCCAGATCAACCAAATCTTGGGTTCCTAGCAGAGAACCACGCACGGTAGTGTTAGGCCACGTACCTTCTTGCAAGCCAGCGATATAGACCGTCTCCCACTGCCTACCGGCGGCCAAGGCTGGGGTCATAATTTCTACTGCATCTCGGTTGCCAGTGCGTTCTGCCAAAGTATCCATGGGCAGGTCTTGGGCATCAATGTAGGTGAGGAACTGCTCTGCAGTGGCACCGGGCATCTGGTCGGTGTAGCGTTCTGCGGCCTCAAAGAGCCCAATCATAGCGTCGATATCACGGTTAGCACGATCTGCAGCTGTTCCGGTGCCAGCGGCTAGTTTCTTCCATTCAGCGGCCAGACCGGACGCCTCCCAGAGCGCCCAAAGCACTGTTTCAGCGGTCGCACCCGGTTGATCCAGTGCGATATTGCCTGCTTTGAGGACGGATGCCAGTCTGCTAGCGGCCCTACCCGCCCCGCTGGTGGGTAACAGCTCGGGATAAATCAGGGCTTCAACCAGCAGCTCATCGCTGTTACGCCCCCTCCCTGCTCGCAGATCAGCGGCACGTAGATGCTGACGCAGACGGCGAATTTCAGCGGTGCTGGCTCCACCCAGACGGGAAGTGAGTAGAGACAGCGCTGTATCAACTCCAAGACCCCAAGCAGAACCCGGCGCCGGGATGAAGGGTGAGACCTCCGCCGTTTCGGTAAGTTGGTTCGGACTTTCAGCCGATGCTTGATTCTCTGCGGAGACACTCTCAGGGGCTTCTCCTAGAGACCTGGTATGAAGCAGGAGCCCTAACGCATCGAGGAAGGGGCGAGCTGCTGGTTCATCGCGCACCGGGGTAATAGAAGCTGCTGTTTGCACGGGCACGCCCAACCCGGTAAGCGCTCTCTTAATCCGGGTGACATCCGAACCGTTGCGCACAATGATGGCAGAGCACCGGTAGGACCTGCCCCGGTAAAGGTGGTCCTCTAAAATCATCTGCCCCAGCAGGCGGCTCTCGTGCTGGGCACTTTCGACGGTCAGCCCCAAGACCGCGGGATGAGGATCTGCCGCTTTTTCAGGGTCAAGCAGGGCTCCATCGTCCCCCAGAGGAAGCAAAGCCTGATCGCCTTCAACCTGCCGTGAAGTAAACGAAAGCTGACGCGGGTGCACCGCACCGGGGACGGCAGGCAGGCGGCTGACTACGGCAGCCCAACTGCTGGCTACGGCCTCAGGCATTCGGTAAGAGACTGTTAGTTGCTCTTGAACCAGCTCCCCCATCATGGCGGTCAGCCCGGACGCTAGCTGGGGTACCGCGCCGCGGAAGCCCTGCACCACGGTATCTGTGCAACAGGCTAACATCACGCGGGGTGCGGCACTAAAAGCTGTGGCAAGGTGCTCTGCGGTTTGTTCATCCATCCCCTGCAACGAACTGCGGCTATGGCTTAGCAGATCATCCAATGACCTACCCACCAGTGCAGAAAGCAGCCGGTAAATAGAGGGAGTCAGCTCCTGGACATCATCCACCAGCACCACATCAAACCGAGACCGTTCGGCCGCCAAAAACTCAGGATGAGCCAGCAGAACCTTAACCGCCTCATGAATAAGGGCAGCGGCGTCAAATGCCTGGGGTGCTCGCAGGGCACGAATCTGCCGGTACTCGGCATAGAGTTTGCCCACCGCCACCCATTCGGCGCGCCCTGTTTGCTGCCCCAGCTCCTGCACCGCAGCAGCTGAAAGGTCATGTTCTGCCAGGCGGTCAAAGAAATCTCGCACCTCGTGCCTAAAACCCTTGGTGCCCAGCGCCTCACGCAGGTCTTGGGGCCAGGTCAGGCTGGTACCATGCCCCTGACGGTGCCCTTCCAGAAGTTCTCTAATCAGAACATCCTGCTCGGGACCGCTCAATAGTTTGGGCGAAAATTCGACCCCCGGCAGGTAGCCACCCACATGCGCCCGGCGCAACAGGTCAAAAGCGTAGGCCTGCCAGGCACGCACCGGAGCGGTAGAAACGGTAGCGGAGATACGTGATGAAAGCTCCTCGCGGAAGCGGGTGGCAGAGACCCTCGAAGGGGTCAGCACCAGCAGGCGAGCAGGGTCAGCGCCGCCGTCCAAAAACTCCTGGGCTGCACGCAGCAGACGCTCGGTCTTACCCGTGCCCGGCGCGCCCAAGAGAAGACGGGCAGGCGTTTTTGCTCCATGAAGCTGTTCAGCGGTCATTGGTGCTCTCCTTTGGCTCTACCCCATCATTTCATCACAGGGGACTGACACTTTAAGCATTGTGCACTACAGCGCAAAGAATATTTTTTATCATCTGCTGCCAAAGGCTACTATCGAGGTATGACTTCATGGACAGACCTGCCCCGCGCCACTTTCGACCTCGAAACCACCGGCGTTGATCCCGCTACAGCTCGCATTGTCACTGCATCCCTCGTCTTGGTGGACGCCGACGGGCAGGTACTGCGCGCCGGTGAATGGTTGGCTGATCCCGGTATTGAAATCCCTGCCCCAGCAGCCGCAGTGCACGGCATCACCACCGAGTACGCTCGTGAGCATGGTCAGCCTGCAGCCAAGGTTGCCTACGAGGTAGCGATGGCGCTGGGAGGCCTGTTCGCGGATGGGGTGCCCGTGATCGCTTTCAACGCTGCCTATGATTTCTCTGTCATGCACCACGAGCTGGCCCGTTACGATTACCCGCCGCTCACCTGCTACCCCGTACTTGACCCTCTTGTTATTAACAAGCACGTGCACAAGTTCAAAAAGGGCAAACGCACCCTAGAAGTTCTTGCCGGCGAATATGGCGTAGAACTTGAAAACGCTCACACTTCGAAGGACGACGCTCTGGCAGCAGAGCGCTTGCTGACCGCCATGAGCCTGGAATATAACGAGATCGAGCAACCTGCCGCTGACCTGCACAAAGCCCAAATTACCTGGGCTGCTGAGCAGGCCAAAGAGCTACAGGAATACTTTGACCGTATTGGCAAACAGGCTGACATTAGCGGTGAATGGCCGGTGCGTACCGGCGAGTAGGATTAAAGCCGCACACCTTTCTTAGACCTGTGAGGGCACCATGAACGACACCATCAGCGCCGCCTATAGGGGTTCAAACCCCAGCGAGCACCGCCTGCTGATGGACCAGTCAGCAGTAGTGATGAAACTGGGCCTGTTGCTCATGCAGTCTGGGGCCTCTGCCTACAGGGTTAAATCTTCCATGTCACGCCTTGCAAGAGCAGTGGGGCTAGATGAGCACCACGCCCAGATTAGCTTTACCGAAATCTCTACGACCTCTTATTCGGGGAATAACTTTCGCACCGAGGTTGCCGAGACTCGTATTAAAGGCATTAACGCCTTCAAAATTGATGTACTGGGCGACTTTGTTTCATCCCTACCCGAGCACATCAGCCCGATACAGGCCAGCGCCACCCTGGATCGCATCGGCGCGGAAAAGCCCCTCTACCCTCCCTGTCTCCTAGCCCTAGCAGCTGCTTTTGCCTGCGCAGGCTTTGCCTTCCTCAACAGGGGCGGCATCATCGAGTGCGCTGTAGTATTGCTCGCTGCCTTCGCTGGCCAGCTACTACGCTCCACGCTGGCACACAAGGGGATGAATCATGCAGCAATCTGGTTACTGTGTGGCCTACTGTCAGCAGGCCTTTATGTGGGTGCTATGAGCGTTCTCATTGCTCCTGGGCTCATTGGCGATAACCATCTGGTGGGCTTTATATCATCGGTGCTCTACCTGGTGCCCGGCTTTCCTTTGGTGACCGGGCTCTTAGATCTTTTCCGCATGGACTTTGCCGCCGGTATCAACCGGCTGACCTACGTTATGCTGCTGTTGGTGTCTGCCTCCTGCGCTGTCTGGCTGGTGTCCACGGCCTTTGACCTGCCCTTAGAGCAGGCAGCGGCACCTCATCTTGCTACCTGGTTACTGGTACTAGCGCAGGTGGCGGCGTCCTTCGTAGCAGCTTTCGGCTTCGCCATGCTTTTCTCTGCCTCCCCTCTCGCCTGCTTCTGGGCCGGGGTGATTGCCGCCGGTGTGAACCCGGCTCGTATCTGGTGGGTGGAGATGGGGTGCCCACCCCATCTGGCGGTTGCAACCGCTGTTTTTGCTGCCGGGGTGCTGTCTGAGATTCTTGCCCCCGCTTTTGGACGCCGCGTCTCCCGCGTCTCTCTCTCGGTGCCAGCGGTTGTGACCATGGTTCCGGGTGTCAGTTTCTATATGTCCATGGCACATTTTTCCAACGGGAACATCTCCGCGGCACTCGAGAGCTTTGTACAGGTGCTCTTCATCTTTATGGCGCTAGGTATGGGGCTGGCTTTCTCACGTCTACTCATGGACCCCGATTGGCGCTATGACCGCGATACCCAGGACGTCGCCAGCTTGCCGACCGGGCATACCCGCTAGGCTTCCAACTCCCTAAGAATTGTTGGAGAGCAAGCAAAAACCCGAGGTCTTTCGATGTGCCCCGGCAGGATCAGACCGATACATCGCATCACCAAGAACCCAACCCATCCAGCCCACACACCTATTTGGGGGGACTCAGAAGCCCTCTACGGGCTTAGGGACCTGGCAAAGGCCCTTGGAGATATTGGAGCACTCCCAGAGTCTCACAGAGGCGCTCAGACGGTTTTAGACTCATTGGTGGGTCGTAACGTGGCTTTGTTCAATTTGACCCGCCAGTGGGCGTACAGGGCGCGTTTGAGGTACACCGAATACTCCGAGTGGTCAGAGACGGTTTATGCCTTTGCATCGCTGAAGAATGCTTCGGTGATTGCGGATGAGTTTTCACGCGGCCCAATGGGCGAGGGCGAGGTTCTTCAGGTGGCTAACTCGATTGCTCGGTGGGTGTGGCGGAATATTACGCCCGAGCAGACAGTAACGAACCGTAAACGCTGGGGCTCTTCTTTGGGGAAAAAATCCGCAGAGATCAGGCAAAAGACGCGTGATGAGCGGATACAAGAGATCTTGGAGGTCTTCTAAATGGGAGCTCAGGTGCAACGTCAACGCCCAAAAACTGCTCGTGAGATTGCACATCGATTCGGAATCAGTGAACGGACTGTACGGACGATGATTGCGGAGCCTCGAGACCAGTATCTAGCTCGTGCCGACCACAAAAGAAAACAGGCAGCAGAACTTCGTGCACAAGGTCTATCAGTCCGGCGAATTGCTGAACAGATAGGAGTATCCAAGTCAACTGCTGGGCGGTACGTTCAGGATTACGAAAAACGTGATAGTTAAAAATCTTTAGAGGGGCAAATATATTTGCCCCTCTAAAGATTTTAACATTACCACCATATCTCAAGTTTGAATTCAAATCCTTCTTCAGCCAAAATCTCCGCTAGTCTGATATATTCGCGGTCGATTTTTGCCCGAACTTTTTGTGATGAAAAAGTATAATCACCATTTTCATCTTCATTAAATTCTTTTTCGAAGTTTTCAGCCCACTCAATACATTGCTTATAAATTTTCCTGGGAATTTTATTTATAAACTCTTCAAACTCTTCATAATTCAAGAATCCGCTATTGTGGTATATAGGCTCCTTGAATGGAAAATCTGTATGATAGAAACTGAATTCTGGCAGATATTTTCTTTCCAAGTTAATTTAGCACCTATGGGTAGTTGTTGGATACGAGGTAATGACCTTTTTGTTATTCATAGAGATCATAACAGTCGGATTAATTGTCTTTTTCTTAACCGGCGCTCCGTTAACAACTTCATACACTTCAATTGGTGTAGTGTAGCAACGTTTTTGGCTTGGTTTTTCTGCAGAGTAAGCGGGAGACTCTAGAGAGGCTTGGGTAGCGAAAGCCATGTAGTCATCCCAAGGGCCCTCGAACCCTCCCTTCTGGCTTTCCCATTGAGATTCATGCCTTTCCCTAATATGTACATATCCACTATTTGAATCGCCGCAATATAGGGTTATTTCTCCATCATTCTTTGAGTTAAAAGTTTTAACTTTTTTTGTCCCCAAATCCAGCATTACACAGACCGATAGTTACCGGATTTAGATATACAGTTGCCCCATTATCTATATCCGTCGCTGTTTCTCTTAAAGATTCACCCTTATACCACTGTTTTCCTTCGGGAGCTTCAGGGGCTTTCAATAAAAATCTGCTGTCCATCTCCGGGAGATTAACGCTAGAAACTCCATCTGAATCAACATGCTGGTCGCTAGAATGAGCTGCAGGAGTCGCTCCTCCAACCATCCCCGCAACAAGAATCCCTGTAGCAATACCTGCTGAGATTTTCCTTGATATATACATAGCTTCCTTTCGTTCTAGGACTCCGTTGCCCTAGCGATTGGCGGTGTAATTCATATCATAATAAGAGTAAATACAAGAATCAACTGAATATCTAATAATTTATTGACGCATAGGGAAGACCCTCAACCTCTACGTCCCTTGAAAAACGTTGAACCACCGTCCAAAGCCTCAGCCCGTGCCCGCGAAACCTCCCGCTCACCACGGTCACGCTCCAATTTGGCAACCTTCTCCCACTCAGCAGAACGTTCCTGCCACTTCAACACCAAAGACTCCAAATCTGAAACCCTTTCCCTCAACGTCAGCGCCTCAAACATATTCCCTGCCTCCGATTGCCTCTCCCGCATTCGTGCAATAGTAGCGTGCGCCTGTTCCAGCTCCCCTTCCACCCCGTATAGCGTCTGCTCTAACTTCCTCACCTGATCTTGTAGTTGCTTCATCTCACCAGCAGTCTCACACCGTATAGCATCCTCAGCTTTACGCACCTTACGCCCTATCGCAACTGCCTTCTCATACTCGGTGTACTTGCGTTCAGCTTCAATCCAAGCAGCTAACTCATCAAAGGCCCCTAAAGCCTGCGCATAATGCGCAATTTCCTGCGGACTCAGCTCACTGCTAATCGGGGTACCAGTCTTCTCATTGCGGACAAACCCGTACTCAGATTTTGCCAATCGTGTTAGTGCCTTACCCAAGGCTCTCGCTAGCTCTGCTCGCTCAGTCCTGGGCACTTTCCGGTCATTCAGGCAGTATCCCAACTCAGTAAGTAAGTCAGGGATGATTTTGCTGGGTTCTTGTCGGATATAAGCGCGCATATCAGCTTTACGGGGGCGCTGATAGACAATGATGTTTTTAGGTTCTGGTCGAGGCTCAACGTGCGGTTTTTCGCGGATAATGCGCACAGGATTCCCTGCTTCACGTGCGTACCTGCGGTGAGCTGCCGCGTATTTGCGGCAATTCGATGAGCAGTAAATCGGGTTACGTCCACGTCCATTGTGGTAGGTAAATTCTTCTTTGCAGTGGGGGCAGACAGCGGTGGTTTCGCGATATTTATTGAGACTCATGGCGGCCTTTTCTTCATTTCGTCATGTCGTTTATTTATCAAAAATTATTCACAATACTAATTCCAGAGTCATTGGATGCAAGAGGTGTGGCGAAAAATCGGTGTTTGCACCGGTTTTTGTCCGGGCACGCAGTTGCACGCGGTTTTTGCGCATGAGACCCCGACTCATCGGTCAGCTGTGCACATAAAGAAGGAGCTTGCGGGTGAATTTTTGGGTGCAAGTGACGATGATGTCGTGTGGTCAATTGATGCGAAACCGGCTAGAGATTTTATCCGCGGAGGGGTAATTACCTGATTAAGTTAAATTCCTAGTTGGGACACTCCGGAGTAAATGTAAGGTGGGACAACCCCGCCATGCTCTACTGGAAATCATGACTTTCCAAGACGTTTTCGAGCAGCACTGGCTACCGGCAAAACCGCTCAGTTCAGACCGCAAAGATGGCTCTTACAAGCGCCGCACCCGTGCCAAGGCGCTCGAACACGCCTATATTGAAACCAACCCCCTTGCTATGCGCTCTCTCATCGTGACCGACCATGATGGAGTCGAAGCTGACTGGCAAGCAGACCTTGCAGGGCTGCCACAGCCCTCCTGGATAGCTCTGAACCCTCTCAAAGGTTCAGGACACATTGGGTACGCACTCAAAGACCCCGTATGTCTGACCAACGCTGCTCGCCGTACCCCAGTGAATCTGCTTGCGCGAGTGGAGCAGGGGCTGATGGATGTTCTCGGCGGAGATATTGGCTACGGCGGGCGCATCACCAAGAACCCAAATTTTTCCAAAACCGTGTAATCCTCCACTCGCTATCTAACAGAGATAGTGATTATAAAAAACAGACGCACCTACTTCCTACCAACGATTGAGCTGGTCAAGAAGCAGGTGCGTCTGCTGTGATGTGGAGTTAAAAGGCGCTAAGCCTCTCCCCTCTTAGGCGGTGGCTGCGGCTGCTGCCTGCGCGGCGTCCGGCAGGGCCGAGAAGATGAGGTCCATAGCGGCGTCATCGTGGGAAGCCGAGAGGAACCACGCTTCAAAAGCGCTGGGCGGCAGGTAGACACCGGAGTTCAGCATGGAGTGGAAGAAGGCGTTGTAGCGGAAGGTCTGCGACGCCTTAATATCAGCGTAGTTATGTACTCCAGCCTGGCTAGTTCCGAAAGCAACCGAGAAGAGGTTGCCAGCAGTCTGGATGGAATGATCCACGCCCGCAGCGTCAAAGGCGCTCTTCAGCTCAGCCTGCAGCTGGGCTGAACGCTGGTCGATGGCCCGGTAAACACTGGCGTCCGCTGCCTTGAGGGTTGCCAGACCAGCTGCCACAGCGATGGGGTTACCTGAGAGGGTGCCCGCCTGGTAGACGGGGCCGGTAGGTGCCAGGTACTCCATGACCTGACGCTTGCCACCCAGAGCAGCCATGGGCATACCGCCACCAATGACCTTGCCGAAGGTGAAGAGGTCGGGGACCCAGCTGCCATCCTCTGGTGCAGCGAAGCCCCAGTAACCGGCAGATGAAACACGGAAGCCGGTCAGCACCTCGTCAAAGATAAAAAGGGCTCCGTTTTCCTTGGTGACCTGGCTCAAGAATTTATTGAACCCGGGAGCAGGAGGAACCACACCCATGTTGCAGGGAGCCGCCTCGGTGATGATAGCTGCAATCTCACCGGGGTGGGCCGCAAAAGCCGCGCGTACAGCGTCCTCATCATTGTAGGGCAGGACGATGGTCTCGGCCGCCGTGGCTGCGGTGACCCCCGCAGAACCGGGCAAGGAGAGAGTGGCAACACCCGAGCCAGCCTCAGAGAGCAGTGCGTCCACGTGGCCGTGGTAGCAACCGGCGAATTTAATGACCTTGTCGCGGCCGGTGTAGCCGCGTGCTAGGCGAATGGCGGTCATGGTTGCCTCGGTACCGGTGGAGACCATACGGATCTGGTCGATAGCACCGGGAATGGCGGCGTTAATGCGGTCCACTACCAGTTCAGCCAGTTCGGTTTCAGCAGCGGTGGAGGCACCAAAGGAGAGCCCGTGCTCAACGGCAGCGTGCACGGCTTCAATCACGCCGGGGTGCTTATGCCCCAGGAGCGCTGGGCCCCAAGAGCAGACCAGGTCAACGTAGCTGCGACCGTCTGCATCGGTCAGGTAGGGGCCCTGGGCTTCCACCATGAAGGCGGGGGTGCCGCCCACAGAGTTGAAGGCGCGTACCGGGGAGTTAACACCGCCAGGAATAACCTTGGCGGAGCGGGCGAAGAGATCTTCTGAAACAGTCATGGTAGGGAACCTTTCAGGGGTATAGCAGGTGGTATACCTGCCCAGAGGTCAAGAAAAAAATGAGGGGTTAGCGTTGGTTGAGCCAGCCGGCAGCTTCGGTGGCGTAGTAGGTCAAAATCATGGTTGCACCGGCGCGGTGGATGCCGGTCAGCGCTTCAAGGGCAACTGCCTTGCGGTCAATCCAGCCCTGAGCTGCAGCTGCCTCGATCATGGCGTACTCGCCACTGACGTGGTAAGCGGCAACCGGAACGGGTGAGAAGTCGGTAATTTCGCGGATGATATCCAGGTAGGCGGTGGCTGGTTTGACCATGACCATATCGGCGCCCTCTTCAATATCAAGGGCGGCCTCGTAGAGGGATTCACGGCGGTTAGCTGGGTCCTGCTGGTAGGTTTTGCGGTCACCGGTGAAGGTGGAGCCCACGGCATCGCGGAAGGGGCCAAAGAAGGCTGAAGCGTACTTGGCAGAGTAGGCAAGGATAGAGACGTGGCTGTACCCGGCATCGTCCAGTGCCGCCCGCATGGCAGCGATCTGGCCATCCATCATGCCCGAGGGGCTGACGGTGTGAGCACCGGCTTTTGCCTGGGAGACAGCCATCTTGCAATAGGCTTCTACCGCGGCGTCATTATCGACAGAGACCACACCGAAATCATCGGTAGTTAGCGGACCACAGTGGCCGTGGTCGGTGAACTCATCCAGGCAGGTATCAGCAATAATGATGATCTGCTCACCAAATTCCTGGCGGATGGCAGCAATGGCGCGGTTGAGAATCCCGTTCTCTGCCCAGGCCACTGAGCCGGCGGCGTCCTTGTCTTCGTCCTTGGGCACACCGAAAAGGTCAATAGCAGCAACGCCGGCGTCAATGGCTTTTTGAACCTCGGGCAGAACAGAGTCTAGGGTGTGCTGGTACTGGCCGGGCATTGAGGAAATTTCTACGGGCACGTCGATGCCGTCGCGCACAAAGAGCACCTGAATCAGGTTGGCAGGTGCCAGGCGGGTCTCAGCGGTCAGCGCGCGCATGGGGCCGCTGGTGCGTAGGCGGCGGGGGCGCACGGGTAAATCAAGGCTAGGTTTTGAGAACATCATTGGTCCTTTGGGTCATTCTGAGGAATCGAGAAGGTCAGCTACAGCGGCTGCTAGGTCAGCCGGGGCTGGGGTGGTTGCTGCAGAAATTTTTACGGGCCGGACGCTGGTAGGCATCTCCCTGGCAGCCGCTTCGGTAGCTGCCCCAATAGTGACGGTGGGTGGCAGCTGCCCCGAATAGCCCTCAGCCAAGGTAGAAAGAATCAGCGGTGAGGTAGCTACCAGGACATCAGCCGAGGCCAAAGCGTCCCGGGCGGCATCCAGATCAAGAGCCGCAGCGTCCTCTTCTGTGCGCTCCACCAGGGGTTGCTGCGCCGGGTAGGTCTGCATGTCATAGACGCCCAGGGTTAGGGCGGTGTAGCCATAGTCGGTAAGACCTGCTTCTAGGGTGGGTGAGGCGGTTAGCCCCTGCACCAGCAGCACGGTTACTTCGGTAGGGTCTTCCCACTCTTCGTCCAGGGGCCACTCGGCTACCATGCCCGCCGCAGACTGCTCTTCTGGCACAAAATCAACCAGTACACCCAAGACTTCTAACGCCTTGCCGGTGGCGGTGCCCACGGCGGCAACCTGGGCGGCGCCCAACAATTCAACGGTGCTCTGCCCCAACTCTGCAGCCAGAGCGTCAAAAGCAAGAACCCCGTTGACCGAGGTAAAAGTGACCCAGCTGTATTCACCACGAATCAGCGAGAAGGCGGTGGCGTCCCAGTCTTCGGGGGTTACCGCGACCGCTTCAAGGATAGGAGCGCAGGCAACAGTAGTGCCAGGCAACAGTTCCTGCAGTTCGTGAACGAAGCTTCCGGCTTTGCGTGGAAAGCGGGTGAAAAGAAGGTGCGTCATAGTCTTTACTCTACCTAGTTCCCAAAAGCAGTTTCGAGCCCGGCCAGGCTGGCTGCTCCTTGTTCCAAAAGCTGCTCAGCGGCGCGGACACCCAGGGCAGCCGCCGCTTCAAGGGTGAGCTGGTCGGTGGTGAGGCTTTGACGCAGGGTCGCTGAACCATTGGTAGCTGCCACACAGATATCAAGGGTGAGCTGGTCATCCTTGATATAGGCGTAGGCACCAATGGGGGCGGCGCAGCCTGCCTCAAGACGGCGGAGTAGAGCGCGTTCAGCGGTGACCGCCAGACGGGTGGGTAAGTGGTTCACGGCAGTGACCGCCGACCCCAGAGGAGTGGGCTCACCGCCCAGTTCACCTTCACGAACTTCAAGGGCCAGCGAGCCCTGACCGGGGGCAGGAACTACCCGATCAGTAGGCAGGTACTCGGTGATGGTTTCCTCTAGGCTTAGGCGCTTAAGCCCCGAGGCTGCCAGAATGACCGCATCGCAGTCGCCGGTAATCGCACCGAGTTTCTTCTCACCGTGCAGACCGGCACCACCAACCCCGTACGCTTCGTTACCGGCCACACGTGCCAGACGGGTGCCCACGTTACCGCGAATATCAACGATAGTTAGATCAGGGCGCAGGGCCAAGAGCTGGGCGGCACGGCGTGGGGAACCGGTGCCCACGCGGGCGCCGAGCGGCAGGCTATCGAGAGTCAGACCGTCACGGGCACAGAGGGCATCACGGGGGTCTTCACGCTCAGGGGTAGCCCCAATGACCAATCCCGGACAGGGCGCACTGGGTAGGTCCTTGAGGGAGTGGACTGCTAAATCCACGGCTCCTTCCAATAGGCGGGTGCGCAAGGTGGCAGCGAAGACTCCGGTGCCTCCCATCTGAGATAGCGGCCCGGTGAGTACGTCACCTTCGGTTTTAACGGTGACCATACCCAACTCAAAACCTCCAGCTTCTGCCACGGAATCTGCCGCCATTTTGCTCTGCGTCATCGCCAGGGCTGAGCCGCGGGTGCCAACAGTGTAAGGTGCTTTCGCTACCATATGCCTTCGTCCTTAGGTTTATAGCGCCAGTGCGCCCCGGCAGAAGAGCCGGGGCGCTGGGCTGCCGTTTTAGCGGGTTCCGCCGGTGGTGTCACCGGTGTAATCAGCAATGCGTGCCTTATCCGAGCCGGGGCGCAAAGACTTGCAGCAGTCCGGGTTGCAGGCGTCAAACCAGCCCTTGCCGCCGCACACTCCCCCACGATTGGCTTCAAGTTCAGCCGGGTCGGTAGAAGAAGCTGTTTCAGCCACGCGCTCAGCAATGAGCTGACGCAGGGACTCCACGTACTCAGGGTGCACACCGGGGGTGGGTGTTCGGGTTGCCACAAAGCCCAGGCGGTCACAGGTATCCAGAGCCTCGGTGTCCAAATCCCACTTAACTTCCATGTGATCTGAAACGAAGCCCAGGGGCACCAGAACCACACCGTCAACAGCTCCCTCAATCGCTTCAAGAGCGTCATTCACATCGGGTTCTAGCCAGGGCATGCTGGGTGGGCCAGAACGTGACTGGTAAACCAGCTCCCATTCCACGTCATCGAGCAGAGCGGGGCCTACGGACTCTACACGGGTGAGGACGGCACGGGCTGCCTGTAGGTGCTTCTCAACGTAGGCGCTGCCACCTTCGTAGTCCACGCCGCGCGGGCCAGCTTCATTCGCTGCGCTGGTCGGCACCGAGTGAGTGCAGAACATGATACGGATCTTGCCGTTACCGGCGGCCTTCTGCTCGGCCTCGGAGAGACGAGCACGTACATCCTTCAGACCAACAACCAGACCGTCAGCAAAGGACTGGATAAAGCCAGGGGAATCGAAAAACTGACGCACCTTATCGATGTTCAGTTTGCCTTCCAGACCCAGCTTCTCAAGAGCCATGCCGTAGTCCTCACGGTACTGGCGGCAGGAGGAATAACCGGGGTATGCGCTGGTAGCCAGCACCAGAATATTGCGCTTGCCCTCGTCGTAAGCGTTTTGCACCACATCACTGACGTAGGGTTCCCAGTTGCGGTTGGCCCAGGTGATAGGAATGTTGGGGCCCTTTTCAGCCAGAGCTTCTTGCAGGGCAGCCAGCAGGGCACGGTTTTGGGCGTTGATGGGTGACACTCCACCGTTGGCACGGTAATGGGTGGCAACCTCTTCCAAACGCTCGTCAGGGATACCGCGACCGGCCGTGACATTGCGCAGGAAGGGAATCACATCCTCCTGGCCTTCGGGCCCGCCAAAGGAGGAGAGGATAACCAGGTCATAGTTCTGGGGTGCTTGAGCGCGCGGGCGGGTCAGGTTTTCTTCACCGTGGAAATCAGCGATGGTGGCCTCATTTAGGAGGCTTGGTCCGTTGGAGGCGGTGTTGTTGGGGTCCGTGACATTGGGACGGACGTCGTTAGGGATAGCAGTCATTAGGCAAGTACCTCAGCGACCTCCGCAGCAGGGATGCGGCGGCCGGTGTAAAAAGGAATCTCTTCACGGATGTAGTGGCGGGCTTCGGTGTTACGGAAGGAGCGCATAATATCTACGATTAGCACCAGCTCGGGAGCTTCCAAAGCGATGAGCCATTCGTAGTCGTTGAGACCAAAGGTAGCGATGGTGTTAGGCAGAACTTCGGGGAAGTCGATACCCTTGACACCGTGATTCTTCATGATCTCGCGGCGCTTTTCGGGGTTCATGGTGTACCAGTCAAAGCTGCGCACGAAGGGATAAACACAGATCCACGCTTCGGGTTCAATACCCTTAGCAAAAGTGGGAGTGTGGTTAGCAACGAACTCAGCATCGCGGTGCAGACCCATAGTAGACCAGACAATTTTGGTACCGCTGAAGGCTTCGGTACGGCGCAGGATACGGATGGCTGCCTGCAGGTCCTCGGGCACAGCACCGTGCACCCAAACCATCACGTCGGCGTCGTTGCGCATCGCTGAGACATCGTAGAAGCCGCGAACGGTGACACCAGAAGCTTCGAGCTCTGCTACTGCTTTTTCGAGTTCAGTGGTTGCCTCTGCGCCCCTTGCGTTAGGGCTGGCAACGCCCTCGCGGGCGAAGATGGTGTAGAGGGCGTAGTGGAACTGGGTGTCGCCTTCGGCAACTTCGCCGGGGCGCTGGCCCTGAATCTTGCCGTTGGCATCCTTGGCGGTGGGGCGGGCTGCAGCTGCGTGGCTGTAGCCGCCTGCACCATGGTCAGAACCGTGGGATGAGGTGGGGTGTGACATGGGTTTTCTTCCTTCACCGTGGGGTTAGGGTGTGATGGGTCCTAGGGTTGACCTAGACGGTTGAATTACGTTGCATAAAACGCTGGATGTGCGGGGCGGTGTCCGTGACGATAGCGACCAGGCCGGTGCCTGCCACCCAGGCTCCAACAGCGGTGGCTCCATCCAAATCTTCAAGGGCCGAGCGGAAAGCTGCGACGCCCTGACGGTGCCCGGGCCCGGTGGAGGGTAGCGCCGTACGCCAGCGCACCACATCAGCGGCAACCAACGATGACTTGCTCAGGGGCACGCCCAGCAGACGCCCTGCATCATGCAGGCCCAAAGTGACCAACTGGTCATCGTGCAGGGCAAGGTCGGAGAGCGGTGAGTTCTCCTGGCCAGCACGGCCGTAGGACAACCGGATGACGTGGCGCCCCTCCCCAGCCCTGTCGGCAACCCAGCTCCACTTGGCAGTGGCGTGGGTCAGCGCCTTGGCACGGACGCCGGTGGCCTGCTCGCTCACCAGAAGGCCGGTACCACGGGGGTTGGCATCCAGTGCTGGAGCGTCCAGCACAAGTGAGACCAGGGCAACTTCTGGGCCCGGTTTCACAGCAGGCAGGGCGCTAGCTGGCAGGTAGGGGCCCAGTAGGCGTACAGCGGTTTGGGCGTCTGTGGCGACGACCAGAAGGTCAGCAGAAATAACGGCTGCCCGCTCACCACTGTGGGGCTGGCGCTGGATAGCGGTCCAGCGGCCATCCGAGGGATCGCGGTCAACGGCAATAGTGTCGAACCCGCTGACTAGCCTCACTCTAAGATTGAGCAATTCATCGACCAGTGCCTCGGATAGCCGGTTCATGCCGCCCTCAATGCCAGCGACCTGCGAGCCAGCCGGGGAAGTAGCCCGCTGAGCAGCAGAGGCAGCGGCCAGAGAGCCGTACTGGGCCAGACCGTCCAATAGGCGCGGAGCAATGGTGGCAATTTCGAGTTTGTCAGGGTGGGTTGAAAAGACACCCGATACGACGGGGGTAACCAGCTGATTGAGCACCTGCTGGCCCATGCGCACTCGGACGAGTTCGCCCAGGGTTTTTGCCGTAGAACCAGCCGAGCGAGGCAGCACCTTATCTAGGGTCGCTCGGCGGTAGCCTCTACGCCCCAAAATCTGTTTGAGAGCCGGGTCATCAAAGCTTCCGGGGATACCCAGCACACCGGTGGACGGTGAGGGGAAGGCCCCTTCAGGCAGGTAGAGCCAGGAGCCCAAGGGGTTAGGCTGCACAATTTGTTCTTCAAGCCCCAGTTCACCCAGTAGGTTGGTTACCACCGGGGTGCGGGTGGCAAAAGACTCTGCACCGGAGTCCAGCACCAGCCCAGCGAGCTGATGCGAACCTACCGCGCCGCCCAGAGGCTCCTCGCGTTCAACCAGGGTGACTCTTTTACCCGCACGCGCTAGCTCGCGCGCAGCAAGAAGACCCGAAATACCGCCACCGATAACGAGTGCGGTTTCCGCCTGTGAAGCTCCGGTTGCCATAGGCTTTCTACCTAGCCTTTACGAGTTTGGGTATGGATGTAGTCCACCAGGGCGGTGAGCACGGTGGGGTCAGTGGTCGGTGGTACGCCGTGGCCCAGGTTGACGACATGGGCCGGTGCGCATCGTCCTTGCTCCAGTACGGCATCGGTGTGGGCGGCAAGTGCCTCCCATCCCGAGGCAAGCAGTGCTGGATCAATGTTGCCCTGCAGCACGATGCCACCACCCAGACGCTCCTGGGCTACGGATAGGGGCAGACGGTAGTCCACGCCAATCACATCAGCACCAGCTTCTAGCAGGGCGGGCAGCAGTTCAGCGGTACCGGTACCAAAGTGGATGCGGGGCACGCCGTAATGCTCAACAGCTGAAAGTACGGCGGCAGAATGGGGTTGCACGAAGCGGCGGTAGTCGGCCTCGCCCAGGGAGCCTGCCCAGGAGTCAAAGAGCTGCACCGCTGATGCGCCAGCTTCAATCTGAGCTGCCAGGAACTGGGCACTGGTGCGGGCTGCCCAGGCTGCCAGGGCATCCCAGGCTTCCGGGTCTGCGTGCATCATGGTGCGGGGGCGCAAATGGTCGCGGGAAGGACCACCTTCAACCATGTAGGCGGCTACGGTGAAGGGGGCGCCAGCAAAACCGATGAGCGGGGTGGATCCTAGCTCTTTGACGGTCAGTGCAATAGCCTCGCGGATGGGGTCTAAGGCTGAGTCCTCAAGTTCCGGCAGGTTCTTAATCTCTTCCATGGTGCGTACAGGTGCGTCCAGCACCGGGCCGCGACCGGGAACGATATCAACGTTGACCCCAGCAAGCTTCATGGGGATAACAATGTCAGAAAAGAAAATACCGGCGTCCACCTTGTGTCGGCGAACGGGCTGCACCGTAATTTCGGCAGCTAGTGCGGGTGTGAGGCAGGCATCCAGCATCGGGATTCCTTCACGAATCTCGCGGTATTCCGGCAAAGAGCGGCCAGCCTGACGCATGAACCAGACCGGGGCATGGTCAGCCGGACGCCCGGTGAGCGTGCGAATCATGGCCGATTCGCCGGTATTCGCTGCTTTGAGTGGGTGGTTGGCAGGGAGGTGCGCAAGCTGCTCATCGGTGAGCAGGGCACGCTGCCTGAGGGTAGGGCTCTGGTTCATACTCATACACACTATTGTGCCAATTAAAATAAAAAATTTTAGAGACAGGGTGTCGCTGAAGTAAACCTCGAGATGCATGACCTGGCTACCACCAGAAAAATGCACCTTTAAGGGTAGACCCGCTACGCCGCGAAATATAGCGTTGCCAAGCCCCGGTACCCACGCTTAGCCCCTACCAACCTCACCTTAGTGACACCCTGTCAACGATTTCAAGCAAGTTTTTGTCTATTATTAAGAGCGTTGTGACTATTTTTAGCCTCGTTGCATCGCACCGCACTGTAGACCTCACCACCATCGCTCATCTCAGCGAGGGTGTTCAAGACCTGCCCTCCCACCTTCTCAGCAAAGGCGTTCAGGGCGAGGTCATTTTGTCTACCTGCAACCGCCTAGAAATCTATGTTGAACTAGCTAGCAAGCCCGGAGCAACCCAGCAAAACATTCATAATGATGTAGCTCTCACTTCAGAAAAGATTTTCGAAACGGTTTCAGCACGCTCTGGTCTTAGCTATGACATTGTTGAGAGCAGCTTTGATGTTTTTATTAATTCGGACGCCGCCCATCACCTCTTCACGGTTGCTTCTGGGCTGGAATCTGCGGTTGTGGGTGAACGGGAAATTACCGGACAGGTGCGTCGTGCTCTTTCCTTGGCGCAAGAAAAGGGGCGGGCAACCGGCAACCTGGTTCGACTTTTTGATCACGGGGCTGCCACAGCACGCAAAGTTGGTCAGCGCACCATGCTGGGCTCTCGTGGCCGGTCGATTGTTTCTGTTGCTCTAGATATCTCTGATGATATTACCGAGAAGACCTGGGCTACTCGCACCGCGCTGGTTTTTGGCACGGGCGCCTATGCCGGTGCGACTATTGCCGCACTGCATGAGCGTGGATGTACCGATATTTGGGTTTATTCTCGCAGTGATCGCGCAGCTTCTTTTGCGGACAAGAGAGGCGCTCAAGCGGTGCCCCACGGCAGCCTCTATTCTTCTATGAAAAAGGCCGACATCATCATTGGTTGCTCTGGCGCTTCCTCCCCCATGTTGCCGATCGAAATGCCCGAGGGTAAGCGCGTCATCCTTGATATAGCCCTGTCTAGGGACTTCGCCCCCGAGGTGGCCGATTTACCCAATGTCGAACTCATTACCCTAGAGTCGGTACGCCTAGCCGCGCCGGAAGAAACCGTGGAGTCGGTGCATACTGCCCGCACAATTGTGGACGAAGAAGCTGCTGAATTCAGGGTCAAAGAGAAGGCACGCAATGTGGACGCTGCTATTGTTGCTCTCAGACAGCACACCATGAGCGTTCTCGATGCAGAACTAGCTAAAGTGCATCATCAATACGGTTGCACAGCAGCCACCGAAGAACTCGAATTTGCCATGCGCCGCATGGTCAAATCGCTTTTGCACACCCCCACCGTGCGAGCTAGGGAACTAGCCCGTGACGGCAGGATTAATGACTACGTATCCGCCCTCGAGGCACTATATGGCATTGAAGTGCAGGAACAAATCCAAGATCCGGCCCTTTCGCAAGATGACGCTTCATAACCTGAAGACGCACGCAGGGGCGAGATTCATGGCTTCGTTAGCAAGACCCCATCCCTACATCTAAGGTTTCTCTCCAGATGAGCTCTCACCTTGTAGTAGCACCCAGTGCACCAGAAGGCTCCAACGATGCGTTTGTTGTGTCCCGCCTACCCAAGGATTTGCGGAGGCAGCAGCTCATCAATAACGCAGTACGGATTTTTGCTGCGCAAGGCTACCACCACACCACTATGGATCACATTGCTAACGCCTCAAATGTGAGCAAACCGGTGCTCTACCAGCATTTTGCGGGTAAACGTGATCTCTACCTGGCGGCGCTCGATGAAGAAATCAAGAATATGTTGAAGCTCATCATCGCGCCCCTGCATCAATCAGAGGTCAATAGGGAACGGGTCGAGGGGGTTATCAGCGCTTTCTTTAGCTATGCCCGCACTAATGTTGCCGGCTACCGCCTGATTTTTGCATCAGATATCCACAACGACTTTGCGGTGCTCGAACGCATCGAAAATTTGAATACCCTCATCGCAGAACATATTGCCGGAATCCTAGCGCCCAATGCAGGCCTACCCTTTAAGGAAGCGATGCTGACTGCCCGCATGCTGACCGGTATGGTACTTTCCTCAACACAGGTCGTGATCGGCAATGGCAGTTCCGATGAAGCTCTTGCGGCAGCCGAAAGGGCCACCTTCCGCCTTGCCTGGGGTGGCATTTCAATCATCGACGAGGACTGGGAATAAACAAGTCTAAAGACCGGTTTCGCCTGTTACGAACACAGGACGCCGAGGTGTCTGAGAACTAGTGCGCTCACGTACACTGGGGTAAAGCTTGGCACGGTTCCATCGTGCCCCACCGTATTGAGGGAGTTTCTCGTGGAAATCAAAATTGGCGTGCTGAATGTGCCCACCCAGATTGTTATCGACTCGGATGAAACCGCTGCTGACATCAAGGCTAAAGTGGCAGACGCCTTGGCTCAGGGCAGCATTCTTGAACTGACTGACTCTAAGGGTGCAACCACCCTGGTACCAGCAGCTCAAATTGGCTTCGTTGAAATCGGCGCTGAGTCCAAGCGTCGCATTGGTTTCGGCATCGGCGTGGGCGAATAACGCTGCCACGCTTCAGGGCAGGTGGGTGAGTCGTAGGCGACTCGCCCACCTGCCCTGTTTTTATGCCTTTTTGCCGGTAGAATGAAAAAGTTATTTGGTTGCCCGGTCGTGAACCTCACCTATCAACACCTGAACAAAGTTCTCCCGCACCGTTTGTGCGGTCGATTGAACGAGACTAACCTGCGATCGGCTTCCCCACTGCCGCACCTCGCTGCGGCACCATCTAAGGAAAACGATTCTTGACAGAAAATTTTGAAACGGTCACCACTGATAGTCGCACTTTTGCCGATTACGGCGTTCGCCAGGACATTAGCGACGCCTTGGCAGAAAAGGGTATCACCACTCCTTTCCCCATTCAGGCTCTGACCCTTCCCGTTGCTCTTTCGGGGCATGACATCATCGGCCAAGCTAAGACCGGTACCGGTAAGACTCTCGGCTTTGGTCTACCTGCGATTCAGTCCGTGGTCGGGCGTGAGGACGAAGCGTGGGCGTCTTTGAAGACCCCAGGAGCACCCCAGGCGCTCATTATCGTCCCTACCCGTGAACTTGCGATTCAGGTGG
Organism: Rothia sp. LK2492; assembly: GCF_040946345.1. Taxonomy (NCBI): domain Bacteria; kingdom Bacillati; phylum Actinomycetota; class Actinomycetes; order Micrococcales; family Micrococcaceae; genus Rothia; species Rothia sp. LK2492. The sequence continues at coordinate 18,383 of NZ_JAYWLX010000003.1, read as the reverse complement.
GTAACGACCTCTCCATCGCAGCGACTAAGCGCAACGCCCGCGTCGCTACCCTCTACGGTGGCCGCCCCTACGAAAGCCAGGTTAAAGAACTTGAAGCTGGTGTTGAGGTTATCGTGGGCACCCCTGGCCGTCTCATTGACCTGCAGCGCCAGCACTTTTTAAACCTTTCTCAGGTCAAAATTGTGGTGCTCGATGAGGCCGACGAAATGCTAGATCTAGGCTTCTTGCCCGATGTTGAAAAGCTGCTCTCGCTTATCCCTGAAAAGCGCCAGACCATGCTCTTCTCGGCTACCATGCCCGGTGCCGTGCTGACCATGGCCCGCCGCTACATGAGCCGTCCCATGCACATTCGTGCTGAAAGTGGCGAGGACGAAACCGCCACCAAGGCTTCTATCCGCCAGGTCATTTACCGTGCCCATCCCATGGACAAGGACGAGCTGGTCGGCCGCATCCTGCGTGCCGAAGGCCGAGGGCGCACCATTATCTTCACCAAGACCAAGCGTAGCGCCGCCCGCCTTTCAGAGGAACTTATGGGCCGCGGGTTCGCAGCCGGCGCTATCCACGGCGACCTCAACCAGGGCGCTCGCGAACAGGCCCTGCGCGCCTTCCGCAACGGCAAGGTTGATATTCTGGTCGCCACCGACGTGGCAGCGCGCGGTATCGACGTTGAGGACGTCACTCACGTCATCAACTTCCAGTGCCCCGAAGACGAAAAAACCTACCTGCACCGTGTAGGCCGCACCGGCCGTGCGGGCAACACCGGTACCGCTGTCACCCTGGTGGACTGGGAAGATGTACCCCGCTGGAAGCTCATCAATGCTGCCCTTGAGCTGGGTGTTGATGACCCGGTAGAAACCTATTCCTCTTCCCCCCACCTCTTCGCTGACCTGGGCATCGAGAAGGGCACTAAGGGCAAGCTTCCCAAGAGTGAGCAGACTGCTGCCGGTCTGGATGCTGAAGAGGCAGAGAATTACGGGGAGGGCCACGAACGCCGTAGCCCTCGCGGAGGTAACGAGCGACGCCGTTCCAATAGCCGCGAAAGCAACCGTAATCGCGGCGAGGGCCGGGGCCGCCGCTCCGGTGTTCGCGATGGCTCACGTGAACGCTCATCAGAAAGTGTCGAGCACACCGTGGATAAGCCCCAGGGTGAGCGTCGCCGCCGCACCCGTCAAGGCGATAGTAGCGCTGAGCGTACCCCGAGAGAAAAGTCAGTGGAGAAGAGCGGGGAGGGCACCCGCCGCCGTCGTCGCCGCACTCCCCGCGCAGAAAACTAAATTAATTTAATCTAAAGGGCTATGGCTGGGTTGGTCAGAAAGAAATTTTCTGACCAACCCAGCCATATTTCTTAGGTAGGAGGGTTTACCCACCGGGTCAACAAGTGCCCCCCGGTAGTGGTTGAGGGATTGGGCTAGCGGGTTTCGCGTGCCTGGCCCTCGGCATAGCCGGCGGCGGACTGGATGCCTACGGTGGCGCGCTCAGCGAATTCTGCGATGCTTGAGGCACCGGCGTAGGTGAAGGAGGATCGGACGCCAGAGATGATGGAATCGATCTGGTCTTCAACCCCGCCCTTGTCCTGAGGAAGGTAGATGCGGGCTGATGAAATGCCTTCTTCGAACATTTCGCGACGGGCTTTTTCAAAGGCTTCGGTTTGGGCGTTGCGGTTGGTGACGGCGCGACGAGATGCCATGCCGAAAGATTCCTTGTAGAGGCGGCCGTCGGCGTCCTGCAGAACATCACCGGGTGACTCGTAGGTGCCGGCGAACCAGGAGCCGATCATCACGTTGGAGGCACCTGCTGCAAGGGCTAGGGCCACGTCGCGGGGGTCTTTGACGCCGCCGTCTGCCCAGATATGGATGCCCAGTTTGTTGGCTTCGGCTGCACATTCAAGCACGGCTGAGAATTGGGGGCGGCCAACGCCGGTCTGCATGCGGGTGGTGCACATGGCGCCGGGGCCAACGCCGACCTTGATGATGTCAGCGCCTGCTTCAGCAAGGTCACGAACGCCAGCGGCGGTGACGACGTTGCCGGCGACGATGGGTACCTGTGGGTTTAGAGCCTTCACCTTTTTGAGGGCTTCAATCATGCTTTCCTGGTGGCCGTGGGCGGTGTCTACCACCAGCACGTCGGCACCGGCGTCCAGGAGCGTGCGGGCGCGGCCGGCTACATCGCCGTTGATGCCGATGGCGACACCGATGCGCAGGCGGCCCTGGTCATCGGTGGCCGGAGTGTAGAGGCTGGCGCGCAGGGCTGCTGCGCGGGTGAGAACACCGACCAGGTTTCCCTGCGCGTCCACCACAGGTGCTACCTTGCGGGAATGCTGGTGCAAAACCTCGAAGGCTTCCTGGGGACTGACGGTGTCGGGAAGGGTCAGCAGCTCGGTGGACATGACGTTTTCCACCTGGTCGAAGTTATCGCAGCCGCGTAGGTCTTTTGCGGTGACAACACCAATGGGCTGCTCTCCGTCCATGACGAAGGCAGCTCCGTGGGCGCGCTTGGGCAAAAGGTGGCGCACATAGCCAGCAGTATGGTGGGGTTTGACCGTGATAGGAGTTTCAAAGAGCAGGTGGGCGTTCTTCACTCGAGCGATGGTCTCAGCCACAATGTCGGCGGGAACATCCTGAGGGATGATGGCGATTCCACCGCGGCGGGCAACAGTTTCTGCCATGCGTCGGCCTGAAACGGCGGTCATGTTGGCAACAACCAGAGGGATGGTGGTGCCGGTGCCGTCAGCGGTTGCAAGGTCAACACCCATGCGTGAGCCTACAGACGAGCGGGAGGGCACCATAAAAACGTCGTTGTAGGTCAGATCGGTGGAGGGAGTCATATCGTTCAGAAACTTCATGTAACCCAGCTTACGGGGAGAAACAGGAGCGCGCACACTCCTCATTCTTCTACTTAGCTCATAGCCAAATGCCGATTTCACGGCGGGCTGGATGAAGCAGATGGAGGTAATGGGGTCGCTCCAAAGTCAGGAATTTTTGCCATAAGCACTCTAAGGCGCAGACGGTTCTATAGGCTTAAACATAAGCCGTCCGCCGACTGAAAGGCACTCACTGTGAGCACCCCCGAGAACCTCCTGGTTCCCCCTGCTGATGATCCCAACTGGTGGCGTCAAGCCACCGTCTACCAAATTTACCCCCGCTCCTTTGCCGATGCCGACGGCAACTCTATTGGCGACCTAAAGGGCATCACCAGCCGGGTTCCCTACCTCAAGAAGCTGGGTGTAGACGCTGTCTGGCTGTCGCCCTTCTACCCCTCCCAGCTGGCAGATGGTGGCTACGATGTGGACGATTTCCGCAACGTTGACCCCAAAATCGGCAGCCTGGAGGATTTTGATGAGATGTCTCGGGTTCTGCACGAGGCCGGTATCAAGCTCATTGTGGATGTGGTGCCAAACCACAGCTCAGACCAGCATGTCTGGTTCACAGCAGCTCTAGTCGCAGGCCCCGGTTCACCCGAGCGTGACCGTTACGTCTTCCGCGATGGCCTGGGCGAACAGGGTGAGCTACCGCCCTCAGATTGGGAATCAATTTTTGGTGGTCCTGCCTGGGAACAGGTCGAGGACGGCCAATGGTACCTGCATATTTTTGCCAAGGAACAGCCCGACCTGAACTGGCGCAACCCCGAGGTACACCAGGATTTCCTGGACACCTTCCGCTTCTGGGCAGATCGGGGTGTTGATGGTTTCCGCATTGACGTCGCCCACGGCCTCGCTAAGGGTGACATGTGGGGCGATTTGCCCAGCGAAGCAGAACTGCAGAAACTGCCTAAGGACGGAACTCACCCTATCTGGGATCGCGACGAGGTCCACGAGATTTACCGCGAATGGCGAACCGTTTTCAACGAGTACACCCCGCCACGCACCGCCGTTGCTGAGGCTTGGGTAGAGCGAGACCGCCGCCCCGCTTACGCCAGCCCCGAGGGTTTGGGACAGGCTTTTAACTTTGATTTGCTCACTGCTCACTTTGATGCTGACGAGTTCAAAAAGATCGTGACCGAGAACCTAGAACTGTCTGCTGAGTCCGGCTCATCCAGCACCTGGGTGCTCTCAAACCACGACGTGGTGCGGCATCCCAGCCGCTACGGTCTGCCTTTTGTCGAAGGGAAGACCAACGAGAAGGTGGGCCACGAGTGGCTACTCGCCGGTGGCCCCGAAAGCCAGCTGGACCGTGTCCTAGGTTTGGCCCGTGCTCGTGCAGCCACCCTCTTCGAGCTCGCTTTGCCGGGCTCAGCCTACCTCTACCAGGGTGAAGAACTCGGTTTGCACGAGGTTGCCGACATCCCCGATAGCCAGCGTCAGGACCCCACCTTCTTCAACTCCCCCGGGGTCAATGTTGGCCGCGACGGCTGCCGGGTACCCCTGCCCTGGAAGAGCTGTGGAACCTCCTACGGCTTCGGTCCCGGCACTGCACACCTACCCCAGCCCACCTGGTTTGCTGACGCTGCAGTGAGCCTGCAGGACGCCGAACCCACCTCAACGCTCAACCTCTACCGGGCAGCGCTGGCAGCCCGCCGCAAGCTCCAAGGGGCTGAAGAACTTGAGTGGCTGGAGACAGACTCTGAGCAGGTGCTAGCCTTCCGCCGACCCTCAGGCTGGGTCAACGTCACCAACTTCGGCGACCAGCCCATCGAGCTTCCGACAGGTCAGCTGGTTCTAGCTTCAGCGGAGCTAGTAGACGACAAGCTGCCCGGCCCAGCGACCGCCTGGCTCCAGCAGTAAAGAGAGAAGAAGCATCCTGCCTAGGGACAGCTCAGAGGCAGAAGTTAAGTATCTAACGCGCTTGCTCGCGGATCCGGGCAACGGTTTCGCGGTCGGTCGCGTTCTCTCCCAGCCGGTTGGGCTTACCTGCGCCGTGGTAGTCGGAGGAGCCGGTGACCAGCAGGTCATACTCCTTAGCTACCTGTAGTAGCCAAGTTCGGTCTTCTGGTCCGTTGTCCCGGTGGTAGACCTCAAGCCCAGCAAGACCGGCGTCAATCATGGCAAGAATCAGCTCTTCAGACGCTACCCGCCCCCGGGCTACCGCCCGGGGGTGAGCCATGACAGGAACTCCCCCGGCGGCTCGCACCAAGCTAACCGCCTGTACAGGGTCCACAGCATAGTGGGGCACATAGTATTTAGAGCGGGCCGTCAAAATGGTTTCAAAGACTTCGGACCGGTTAGCTACCACTCCGGCAGCTACCAGTGCATCTGCAATGTGCGGGCGTCCCACGGTAGCCCCTTCATGGGTATGATCTTGAACCGCCTCCCAGGTGAGCGGATAGTCCTCTGCTAGAAGTTGCACCATGCGCTGAGCTCTGCCCACTCTTGACTCCCTGGCCCTAGAAATTTCAGTCAGCAGAGCGGTGTCCTGAGGATCATGCATATACGACAGGAGGTGGACGCTGACTCCCTGGCCGGAACAAGAGACCTCCATACCGGGCAAAAAATCCAACCCAAAGTGTTCTGCTAGCTGCCCAGCGCGCTGCCACCCGGCGGTGGTGTCGTGGTCAGTGAGGGCGAAACCGGTCAGCCCGGTGGTAGCGATTTCACCGACTAACTCATCCAAGCTCTGGGTGCCATCAGAAATCTGTGAGTGGGTGTGGAGGTCGTACATACCCTCTACTGTACCGAGCGCCCAGGCGGGTGCGAAACCATAGGTTAGAGTGGAGATATGACCACTTCTGAACATACAACGGGCTCTGAACAGCCCATCGAAGAGCGCGTAAATAACCGCTCAGCAGCACCTTCTTCCAAAGCCTTCATTGATTTCATGGCAGCCAATTGGGCTCCAGCAGACACCGAGCTACCCGCACGCTCCACCGTCGCGGACTTTACCGCTCAACGCCGTGCCGCTATCTCAGCGATGTTCCCCGGCGAACGACTGGTTCTCCCAGCCGGCCCACTGAAGGTACGTTCCAATGACACCGACTACCGGTTCCGCCCCCACTCAGCTTTCGCTCACCAGACCGGGTTGGGCTTGGATCACGAACCGGATGCCGTGCTGGTCTTTGAGCCTGTTGAAGAAGGCACCGGTGATAGCGGGTCTAACCATGAAGCGACTCTCTACTTACGCCCTCTGGCGGGCCGGGACACCGAGCAGTTCTATAAGGACCCGCGTTACGGTGAGTTCTGGGTAGGCGCCCGGCCCACCCTCGAGGCTATGTCAGCAGAGTACGGTATTGCCACCGCTGACCTATCCGAACTTGAAGTTGCAATCACCAAGAACGCCGGTAACCAGGCGCTGGGCGGCATTCGCATCCGTCTGGTCCGCGATGTTGACCTCAACGTGGATGCCCTAGTCGATACCTCCCGCTACAACACCGCCGTCGATTTAGAAGAATCTGACAAGCTGGACGCTGTGCTCACCGAGGCGCTGTCAGAAGCACGTCTGGTCAAGGACAGCATTGAGGTAGAAAATCTACGCCGCTCGGTAGCGAACACCATTGACGGTTTCGCAGAGGTTATCAAAGCTCTACCTGCTGCTCGCGACCACCACCGCGGCGAGCGCATCATCGAAACCGCTTTCTTTACCAAGGCCCGTTCTGAAGGCAACGACTTAGGCTACGACACCATTGCCGCCTGCGGTAACAACGCCACTGTTTTGCACTGGATCCGTAACAACGGCACTGTAGAAGACGGAAAACTCATGCTGGTGGACGCCGGTGTAGAAGATGACACCCTCTACACTGCAGATATCACCCGTACCTTCCCCGTCAACGGTAAGTTCACCGAGGTTCAGGCTAAGGCTTACAGCATTGTTTTGGAAGCGTCAGAGGCCGCTTTTAAAGCAGCTGTTCCTGGTGCTCGTTTCAAGGATATCCACGCCGCAACTATGCAGGTGCTGGCGAGCCGTCTTGAGGAGTGGGGTTTGCTCCCCGTCACTGCTGAAGTTTCCCTGTCAGAAGAAGGCGGGCACCACCGCCGCTGGATGCCCCACGGCACCAGCCACCACCTGGGTCTAGACGTGCACGACTGCGCCCAGGCAAAGCGTGAGCTCTACATGGACGGCGTACTAGAACCCGGCATGGTATTCACCATTGAACCCGGTCTCTACTTCAAGGAAGAGGATCTAGGGATCCCAGCGGAGCTACGTGGCATCGGCATCCGTATTGAGGATGACGTGCTCGTCACCGAAAACGGGAACGAGAACCTTTCGGCCGCCCTGCCCCGCACGGTAGAGGGCATTGAGGATTGGATGGCTCAGCTCAGCAGCTAGCCCCAGCTTAGAACCAAGAAGCCCCTCACGAGTTACTACTCGTGAGGGGCTTCGTGTTGGGAGTGCACGCGCTAACGGGCACAGGGGCGGCATTTACCAGCAGATTGACGACGGCATCCTAGCTTTCTGGGCTGCCCTCGTCCTTTTTCGGTGCGGAAGCGGGTGCCTGGCGAATGGTTCTCTCAAACTCTGCCTGATCCTCCACGCGGATCCCGTAGCGTGACTCGCTCTGCTGGGCACGTACCTGCTCCACCCGTTCATTAGTGGTGGCGGGAGCGGGCTGCTCACGAATCTGCTGCTCAAACTGCTGAGGGTTGTCGATACGCAGACCGAACTTACTGGCGGCTCTTGACCCATCCTTGTTGGTTTCAGCTGGTGGGGTGAAAACCGGAGTGGGGGCTTCGACCTGTTCGGGAGCAGGCTGAGATGCTGCTAGTGAGCCTGCGGGTACTGAAGTGGCTTGGGTGCGCTGGGCTGGTACTACCGGCTGCCCAGGAACTTGGTCGTGAGGTGCCTGCTGATGGGGCACCTGCTGGTGGTGATGCTGGGCGGGCTGGTGAGGCTGGCCCTGCAGAGGAACGCGCAGCAGATGACGCGCGGCGGCAGCTGTAGCTGGGATAGCCATGAGGTCTAGGCGAGTCGGCAGCATCTGGGTGCGGGTGCGAATCCCCTTTCCCTTGGTGCGGGAAGCAACCAGGATGGACCAGATGATGCAGAAGGCAATCGCCAGCGGGACGATGCTCAGAATGTTGGCGAGCATGGAGGTCTGGGTAAGAATCGAGTTGAAAACACCTACCATGATGCCCAGCATGATGCCCTGTAGGGCACCGTTCAGGGCGGCTCGGGGGTAGGTTGCCTGGCCGGTGACGTAGTCCACCTGCTTGACGTCATGACCCACGATGAAGAGGCTGTGCACGGGGAACTTTTGGCTTGCCAGAAATTCGACCGCCTTGTTAAGTTCTTTGCGGTCAGAAAAGGTTGCCACAAGTTCACCGGGCGGGATGTTCGAGCCGTCTGCCATGGTAAGGGCTGGGGGTGCTTTCAGTTGGTCCATTCCCCCATTTTCTCTTACTCTGCTGGTAGCTTGCTGGATGGGCGTGCTTTATCGCCCCTGGTGAACGGAGAGGTGTTCCTGGGTAGGGCGAGAGCACTGGCGCCCTTGCTGGCTCGGTAAGAAGAAAGGACGGCTGTCACAGTGGGTGTGGCGTAGCGAGGCGTTCTAAAGGCTAGTACCCTTAGAAACTGTGAGTACTGCACCGAATAAGATTTTTATTGCCCGCCTTCTTGGCCTGGATGTCTTTGACCCGCACGGTGACCGTTTAGGCCGCTTGCGTGATGTTGTGGTGCTTAAACACGGTTTCACACAGTTCTCAGCGGTGGGCTCCCTGGCCAAGCTCAAAGAGCCGGTGGTTGTGGGTATCGTGATTGAGATTTTGGGAAAAAAACGAATTTTTGTGCCCATGACACGCGTGACCAGCATCGATTCCACCCAAATCATTCTGACGGGCCTGGTAAACCTGCGCCGTTTTGAGCAACGCGGTTCAGAGGCCCTGGTCGTCGGTGAACTTTTTGACCGTAAGGTGCAGTTGCGGGACGGCTCTGGCATGGCCCAGATTGAGGACGTCGCGATGGAGCAACGCCGCAACGGTGACTGGTTTATCTCTGAACTCTTCGTCTCCCGCGGGCACAATACGCTGATGCGCCGCCGTAAAGAAACACTCATTATCGACTGGCATGAAGCTATCCTTTCCACCGATTTTGAGCCCCAGGCAGCCACCGCGTTCGTGGCAAGCCATGAGGACTCCAACCCCGCCGACCTTGCGGACGCCATCCACGAGATGAACAAAAAACGCAAGGTAGAGGTAGCCCAAGAGCTACAAGATGAACGCCTAGCGGACGTCTTGCAGGAGCTACCCGAGGACGATCAGGTAGAGATTCTCTCCCACCTTGAGGTAGAGCGAGCGGTCAACGTGCTGGAAGAAATGGAACCCGATGACGCCGCTGATTTGCTCAGCGAACTCTCTGATCAGCAGCGTGAAGAGCTGCTGACCCTCATGGACCCTGATGATTCCGATGACGTGCGCCGTCTGCTCGAATATGAGGAGGGCACCGCCGGTTCGTTGATGAACCCCGTACCTATTGTGCTCTCCCCCGAAGCTACTGTTGCCGAGGCACTAGCGCACATTCGCCAGGAGGAAATTTCCCCTGCCCTGGCCGCTGCCGTTATGGTGGCGCGTCCACCCCTGGAAACCCCCACCGGCAAGTACCTGGGGCTGGTGCATATGCAGCGTTTGCTGCGCCATTCCCCCAGCGAGCAGGTGGGCAACATTTTGGATACCTCAATCGAGGCAGTCAATGATGCCGCCAGCATCGAGGAAGTCTCCCGCGTGCTGGCAACCTATGACCTTACCATCGTGCCGGTAGTTAACGAGTTTGACCGCCTGGTCGGAGCTGTCACCGTGGATGACGTGCTCGATGAGATGCTGCCCGATGACTGGCGCACCTATGATGATGGGACCCCGATCCGAAAGGTAGGCCGACGCTTTGAGTGATGCACGCCCTTCGCTAGATACCGCGCAGACTCTGGGCACACCCCAAGAGAAAAAGCGGCGCAGGTTCTTCTTGGCCAACCCCAACCCGGATGCCTTCGGTCAGATGACCGAAAAAATTGCCCGTTTCATGGGCACCCCGCAGTTTCTCCTGTGGATGACCGTTTTCTGTGCCGTCTGGTTGGGCTGGAACACCCTGGCACCCGAAGAAATGCAGTTTGACCCTCGAGCACTGAACTTCACCCTGCTCACCCTCATGCTCTCCCTGCAGGCCTCCTATGCCGCGCCTCTGCTGCTTCTAGCGCAGAACCGGCAGGACGACCGCGACCGCGTGGTCTCTAAACAGGACCGCCAGCGCGACCAGCAGAACCTGGAAGAAACTGAGTACCTGACCCGCGAAATTGCCTCCCTGCGCATCACTTTACGTGAGGTAGCCACCCGCGACTTCGTGCGCAGTGAAATGCGGGATTTAATGGACGAAATTCAAGAGGTTCAAAAACGCCAGGAAGAGCTCTTTGCCCGCGCTGAGCATCTGGCACGCGGCCTGGATGAGAGCGACCACGAGATGGAGCTCCCGGACTTCGACCCCAACTCAGCCAACCCTTCAACCAGCGCTTTCGACTTGCTGAGTGAACACCGCCCTAAGAACCGTAAGAAGAAGATGGTGAAGGATATCGACGGCTCACCTGAGTAGTCGGCCCCGTAAATATGACTGAACAGACACCCGATACCTCTCTTAACAGCGCTCTAGCAACGGTCATTGACCCGGAGCTGCGTCTACCCATCACTGAGCTGGGTATGGTGGAAACTTCCCAGGTGGATGGCACCACCGCCCGAGTAAAAATCCTGCTTACCATCGAGGGGTGCCCGCTCAAGAACACCATCGAAGCGGACGTGCGGGAAGCGGTTGGTCGGGTTGCTGAGGTAGAGCACCTGGATCTAGAAATCGGTTATATGAGTGCCGACCAGCGTTCCGAATTGCGTCAGCGTCTGGGGCATACCAAAGCGAACCCCTTTATCGCGCCGGACTCCCTCACCCGTGTTTTTGCTGTTGCCTCCGGCAAGGGCGGTGTTGGTAAATCCTCAGCAACCGCCAACCTGGCAGCAGCCTTTGTCTCGGCCGGGCTGAGCGTCGGCATCATCGACGCCGATGTGCACGGTTTCTCTATCCCCGGCCTGCTGGGCTTGGTCGAAGGTCCTACCCGCATGGATGACATGATCATCCCCCCGGTCGTTGAAGCACCCACCGGCAACGGTCATATCAAAGTCATCTCAATCGGCATGTTCGTAGCCGCAGATCAACCGGTGGCCTGGCGTGGCCCCATGCTTCACCGAGCCCTGGAACAGTTCTTGACCGATGTCCATTTCGGCGCTCTGGACATCCTTCTCCTGGACCTGCCTCCCGGCACCGGGGATGTCGCCATCTCGATGGCACAACTACTCCCCCATGCCGAAATCCTGCTGGTTTCAACCCCGCAGCATGCCGCAGTGGACGTCGCCCAGCGTGCTGGTACCCTCAGCCTTCAAACCCAGCAGAAAGTGACCGGCGTTATCGAGAACATGGCAGCTATGACCCTGCCCGATGGCTCCACTATGGCTCTCTTCGGTGAGGGCGGCGGCCAAATCCTGGTTGATTCCCTGGGCAAAGCCCTGGGCTACCCCGTGCCGCTCCTGGGGTCAGTCCCCCTGGATATGGCTCTGCGCGAGGGCGGGGACGCTGGCACACCGGTTGTCTGGTCGGCACCAGAAACTAAGGCAGCAGCGGTCTTTACCGATATCGCAACCCAGCTAATTCACCGCCCCCGCGGGCTGGCCGGCAAGCCCCTGCCCTTCAACGTCTAACAGTATTATTTAGAGTTCTTGCTCTTTTGGTGCTCGTTAGCGATGTGCATCCCCGGTAAATACTTGTTTGTGCAGAAGGAAAGGGCCCGCACCTTCTCGATACGGGCCCTTCTTCTAAAGAGTGAGGGGGTTAGGTTGCCTCGGAATCAAAGGGTGCCCAGGCGCCGCGGGGCAGACGGGAGGTCACCGACGCGGCTGGTGCGGCCTGAGTCCTAGCCTCAAGTTCTTTGCGGCGCTCTTCCTCGTCCTCAGCAAAAGCCTCACGCACAATCACGCGGGGGTCATACTGGCGAGGGTCATACTGGCGCCAGTTGATGTCGCCCAAGTCAGGGCCGAGAGTTTCTTTGAGGTCGTCCTTAGCGTCAAAGGCAATGCGGCGTACCTGCTTGACGAAATCTTTGAGCTGCTGGGCGTATTCGGGCATGCGTTCAGGCCCGATGACCACAAACACCAGGATCGCCAGGACGATGAACTCGAGACCACTAATTCCAAACACATCACGAGGTTACCAGTATTCCCTGGGCAAAACGGGCAATCTTGGGTACCGTTCAATAAGATGTTCTTAGAATCATGAAGAGCTAAACGAAGAGGTAGGGCTTTGAATACCAACCAACAGATTCGTAGCTGGCGTTACGCTGAAGAGTTTCCTTATGAGGTGCCAACTCTCGCCCAGGCGAGGCAGCAGGCTGAGCGTCAGAGTGCGGCCCCGGTGGCTCTCTCGGTAGCTTCTTTGTTGACCGTTTTAGCGGCGTCCACCGGGGCGGAGCACGCCGTTGAAATTGGTACCGGTTGCGGCGTCTCAACGGTTGCTCTGCTCTTGGGACTGCGTGAGGGAGCGGCGCTGACCTCCCTCGATATTGATGCTGCCCATTCCCAGCTCACTCGTGAACTACTGGCAGAAGCCGGGCTCGATAAGAACCACCGGGTGCGCATTATTACCGGGGACGCCACCGATGTGCTCCCCCGCCTCTCGGCAGCCTCCTATGATTTCGCCTTTATCGATGCCGGCGCTGACCAAGCTGAGCAGTTCACCTATGATGTCTTGGCTCTGCTTGCACCCGGCGGTCTGCTGGTGGTTCATGATCCGCTGGCAAGTGGTGCTGTTGCTGATCCGGTAGCACGCGATGCCCGCAGCGTTTCCCTGCGGCGCCTGCTCACCGACGTCGCAGCCTGTGTGGACGATGTACACGTCTCCTTAGTTTTTGCCGGCAGCGGACTGTATCTCATTTACAAAAAGTAAACCCCGGCGCTAAGCACCGGGGTGAACTAAAAATTCAGGGTTCTAAGGTCTTTAGAACTTTTCAACGCATTCGCGGATTGCCTCTACCTCAGCTTCAGAGAGGTCCAACACCAGACGGCCACCGCCCTCTACAGGGATGCGCATAACGATGCTGCGGCCTTCACGGACAATTTCAAGCGGGCCCTCGCCAGTGCGGGGTTTCTGTGCTGCCATCGGTGGTCTCTCCTTTGCGATGCTGTCTAAAAAACGCGGCTCTGAGGCGAACCCGCTGTGTGACTCCTTTAATAATAAAGCCTGTGCACCTTTTTGTGGGGACATCCCGTTTTCAGCTCTGTTTAGGGTGGGTAATCTCCCCCGCCGGGTAGCTGCTTCCAGTGCCACAGCCAACCTACCCAGCCAAACTGCATGGCTATCCCGCTCAGCACCAGCAGCCCCCGGTAGGCCCGAGAGGATGAGAGCATAACTAGCGGCAGATACAGTGCAAAGAGCGGCAGGAGCAACCTGAAGGTAGATGACTGAGGGTTAAAGAACATCAGCATGTAGAGGGTATAGCTCCAGACCCAAAGCAGCAGGGGCAGGGGCAGGCTAAGTCGCACGGTGCGGCTCAGCAGAGCCGCGAAAAAGAGCAGGAGGAGAAGGGTGAGCACCAGCGGCCCCGCAACTCCCAGATAGTGCTGGCTTTGATGCACCCATGGCATAAAAGGCAGAACGTGTTCCCCGCCTGCCCGCCAGGCTGTCTCGGTGGCGGTATAGGCGTCGATTCTGCCGGTCACCAGCCAGGCGTGGGCAGGGTGGATGAAGGCAAAAGCGCAGACCATCACTGCTGAAATTAGCTGCCAGCCGGTAGTGCCGAGAGCGGCCAGGGCGGCACCGCGCTGAGGCCTACGGGCTGAATAATCTCTTAGCCAGCAGACCAGCCACCAAATCCCAACGGTGGCTCCCAGGGGGACCCCCACCGGTCGGGTGAGGGCGGCAAGCAGGGCTGGCACCAGCATCAGGGTGTAGGAACCCTGGACCAGGTAGAGAAGGGTCCAGATGAGAAAGAGCAGTCCCAAAGACTCTGCATAACCGGTTTGTAGCACCGGGGCTACAGCGCAGAAACTGACAGCAGCTACGGCCCACAGGGCGGTAGTATGCCATCGCTCCTCACCCCGGTCAGTGCCGAGAGAGTCGGACGCCTGCTGGCAGCAGAGGCGAAAGAGGCGGTAGAGCAACCAGGCAGCACCAAAGCCAGCTAGTAGAGAAAGGGTGGGGGCTACGGTCTCGTAGGGTAAGCCTGTCACCGTCACCAGCGTGCGGGCTAGAAGCGGGTAGAGAGGGTAGAAGGCCCACTCATTTTGAGCTACCAATCCGTTCGCATCCAGAGGAAGGGCCTGCGGGTAACCCTGCTGCGAAATTTTCTGGTACCAGTCGGCATCCCAAATCATCACGAATTCGCCGTAACTCATAGCGCCCTGCTTCCAGGGGCTGAATGTCTGCTGTAAACCAACCGTACTAAAAATAAACCAGCTAACAATACGGCTGGCAAGGTAGACCAGCACAACCTGCACGGCGGCCGGCCACCTGCCAAAGTGATGGGCCAGTCTAAGAGCTATCGCATTCAGTCGCAGGCTCAGACTATCCAGGGTTGAAACCGTAGCGGCAAATTCTTGCCCCTCCGAGCGGCTAGCCAGCATCTAGGGTCGCTCCGAGGAGATCTGACCTAGGTGATCCGTTTCAGCTGAGGCACCATCGCTCTCAAGGAGGGAGCGCAGGCGTGCGTTCTCGTCCATGAGCTTAGCCAGCACGCCATCCACCTCATCTCGGTGATAGCCAAAAAAGGCCGTAGAGAAACGGATGCTTTGCAGTTCTTCACCGCGAGGGTGATCCGAAAGAATCAGCGGCAACTCGCCACCCACCGCGGCGTCCACCCCGTCAGAGCTTAGAGCGTCCAACACCCTGCGCCCCGGCATTAAGCGATCAGTTCCCAGTACCGCGCAAGCAGCTACCACTGCCGCCAGCACCAGAAAAGTCAGGCCAACTAAAAGATAATTCACGGTCTCTTCCCACCATCAACGGCTAGCGCTTTACTGTCTGTCACCCCACTCAAACACTCACTTACTCGCTCCACCCCTGCCGTGTAACTTTCTGTTTACGTTTGAGAGGGTAAGGTAAAGCACATACACCTTTTTGTCTACACACGTTCGGTAGCCCATGCTACCGGCGAGGCAGTTAATACACCACATAGGGAGGGAAACCCGCATGACTCACGATGCACTGGTCCAGGTAACCGGGGTCAATAAGTACTTCGGTGACCACCACGTCCTCAAGAACATCAATCTCGAAGTGGGCAAGGGTGAAGTCATCATCCTGCTCGGCCCCTCGGGCTCCGGCAAGTCCACGCTCTGCCGCACCATTAACCGCCTCGAACCCATCTCTTCAGGCGACATCAAAATCGACGGCGTCAGCCTGCCTGAAGAAGGTAAAGCACTGGCTGATCTACGCGCTGAAGTGGGCATGGTCTTCCAGTCCTTCAACCTCTTCGCGCACAAGTCCATCCTTGACAACGTCACTCTAGGGACCCGCAAGGTTCGCGGTCTCAGCAAAACTGAAGCTGAAGAGCTGGCGATGAGCCTGCTCAAGAAGGTCGGCGTTGATAATCAGGCACACAAGATGCCCGCCCAGCTCTCGGGTGGCCAGCAACAGCGTGTAGCCATTGCCCGAGCCCTAGCGATGCAGCCCAAGGTGATGCTCTTCGATGAGCCCACCAGCGCCCTCGACCCCGAGATGGTCAACGAAGTTCTTGACACCATGATTTCCCTAGCCCGAGAAGGCATGACCATGATCGTGGTAACCCACGAAATGGGGTTCGCCCGCAAGGCAGCCGACCGCATTGTTTTCCTGGCAGATGGTGAAATCGTCGAAGAATCCACACCCGATCAGTTCTTCACCAACCCCCAGTCAGATCGTGCCAAGGATTTCCTCGGCAAGATTCTCGGCCACTAGGGCAGGTGCACCATGAACTTCTCACAGCTCAAAGGCAAGGCACTAGCCGCTCTAGCCCTGGCTGCGACCGGCGTCCTCGCCCTCTCAGGGTGTGGCTCTTCATCTGAGGGTGAGAGCATCCGCATTGGCATCAAGTACGATCAGCCCGGTCTGGGCTATCAGGACGGCCGTGACTACACCGGCTTTGATACCGACGTCGCCCGTTACGTTGCCAAGGAACTCGGCTACTCAGAAGATCAGATTGAGTGGGTTGAGGCTCCCTCAGCTAACCGCGAGAATATGCTCGTCAACGGACAGGTCGACATGATTTTTGCGACCTACTCCATCTCTGAATCACGTCTCAAAACCGTAGACTTCGCCGGCCCCTACTTCTACGCAGGCCAGGACCTGTTGGTACAGCAGGAGAACACCGATATCACCGGCCCGGATTCCCTGGCAGGCAAGAATCTCTGCTCCGTCACCGGTTCTACCTCTGCAAAAAAGATTCAGGATAAGTACTCCTCAACCGTGCAGCTGGTTCAGCAGAACTCCTACTCTGACTGCGTGGTTGCGCTCAACGCCGGCATGGTCGATGCTGTCACCACCGATGACATCATCCTGGCAGGTCTTGGCGCTACCAGAGCTAATCAGGGCGAACTGAAGCTGGTGGGCAACACGTTCACCGAAGAACGCTACGGCATTGGTCTGCCCAAGGGCTCGGATCAGTGCGCTGATATTAACGCAGCCATCAACAAGATGGTAGAAACCGGTGCCTGGGAAGAAGCTGTCGCAAAGAACGTGGGAGCATCGGGTTATGTCTATAACGCCGAACTGAACCCACCCGTTCTTGATAGTGCCTGCGCCACCGTCCCCGCCCAGTAAACATTCTCAACACACATTTTCTAGATTTTGGAGGCTTTCATGTCGTTCTCTGAACAGCTCTCCACGCTCTTTGCCACCTATGACGTTCTCGGAGCGTTCTGGACCAACGTGCAGCTGACCTTCTGGGCAGCTATCGGCTCGTTCGTCCTCGGATCGGTGCTGGCACTCATGCGTATCTCCCCGGTGCCTTCATTGCGCTGGGCAGGTACCGCTTACGTGCACCTGATCCGTAACACTCCGCTAACTATTCTCATGACCCTGGCAATTTTGGGCGTGTGGACCCAGTTCCAACTCTCACTAGCTACCAGCTTTGAATGGAACTTCTTTATCTACGCCGCCATCGTTCTCGCGATTTACCACGCGGCCTTCGTCTGTGAAGCAATCCGTTCAGGTGTGAACACGGTGCCCGTTGGGCAGGCTGAAGCAGCACGCGCTATCGGTCTAAGCTTCATGCCGACCGCCCGCTATGTCATCTTCCCCCAGGCGCTGCGCGGCTCCATTACCCCGCTAGGTAACACCCTAATCGCGCTGGCTAAGAACACTACCGTTGCCACCGTAGCCTCGGTTGCAGAAGCATCGGGCATGATGAAGTCCATGATTGAGTTCAATTCAGACCTCATTTTCATGATTTTCTTTGTCTTTGCCATGGGCTTTGTCATCATTGTCGTCCCCATCGGTCTACTGACCACCTGGGCCTCTCGTAAACTGGCGGTGAAGCGATGAAACGTATGACCTCAACCTCTGTTCTCTTTGACGTTCCGGGGCCCAAGGCACGTGCCCGTACCCGTATTTTCAACATCATTGCCATTTTGGTGCTGGCAGGTATGCTGACCTACGTTCTCATGGTGATGGGGCGCCAGGGGCAGCTCGAAGCCGATAAATGGACCTCACTCTTCTCCGGTAACCTCTGGGTTAACTACATCCTGCCTGCTCTGGGTAAAACCCTGCTGGCCGCACTCATTTCAGTTGTTACCTCAGTGGTATTTGGTCTCTTCTTCGGCATGGCACGCCTAGCACCCAATAAATATATTCGTGGCTTTGGCACCGTGGTGGTCGAGTTCTTCCGCGCTGTACCCGTGCTGATGATGATGATTTTCTTCTGGCTCTTCCTGGGTCAGTTCACCTTCTTCTCACCCTCCCAGTTGCCCTTCATCGCCGTCGTTCTAGGCTTGACCCTCTACAACGGCTCGGTGATCGCTGAGTTACTACGCTCCGGTGTCCACCAGCTGCCAAAGGGCCAGGGTGAGGCCGGTCTGGCCATCGGTCTGACTCCCTGGGCTGTACTGACTTCGGTTCTCATGCCCCAGGCACTGACCGCCATGATGCCCTCCCTGCTCTCGCAGTTCGTGGTCATCCTCAAGGACACCGCCCTGGGTTACATCATCTCCTACCCCGAGCTATTGGCAGCCGCCCGCCGCTTTGGCTCCGGTGAAGGTAACATCCTGCAGATGTTGCTGTTGGCTGCTCTCATCTTCGTAGTGATCAACTTCGCTCTCACCCTGCTAGCTGAGTGGCTTTCCCAGTTCCTAAGCTCACGCACCGATGTTGAGATTAAGCACGCTGATGGTGTGCCCGGCGAGGTCGATAATGCTAGGCCTAAGACCGAAATGATGTTTAAGATCCCTAAGCACTAGGGTTTCTTAGTTCCGGTCCATGAAAAGGTCGGCGGGCCCACCAGCAGGTGGGCCCGCCCCCCCATTAATTGATTTG